>CAYYVR010000016.1:0-9385 GCA_964475185.1 uncultured Clostridium sp. | reverse complement strand
GGCTGGTAGCCGGTCGTTTTGTCCATCGTTTATCAGGTGATTTGCTGACTGATGGTTTGCTGACTGATGGGTTGCTGACTGATGGGTTGATGACTGATGATTTGCTGACTGATGATTTGCTGACTGATGATTTGCTGACTGATCAATGCGGGATGAAAAGTCCCTGATCAGATCCATATTATACGGTCCCTCGGGCTGACTGTCAGTGCAGCGGCAGGAACGATCCGCAGAGAATATGATGCTGATCCCATTGTATCCCTGTACAGACAGATCTGTAAACTCTGACGATGGCAGGCTTTCCCGGAACTTGCAGCTGCTGTATCCCCTTGCCGGATCAGGGCCGGTCACTCAGGTGCGCGATGGCATTGAGGAACGTTATGCCTCTGCCCTCTTCCAGTGCCACCCATTCATGGATGCCGGTATCCGCTGACGTGATCCAGGCATTGAAATCCACCGGCAGCCTCATGAACGCCCGGTAGAGCTGATTGATCATCCCGCCGTGGGTCACGATACAGACCACATCGGACGAGGCATGGTCATGGAGGATCTTTGACATCACATTCTCGGCCCGGAGCCTGAATTCAAGTTTTGTTTCCTGCCCGTAGACCGCTTCATGGGGCGCCACGTCGGGAACAACGGGAAAGCGATGGGCCACCTCGGAGATGGGCACGCCGGCCAGGAGCCCGTTGTTGAACTCCATCAGATCCGCAAGTTCCGTCACCGGCAACCCGGCGGCATCAGCCACTGCCTGCGCAGTCTGACGGGCCCTGATCAGGGGAGAGGAATAGATCGCTGACAGTCTGTAATGCGCTGAGATCCACTGGCCCGCCCGATCGGCCTGATCCAGACCCAGTCCGGTGAGCGGAAAATCCGCCCTGCCTTCACAGACTCTGCGAACATCGGCTTCGGACTGACCGTGGCGAAGAATGATGAGTTTCAACATGAATCACGCTCCTTTCGCTTCCTTACCCTTATTTTACATCGTTTTTTATCTCGTTGCGGCCTTCCTGCGCATTGTTTTTTACACAACTCATCCCCCTGCCCGCTCCTCCGTTTGGGGCGGCATCCATCCGCCGGGATCCCTGCCGCTGTGTTCAGCTTTTTCAGGAGCTGTCCTGTCTCTGTCATGCCTGGGACCTGTTACCATCCTGCTTTTGTCCTGCTTTTTACCGCTTTGTCATGTTTTTATCCTGTTTCCGTCTGCTTCTGTCTCCTTCTGTCTGCTTCTGTCTGCTTACTGTTACGCTTTCCAGGCCATCGGGATTTCCTGATTCCTCTGACTCTCCCGCATTGAACAATGAAAACCACTTTTTCCCTGGAGCACACAGCGCCTCTTTGCCGATGTGACACGGCATTCCCCTCTGATCTCATCACAGGGCCCGTCTGCCTGAAGCCTCCGGTGATCGTCAGATCGGTCCCGAAGGGAATGCGGTACACTCTTTGGGCTGGTGTGTTTTCACACCTGAAAAACGCTGCTGCAAGGTCCGGTGTGTCCGGCTTTGCAGCAGCGTGAGATCATGATCGGTAAATTAAAACAGGGATGAACCCGCAGGGGCGGCTTCCGGTTCCTGAACTTTGGACAGCCTGTCCATGCTGTAGGGATCCTCAACGGGTTCCTGCATGACTTTTTCAAACTCATCCAGAATTGCACGCTGGAGTTGTTCCCGGGTCTCCGTGTTGATGGGATGTGCAATGTCTTTGAATTCTCCATCCGGCGTCTTCCTCGACGGCATGGCAATGAACAGACCGTTTTGGCCTTCGATCACCTTGATGTCATGCACAACAAATTCATTCTCGAATGTCACAGAAACAATTGCCTTCATTTTCCCCTCCGAGGCAATTTTCCTTATCCGAACGTCAGTGATTCTCATTGAGTTTCCTCCTCGCTGTGGTCATAAAAAGTCAGATTCCTCTTTTTGAGTGTGTCCTGTCGGCATCTCCCCAAAAATTATTTGTTACTAAAATATTATCATAGAAAACGTTTAAATATAAGACAATCTTCACACATTTATAATATTAACAAAATATGACCATCTTGTTCACATTTTATAATGAATTTGAATTATTAATCAGGACTTCACCTTTCGAATTGATACCGTGATAATCGCAGAAGTTTACAAAGGGTACGCCGATCTCCTTGTCCAGATCCTTGGAGTCCACCATGACACCGGCACCGACCAGCCTGGAGTCAAATTCGGACAAAAGGTCGATGATGCCCCGGACCGTGCCGCCGCCGCGCAGGAAGTCATCAATGAAGATCAGGGACGACCCCGGCCGCAGACTGCGTTTGGACAGACTCATCACCGAAAGCATCCCCTGGTTGCCGGTGAGGTAATTGATGGAGACGGCGGTGCCTTCGGTGATCTTGGTGTTGCGCCTCACCACGATGAGCCCCACCCCCAGATAGCGTGCCACTTCATAGGCCAGCGGGATCCCCTTGGTTTCCACTGTAATGATGTAATCGGGTTTTGCGCTCTGAAAATGCTCAGCCAGGATCGCACCGGCCAGGCGGATGATCCGCGGATTCTGCATCAGGTCGGTGACATAGAGGAAATTGCCGGGAACGATCCGGGAGGGGTCCTTCAGATAGCCCAGAAGTTCCTCGCGAAAAGCCCGGCGGACGTTCTCGGGCACGGACACGTAGTATTTGACCCCTCCGCTGGCACCGGCCAGGGTTTCCACGCGTCCCTCGCCGAAGCGCTCCAGGGATTCGCGGACGATCAGTATGTCCTCGGAGATCGTTGATTTTGCCGCATTGAACAGGTCCGAAAAATAACTGAGGCTGAAGATCCGGTTTGGATTTTCCGTGAGCATTTTCGTGATGACCGCCACGCGTGTATTTCTTGTATTTTTATCCATGTTGACTCCTTTCCTTCATCCTCTCGATTTTACTTCATAATCGAACGCAGAGCAATAAAAAGACAGCGAATGTTCGCTGTCTTTTATGCATTGATCATGCGGATTTTCCAATGAAGTGATGAACCTTAAGCTTCGTCCTCTTCGACTTTGACGATCCAGCCTTCCGGTCCTTCGATGTCACCGAACTGGATGCCGATCATGGTCTCATAGAGCTTTCTGGTGACTGGGCCGACTTCGGTTTCCGAATAGAACACGTGGCGGTCCCCCTTGTAATCAATGGCGCCGATGGGGGAGATCACCGCTGCGGTCCCGCAGGCTCCGGCTTCGGCAAACTCATCCAGCTGATCGATGTAACAGTCGCGTTCCACCGCTTCCATGCCCAGATACTCCTTGGCCAGATGGAGCAGGGAATATTTCGTGATGGAGGGCAGGATCGAAGGGGAATACGGTGTCACGAATTCATTGTTCTTTGTGATGGCAAAGAAATTGGCAGCGCCGACTTCCTCGATCTTCGTATGCGTGGCCGGATCCAGGTAGATGCTGTCGGCATAGCCCTTTTCCTTGGCCAGTTCATGGGGAAGCAGGGAGGCGGCATAGTTTCCGCCGACCTTGGCTGCGCCGGTCCCGAAGGGAGCGGCCCGATCATAATTTTCTGCCACCATGAAATTGACAGGATTGAGACCGCCTTTGAAATAAGCGCCCACCGGGGTGGCGAAAACACGGAAGATGAATTCCGGCGCTGACTTGACGCCGATCTGATCGCCCACCCCAAACAGGACCGGTCGTAAGTATAAAGTGGCACCGGTGCCGTAGGGCGGAACATATTCTGCGTTGGCACGCACCACCTGCTTGCAGGCTTCGATGAAGCGCTCTTCAGACAGGGACGGCATGAGCAGACGCTCGCAGCTGCGCTGCATCCGCCTGGCATTCATGTCCGGGCGGAACAGCTGGATCTCTCCGTCTTTGGTCCGGTAGGCTTTCATCCCCTCAAAACACTGCTGGCCGTAATGAAGCGCTGTGGAAGCTTCTGAAATATGGACCTGATTGTCCCCGGTCAGACGCCCCTCATCCCATGCGCCGTCTTTCCAGCGGGCCTCGTACCGCCAGGGTGTTTTGATGTAGCCAAATCCAATGTTTGACCAGTCAAGGTCAACGATCTCGTGTTTCATTTTTTCCCTCCTGAAATGGTTTCTTTGTGCTCTCTTTCCTTAATGGTATCGTAAATTCCCGGCAAATGACAGTTGTCCCCGAATAAATCATGAAAAACCAATAAACGATTGTTCACACCGCATTTCTTGCTATGCCGGGTCCCCTGCATTAAAATATTCATATTGAAGGAGATGATTTAATTGTCATTTGATTTACAGGAATATAAAGGAAAAAAAGTGCATATCATCGGCATCGGCGGCTCCATGATGAGCGGCATCGCCGGGATCCTGCTGGATAACGGCGTCCGGGTTTCCGGCACCGATCAGGAGGAATCCAAGACGCTGAACTGGGTGCGCCGCATGGGTGCCTCCGTCAAAGGCGGTCACCACGAGGATTATGTCTACGATCAGGATCTGGTCATCTATTCTGCGGCTGTGGCTCAGGATCATCCCGAACTGCGCAAGGCGCGCCAGCTGAAGATCCCCACCATGACCCGTTCCGAATTTTTAGGCTATCTGCTCAAAAACTTCAGCCAGTCTGTCGGCATCGCCGGGACCCATGGCAAAACTTCGACCACAGCGCTTTTGACTTCCATCACAATGGAAGCGGGACTGGATCCCACGGTCCTCATCGGGGCGCATGTCCCCCTCCTGGATTCCAATTACCGGGTCGGAAAATCGGAGGTCATGGTGGTGGAATCCTGTGAGTATCAGCGCTCATTTCTTGATTTCCCGCCGCACATCGCCGTGCTTTTGAACATCGAGGAAGATCATGTCGATACCTATCGGGACCTGGAGGAGATCCGTCAGGCTTTCCGCCAGTATGTCCTGAAAGTTCCCCCGAACGGCCGGATCATTGCCAACGCCGATGACCCCGATGTCATGGCGGTGGCCGCCGACGCGCCGGCCGGCGTCCTGACCTTCGGCATCGATGCCGGGGAGATCCGCGCCCGCAGCATTTCCATGGACAATATGGGCCGGGCGACCTTTGACCTGCTCCGCGGCGAAGAGCTGCTCTTCAACATCCACCTGCCCATCCCGGGCATCTTCAACATCTACAACGCGCTGGCCGCCGCCGCGGCTGCCCTGACCCTGGGCGTCGGATCAGATGCCATCCGGCGCGGCCTGCTCGGCTATCAGGGCGTGGACCGGCGCCTTCAGGAACTGGGGACCCTCAACGAAGTCCGCTTCATCGATGATTACGGACACCACCCCACGGAAGTGCGGGTCACCATTGAGACCGTGCTGCACTACGACTATAAGAAGCTCATCGTCCTGATGCAGCCCCTGACCTATTCGCGGCTCCACCACTTCATGGATGATTTTGTCCCGCTGTTTGACAAAGCGGATCTTACGATCCTGCTGCCGGTCTACACCTCCCGGGAAGTCGACACCGGCCTTACCTCGAGCAATGTCCTGGGGGATGCGATCCGAGCCCGGAGCACCGTGGAGTGCGTCAATGCCGAAAGCTATGAAGATGCCGCCAATCTGATCCTCCAGCGCGCCAACCCCGGTGACATCGTCCTTTCCATCGGCGGCGGCGAAGGCTACAAAGTATATGACCTCCTGGAGATCAACGAGGAGATCAAGGCCCAGAAAACCGGCACCCGGGCTGCAAAGCGCTGATTTCACCCCATCACCCGGCTCTGCCGTCGGATCAGCGACTCTGCAAAGGGTGCCGGTCCGAACAAAGATCCCATCAAAGCCACCAGTACAGGTCGGATTGTGTAGTCCTGTACTGGTGCTTTGTGTTGCAACCGAGTTCGGCCCCCGATAAGATGATAATGGTGTCTTTTCCAATCAGGAGACAACGAAGGAGGGAAAAGATTGAAACGCATATTCAACCTGATGTTCAACTACTGGAAAAAACTGATTTTCCCCACCGCCGCCTTGCTGCTGACCATTGCACTGGATTCAGTCAACCCGTTTCTGAATCGCATGATCATCGACCGGGCACTGCCCGAGCGCAATGTGACGCTGATGATCTGGATCCTGACCGGCCTTCTGGGCATAACGGCAGGCCGCGCCGTCTTCGGCTTCTTCAAGGAATATATTTATGACCGAGTGGGCGTCCTGGTTTACCGGGATCTCAAGAACCTGCTCTTCGATCACATCCAGCAGCTCCACTTCGCCTATTTTGACAACATGAATACCGGCGAGATCATGTCCCGGCTGGGAGAGGACCTGGAAAACATCTGGCGCAGCCTGTCCTTTGGATTCCGCCTCCTGGTCGAGCAGATCCTGTACTTTCTCATCGCCCTGGTGATCCTTTCGGCCATCAACTGGAAACTGACTCTGATCATCATTCTGATCATGGCGCCCATCGGTTTTCTGGCCGTGCGCTTCGAAAAAAAGATCGATGCCAACTTTGAAGCCATCTCCGATCAGACGGCGATCCTCAATACCACGGCGCAGGAGAACATCGCCGGGGTCCGGCTGGTCAAGGCCTTTGCCCGTGAGAAACACGAGATCGGCAAATTCCTCGGTAAAAACCGGCAGAATTATGACCTCAACAACGAACAGGCCCTGATCATCGCCAACAACTTCCCGGTCATCGAACTGCTGACCAATCTTGCCGTCATCGCCATGATCGCCATCGGTGCTTTCTTTGTCACCAGCGGTGAGATGTCCCTGGGCAGCCTCGCCGTCTTCGCCGGCTTCATCTGGAACCTCATCTGGCCCCTGCGTGAGCTGGGCTGGCTGATGAATATGGCCGCCCAGTTCAATGCGTCCGCCAAGAAGATCCTGGCCATCCTGGATACGCCCTCCCAGGTCACCGATGCCCCGGGCCTTGTGCCCCGCAAGATCAGCGGCGCCGTCGAATTTGACGATGTCACCTTCTGCTATCAGGAAGAGGATGTTCTGAGCAATGTATCCTTCAGGGCAGCGCCCGGCAGCACCGTGGCCGTCATGGGGACCACGGGATCCGGGAAAACTTCCCTCATCGCCCTCATCGGCCGCTATTACAATCACCAGTCCGGCGCCGTCCGCATCGACGGCATCGAAACCAAAGATATTCGCCTGGATGACCTGCGCGGGGCCATGAGCATCGTGCCTCAGGATACCTTCCTGTTTTCCGAGTCCATTGAGAACAATCTCAAGTTCGCCCATCACGATGCCGGCGAAGCGGACCTTCGGGAAGCCCTGCGCATCGCCTGCGCCGACTTCGTCTGGGAACTGGACGAAGGGCTGGACACCGTCATCGGTGAACGCGGCGTCGGCCTCTCCGGCGGTCAGAAGCAGCGTCTTGCCATCGCCCGGGCGCTCCTCAAGCGCTCCCCCATCCTCATTCTGGATGATGCCACCTCGGCGCTGGACATGGAAACCGAGTACCAGCTGCTGAAAAATCTCAAAGGCCTGCGCTATCCCCGCACCACCTTCATCATCGCCCACCGCATCTCCGCCGTGAAAAATGCCGACCAGATCCTCTACATGGAACACGGCCGGGTGGTGGAAGCCGGGACACACGATGAACTGGTGGCCAAAGGCGGACGCTACTATGAGGTCTACAAAGAACAGTTCCAGGACTTCGAGAACCTGAAGGAGGTGGTATAGATGGCAAAGAATATCGTTTCCCAGGATGAAAAGGTCAATCTGTCGGAAAAAAGCTATATTGTCAAACGCCTCTATGGATACATCCGGCCTTACTGGAGGACCGTCCTGGTCATCATGCTGCTCATGATCTTCACCATGGTGGTGGGGCTCATCAATCCGATTTTTGTCAAATACACCGTGGATGAAGCCATCGGCAAGGGAGACACGTCGTCCCTCATCACCCTGGCATCCGCCATGGCCGTCCTCAATCTGCTGGCCGCGCTGGCTTCGCGCCACCGGCTCCTGTCCATGGGCCGGGTCTCCAACAAAATCGTCCTGGACATGCGGGAAGCCCTCTACCGCCACATTCAGAACCTGTCCTTCGCCTTCTTCGATTCCCGGCCGGTGGGAAAGATCCTGGCCCGGGTCGTCGGCGACATCAATTCCCTGCAGCAGCTCTTCACCAACTCCGTCACCTCTCTGATCCCCCAGGTCCTTCAGCTGATTCTGGTGGCCGTGCTGATGCTCTTCACCAACTTCTGGCTGGCTCTGGCCACCATGGTGGTCATGCCGCTTCTGGTCTCGGCGATCTTCTTCATTGAGACCCGCGCCCGGGTCCGCTGGGGGCAGTGGCGCGGCAAGCGGTCCAACCTCAACGCCTTCACCCACGAAAACTTTTCCGGGATCCGGGTGGTCCAGGGCTTCCGTCAGGAAGCGGCCACCTCAGCCACCCACATCGACATGGTGGGTGAGATGAACGAAAAGTTCATGGGCGCCGTGAAACTCAATGACCTGTTCTGGCCCATGGTGGAGATCTCATGGGGCGTCGGCTCCATCGTGGTCTATCTCACCGGTGCCATCCTGTACTGGCGGGGCATGGTGAGCCTGGGTGACATCTTTGCATTCACCATGTTCATCGGCCTGTTCTGGCGGCCGGTGATGTTCATCTCCAACTTCTACAATACGCTGATCACTTCCCTGGCCTCCGCGGAGCGGGTCTTCGAGATCCTGGATACCAGGGCCGACATCGTCGACCGGGAGGGCGCCAGGATCATGCCGCAGATCCAGGGCCATGTGGCGTTTGAAGGCGTGAGTTTCGAGTACGATCCCGAAGTCCCCGTTCTCCACAAGGTGTCCTTCACCGTGGAGCCTGGCGAGAGCATCGCCCTGGTGGGCGAGACCGGCGCCGGCAAAACCACCATCATCAACCTGCTGGCCCGCTTCTATGATCTGACGGGCGGTACCATCCGAATCGACGGGCAGGACATTTCCCGGGTGCAGATCGAATCCCTGCGCAGCCAGATGGGCATCATGATGCAGGATACGTTCCTCTTTTCAGACACCATCCGGGAAAACATCCGCTACGGCAAACTCGACGCCACCGACGAGGAGATCGAGGCCGCGGCCAGGGCCGTCAATGCCCATGACTTCATCATGAAACTGGAGAACGGTTACGAAACCCAGATCAAGGAACGCGGGTCCCGACTGTCCGTCGGCCAGCGCCAGCTGATCTCCTTTGCCAGGGCACTGCTCGCCGATCCTCGCATCCTGATCCTGGATGAGGCCACCAGCAACATCGACACCCAGACCGAGCGTCTGGTCCAGCAGGGCATCCAGCGGCTGCTGAGCGGACGGACCTCCTTCGTCATTGCCCATCGCCTCTCCACCATCCGCGACTGCGACCGCATCCTGGTCATCCACGACGGCCAGATCGTCGAAGAGGGCACCCATGAAGCGCTCCTGAAGGCCAAAGGCTACTACTACAATCTCTACATGGCCCAGTACCGCTTCCTCAATGAAGGTGCCTAGATCAGAAAACGGATCCGCAAAACGGAACAGAAAAA
>CAYYVR010000015.1:8679-26992 GCA_964475185.1 uncultured Clostridium sp. | reverse complement strand
GGATGATCCGGCCAGGCAGATCAGGACCTTGATACCGGAATCAAACGGGAAAAGGGACAAATGAAATAGAAGGAACAGAAGCTGCAGTTGCCCAGAGCGGCGAGTTGCCAGGAGACGGCGATTTGGTTTGGGGGTGTTTCTGCAGATATGGTAGAATAGAAACAGATTGAAAAAAGGAGACATATATGGAACAAATCGAACAGATACATGGTTTTACAAAAATCGGTGCGAAGGATTCCCACGAAACAGGATCCACTGTTCATTATTATGAACATGAAAAAAGCGGGGCAACGCTGGTCCACCTGAAAAATGAGGATCAGCACATGGCTTTCGGGATCGGGTTTCGGACCCCTCCGGAGGATTCCACCGGTGTAGCCCATATTCTGGAGCACTCCGTCTTGTCGGGATCCCGAAAGTTCAAGACCCGGGAACCCTTTATGGAACTGCTCAAGGGCTCCATGAACACCTTCCTCAACGCCATGACCTTCCCGGATATGACGATCTATCCGATCTCATCCCAGAACCGCAAGGACCTCAGAAATCTGGTGGATGTCTATATGGACTCCGTCCTCTTCCCGAGGATCCACGAGGTGGAGGAGATCTTCCTGCAGGAAGGGTGGCACCACCACATCCTGGATCAGGCCGACCCCATCACCTACAACGGGGTCGTCTACAATGAGATGCGCGGGGCCTATTCTTCCCCGGAAGCCAACGTGTCAGTCCAGGTGGAGCGGGCTCTGAATGCCGGGACGACCTATGACCATGAATCCGGCGGATATCCCTATGATATCCCGGATCTTTCCTATGACCAGCTGAAAGCGTTCCACCGGAAATACTACCATCCGTCCAACAGTCTGATCTATCTCTACGGGGATGTGGATCTCGATGAGATCTTCGGCCTTTTGGACGAAGAATATCTGACCCATTTTGACAAAAAAGATCCCGATTCGCAGCTGGTCCTGAAAGACCAGCCGGCGGGGATCAGGCGGATGGCTTTCACCTACCCGGCGGATGAGGAGCAAAGTGCGGCGGAGCATTCCTATCTGTCCTATGCGGTTTCCCTGGGCCATGCCGATCAGGTGGAGGACGCCTTCATCAACACCATCCTCAATGAGGTCCTGATCCATTCGGAATCCTCTCCGCTGAAGCAGGCGCTGCTGGAGCATAACATGGGCGAAGACATCATGGGGCTCTCCTCAGACACGTATTATCTCGACTTCGGGCTGGCGGCAAAGCATGCTTCCGATGAGCGGCTGGATGAGTTTGTGGGGATCGTGGAAGATACGCTGAGAAAACTGGTGGCCGAGGGCATCGACGAGAAGCTCCTTCTGGCATCCTTAAACCGGACGGAATTCAAACTGCGTGAAGCCAGAGGCTCCCTGAAGGGCATCATCTATTTCATCAATGCGATGAGCGCCTGGCGCTACGGCATGGATCCCATGGCACTGATGAATTTCCAGCCCGTGTTTGAAAAGCTGAGAGCCGGCATGAAAAACGGCTTGTTTGAACGCGTCATCGAAGAACGGATTCTCAATAATCCGGTGAAGCTCATCGCCGTTCACCGGCCCCAGGCCGGCATGTTCAGCAAACTGGATCAGATCCAGGAAGAAAAGCTGAAGGCTCTGAAGGACGCCATGACCGCAGAGGAACTGGATGAACTCATCGCCATGAATCAGAAGCTTCTGAAATTCCAGATGACGGAGGACAGCAGGGAAGACAAGGCCACCATTCCGCATCTGGAGATCGAAGACATCGACCGCACGATCCCCCACATCGAAGAAGAGGAAACAAAGGATGAACAGGCCGCGATCCTGTTCCATCCCTATGCGTCCTCCGACATCAGCTATGTGACGGCATCCTTCTCCATGGCGCCGCTGCGCGCCGATGACATCGTCTGGGCAGGTTATCTGTCCGCGATCCTGGCCATTGCCGATACGAAGGATCACAGCTATTCCGATCTCAACAACGAGATCAACATATACACTTCGGGCCTGTATACCGCACCGGCGGTATACAAAAAACTGTCCGATGTGGATGGCTATGATGCCCGGTTCAATGTCACTACTTCCGCCATGGGGGAATACTATCCCAAGATGTTCGAATTCATGCGGGAAGTTCTTCTGCGGACGGATTATTCCGATCACAGGCGGCTACGGGAGATCCTCCTGATGCTTCGCTCCAACATGGAAGCGGGCTTTGATTTTCAGGGACACAGCATCGTCATGGGCCGTGTCGCATCCTTCTTCAACCAGGGTTCCAGATATCAGGAGGAATTCTCCGGCATCGCATTCTACGATCATCTCAACCGCCTGCTGCGCAGCTTTGATGATCAGGCAGAAGCATTTGCAGCCAACCTGGAGCGCGTCGCCAAACTGCTCTTTACCACAGGGGATCTGGTGATTTCCCTGACGGGTGAATCCGAACGCAGGGAAGACCTCCTGGGTGAAGCCAGGGCCTTCATCAGCGATCTCCCCGGAGCGGCCGGCAAGAGAGATCCTGAACCGGTGCGCTTTGAACTGGGGCAGCGCAAAGAAGCCCTGACTTCAGCGTCAGGCGTGCAGTATGTGGCCAAGGGCTTCAACCTGAAGAAACTGGGTCATGAATACACCGGGGAAATGACGGTGCTGGCATCCATCCTTTCCATGGATCATCTGCACAATGCCATCCGGGCAAGAGGGGGCGCCTACGGGGCAGGGATCTCCATTGATCCCTACGGCAATGCCGTGACCTATTCGTACCGGGATCCCAATTTGAGATCCACCATTGCAGCCTATGACGGCATGGGAGACTTCCTGCGTGATCTGGCGCTGGATGACGAAGACATCAAGAATTACATCATTGGGTCCATGACCCGCTTCAATCCGCCCCTGACGGCATCCGATATCAATTCGCTGGTGCTGGCCCGCCGTTTCAGCGGTTCGTCGGAAGCGGAGATCGAAAAGCGGATGGGTCAGGCCATCGAAACCAGCCGGGACAGCGTCATGGCCAAGGCAGATCTTCTGGATGAACTCATGAAACAAGACTATCTCAGTGTCCTGGGTTCCCAGGAAAAGATCCAGGCCGAGAAGGAACTGTTCCAGGTGATCCGCCCCATCAAGCAGACCAAGGATCCAGTCGGGTAGACGGATCTCCCTCATCCCGTTCAGGCGGCGTTGGATCACACGCCGGATCAAAGGGTGAGGGATACCAATAACAAGAGCTTACCAATAGCAATATCACAAACACATCCGCGGCGCCAGTGTTGCGTCGTGGATGTGCTGACATCAAACGGCGCAATGCCATGAAGCGAGGCTCACTATGGCGAAATCCAAACGACATCACTTTCCGAAAATCGAGCTGAACCCGGTGCGAGTCCTCGCACTGGGCTTTGCGCTGCTGATCCTTCTGGGGTCAGTGCTTCTTATGCTGCCCATCGCCACGATGAGCGGGGAAATGACGCCCTTCATCGATGCGCTGTTCATTTCCACCAGCGCGGTCTGTGTCACCGGGCTTGTCACGGTGGATACCGCGACCCACTGGAATTATTTCGGCAAAACCGTGATCCTGTCCCTGATCCAGATCGGCGGACTGGGGTTCATGACCTTTGCCACTACGGCGGCGGTGTTCATGGGCAAAAAACTGGGACTCAAAGACCGGCTGCTGATGCAGGAAGCGTATAATGCCATGAATCTGCAGGGGATCATCCGAATGGTCCGTTACGTCGTCATGTTCACCTTCGGGGTGGAACTGGCAGGTGCGTTTATCCTATCCACCCAGTTTATCCCCATGTTCGGCTGGGCCAGGGGGATCTACTACAGCATCTTCCACTCGGTATCAGCCTTCTGCAATGCCGGCTTTGATCTCATGGGCAATTACAGTTCGCTGATGTCATGGAACAACAACCCGGTGGTGCTGTGGACGATCATGATCCTCATCGTCGGGGCAGGCCTGGGCTTTTCCGTATGGATGGAACTGTGGAACTTCAAATCCCTGAACAAACTGTCGCTTCATGCCAAGCTGGTCCTGTCCTCGACCCTGATCCTCATTTTCGGCGGGGCTTTCTTCTTCTTCATTTTTGAATTTGACAATCCACTGACCATTGGAACCATGGGCCCCTTTGATCAGCTGACCAATGCCATGTTCGCCTCTGTGACCCCCCGAACGGCGGGGTTCAACGCGATCTCCATCAGTGATATGTCCATGACCTCAAGACTTTTGACCATCATATTGATGTTCATCGGCGGATCCCCCGGATCCACCGCCGGCGGTGTCAAGACTACTGCCATCAGCGTACTGTTCCTCACCGTGGTCTGCGTCATCAGAGGCCGCCATGATCCGGAGGCCTTCGGCCGGCGCATCGACAAGGAGAATGTCTTCAAAGCCTTTGCCATCGTCGTCATCGGTCTGGGCCTCGTCCTGGGCGTCGCCATGTGGATGAGCTTCTTTGAATCGGATCTGGGCGCCAGCATGGAGACCCTGATCTTCGAGGCCACGTCGGCCTTTGCCACGGTGGGGCTGTCTGAAGGCATCACCCCGGGGATCCGGGACGGATCGAAGATCGGCCTGATCCTGGGGATGTATTTTGGCCGGGTCGGCCCCATCACAGTGCTGCTGGCGCTCTCGCGGCAGAAGCCGCCGGCTCAGATCAGTTATCCCGATGGCAAGATTCTCATCGGCTAGCCCATACGCGACAGCAACTGCAGGGCACTGATCACCGAACTTTTTTATCAGACCGGCAGCGACTGCCAGATCACTGACTCAGTCAGCCATTTCAGAAAGTCAGGAAACAGCAGGGGAGCAAGTCAATCAGCCGATCAATCAAACAGTCAATCAATCAATAATCAATTAATCAATTAAACAGTCAGGCAGTCAGACAGTCAGGCAGTCAGACAGTCAGACGGAAGATTGATCAGACATGAAGCAATCGGGATCTGGTTTGGATTGAAACCAGATCCTGAACTGAAACCACCGAACATCATCGGTTCGATCCCGCAGGGATGAAAGGACAGAGAAACAAGTATGGCAAAACAATTTATCGTAGTGGGACTGGGCCGTTTCGGGATCTCAGTGGCGGAGACCCTCTCTTCCCTGGGGCACGATGTGCTGGCCATCGACAAAGATGAAGATGTCATTCAGGACATCGCCGACAAAGTGACCCATGCCGTGCAGATGGATGCCACAGACGAATATGCCCTGAGGACCCTGGGCGTCCGAAATTTTGATGTGGCCGTTGTGACCATCGGGTCCAATATCCAGGCGTCCATTATGATCACTCTTCTGCTGAAGGAAGCGGGGGTGGAATATATCATCTGCAAAGGCCAGTCGGATCTGCACAAGAAGGTCCTTTTGAAAATCGGCGCCGACCGGGTGGTCCTCCCCGAGAAAGATATGGGCGTACGGGTGGCCCATAATCTGGTGTCATCCAATTTACTGGATCTCATAGAACTCTCCGAAGATTATCAGATCATTGAAATGAATGCCCCGGCGGAATGGATTGGAAAAACTCTTCGCAGCCTGGATGTTCGGGCTGCCTACGGCATCACGATCCTGGCGATCCGGGACAGTCAGGATGGAATCAACATCTCACCCACCGCAGATGTGGTGATCCCCAGAGGTGCCGTGATCATCGCGGTGGGATCCAATGATGATCTTCTCAATCTGGAAAACACGGTTCTGGCAGATGAGAAGTAGTATCACCAGTCTTACCAACCCGAAAATAAAGGAACTGCGCAAACTGAAAGACAAAAAATACCGGATGGCCACTGGCAGCTTTCTCATCGAAGGCGTCCGCTTCATCGGTGAAGCCCTGCGTCAGAGCGCGAAGATCAGAACGCTGATTTTCACCGAGGAGGGCCTGCTCCGGGAACTGGAGGGAGTTCAGAATATGGCTTCATCGGATCCGGCCGCATCCGGATCCCAAACCATCAGTGCATCCGGAGAATCCCCGGAATTGGATCCCATCGAGCTTCTGGAGGTCACCCCGGAGATCCTGAACAATCTGTCCTCCACGGTGACACCCCAGGGGATCATTGCCCTGGTGGACATACCGGGGGCAGATCCCGACGATTTCCAAAAAGATGCCGGCCTGTGGCTTTATCTGGATGAGATCCGGGACCCGGGGAATCTAGGCACCATGATTCGAACGGCCCACGCCTTTGACCTGGACGGCATCATCCTGTCCAAAGGCTGCGCGGATCCCTACCAGGACAAAGTGCTGCGCAGTACCATGGGCAGCATCTTCAAAACACCGCTGCTGACTGATCAGACAGCGGATTTCCTCCGGGAGCGGATCGAACAGGGGACAGCGCTTTATCTCGCGGACCTTGAACAGGCACACAGCCTTCCGGGGATCCGCCCGGCTCCCTGCAGCATCGTCGTCATCGGCAATGAAGCCCGCGGCGTATCCGGGGAGATCCGCGCCTTGCCCCATCAGTCCATCAGGATCCCCATGCCCGGCGGGGCAGAAAGCCTCAATGCCGCAGTGGCAGCCGCACTGGTCCTGTATGAATTCAAAGGCAGAGTCTGATGGCAGCCAGGTTCAATACATTTTTACCATTCACCTTCACGCTGATGAAGACCTCCATACAGCGCGGAGGTGTTTTTCTTTCCCGGGAATCAGGAGGGAGATCTTCCTGCCGGCTCGAATTCCAATGTTCAGAAAGATGGCCATCAAATGAAAAGACCGGAAAATAAAAGGTAAGTATGGTATGGTATTGTATTGCAAAGTAAAGCAAAGTAAAGTAAAGTCCTTGAAATCGTTATCGAATGGAGGGAGTTTATGAAAATCAGGAGACGAAACCATCGGGCGGTTCTTTCTGCACTGCTGCTCATGGCGGTACTTTTTTCAGGCTGTATGTTCAAAGAGGACCGGCAGTGGAGCGCGAAGGGTCAGCACTGGGAGGTGAGTGAGTTTGAGTTGCATCTGGCTCACAACAGGTATAATGCCGGTGGCGGCAGGCTGCGCTGGATCAGCGCTGAGCCGAGACCCCATGAGATCATCGTGGTTTCGCTAGTCCGTCTGGACAACTATACCGTAACGCTGATGACGCAGGAGCTCACGGCGTTCTCCGGAGAAATCCTCATTAACCATACGAATGGCGGGGCTCTCGGTGAAAACCCCAGCTATCCCAGAATGAGGGATGTGAATGAAGTCTATCTGACGGTTCGCTGGAAGATGCCCGGTGAGGCTGCACTGACCGAAGAAACCATCGTCCTGTACCAAAAGGAACCGTGATCCCATCCCACGGAAACGCTCGATCATCGGAATAAAAAAATCAACCATATAAGGAAATCCATCATCTGTTCCATTTAGAACCTGTCTGATCCAATGGGTCATGACTCAATGATCCCGCTTTTCACTCAACTGCCATAAATCAAAAGAACACCAGTCCCCCGTGAGATGGCGTTTGCTCCTCACGGGGGACTGGTGTTCTGCTGCCTGGAATCTGAGTACAGGTTGGAAATCAGTGAATCAGTGAATGGATCAGATGATCAGCGGACCAACGGACCAACGCACCAACGCGCCACCGGATCAACGGATCAATTGGCTCCCTTGATGAGTTCTCCCTGATAGTCGTTGACACCGCCCAGATCGAAGACGATGCTGTAATTCAGTCCTTTGAGCTGCTGAGCGGCAGTGTTGGAGCGATTGCCGGAACGGCAGTAAATCATGATGGTTTTGGTCTGATCCGGGACCACAGTACGGATCCTTGCCTCGACCTCATCCAGGGGCAGATTGATGGAGCCCTCAATGTGGCCTTCGGCAAATTCTTCAGGCGTACGGACATCCAGGAGATAGGCATCGGCTGCCATGTGGTTGAGGAGCTTCTGACCCAGCTCAATGGGGGCCAGGATGGAAGGGGAAGTTTCACTGATGACTTTGGATGAAACACCGGAGGCCTGCATGGGGTAGGACTCACGGATCGCATCCAGAATGACGAACTCCATCAGGGCGCCCGGATTGGCCGGCTGGCTCCCGGCCGGCATCTGGATGGTGATAAGTTCATGGGTCAGCTGTTCACTGGACGGGGACTTGGTGATATAGATCGTCCCATTGGTGAGCACCAGACCTTCCAGGGTGATCTGACCGGAGGATGCGGAACCGGCGGCGGTGGTGTCTGCAGCAGGGGTGGTGGTTCCCGCTGAGGGAGCCGAACAACCGGCTGCAACCAGGACGGATGCCAGCAAAACGGATATCAGCCGGCGATGTTTTGGGTTATAAAGATGGGATCTCATGATGGACCTCCTGTTGTGTCATTGGGATCATATAGTTTTATCATAGCCATTCTCCGGAACCGGTCAAGGGCAATTTGGTTACAGACCATGCCGGTGGAACTGCAGAAGAAGCGGATTCTGCCATGACCACCTTGCCGAAAGATGAAGAGAGAGCGGTGCAGTGCGCCAGCCTGAGGCTGACGCACTGCACCGCTTTCATAACCTTCTCTGGTCTCGATTCTCCCTGGGCGGACCGCAGCAGTCCAGACCGGTGGGCATCAGGGGAGGGTCATCAGAGCTGCAGCGGATCAGTTTAGGATCATCCGATCTTTGCAGGATCATCGGAGTGGCCCATCCGCCTTCACGCGTTTTGCGAGTCTACTTGTCGCGGATCTCGGCGTTGGTTGCCTTGGCCAGGCGTTTGATGATGGCGCTCATCTGGGTGTCGATGTCTTCCGAGGACAGGGTCTTCTCATCGGATCCGATCCACAGTCTGAGGGTAAGCGACTTTTTGCCGGCGGGGACCTGGGCCCCTCTGTATTCTTCGATGAACTGAAGGTCACGGACCTGTTTGCCGATGGCTTCTTCCACTTCCTGCCAGGTGACGGTCTCATCCAGAAGCAGGGACAGATCCTGTTCAACCAGTGGATAGTGGGGCAGGTGATGGAACGTGTTCGTCCGGGAGAGGAAAGGCACCAGGGCTTCAAAATCGAGTTCGGCCAGGGCAGCGTAGACCCGTTTGATGCCGGCATCGGCGGCTGCTTTCATGGAGAGCAGACCCATGGAGCCGATGACCTGACCCTCCAGGGTGATGTTGAGCCAGGCTTTGCGGTCAGACCAGGCCGGCTGCCGGCTCTGGCTGAAGCCGATGCCGGAAGCCATGGTGACCCGCGGCAGGGCTTCCAGAATTCCCTTGAGCTCCCGGAAGAGGTCCTCTGGCTGACTTCCCACCAGCGCCAGGGCCAGGTGCTTCTCCTGCTTGGGGAGCACCTCGGAGGGTTCGGACGGGGAGAAGGGCTGATCTTTCAGGAAGACCTGAGTCATCTCGAAGATCCTGAACTCATTGAAATAACGGATGTTGGTCTCAATGGCCTCCAGGATACCCGGGATCAGGGAGTTTCTGATATGGGCCGTCTGCGGGGAGGGCGGGGCGGCCAGTTCAAGGAGGTCTTTGGGATCATAGCCGGCGGCTTTGATATAGGCCTCATCCACCCAGGGATAGGTGAAGATCTCCTGAAGACCGCAGCGATAAGCCAGGTATTCCCGGGCGGCGCGCTCCAGCTCCGGCTGCTTCTGGTTGACGGGTCCTTCCAGGCGGATCGCCGGCGCAGTGAATTCAAAGTTTTCATAGCCGATCATCCGGGCGACTTCTTCCAGGATGTCATCGCGCAGGGAGATGTCTCCGGTGGCGCGCCAGGACGGGGCGGTGACCCGGAAAGTGTCGCCGGCATCCTCAATGGCAAAGCCCAGGGGTTCCAGGGTCTCTTTCATCTGGTCATGGGAGATGGTCTGACCCAGGCGTGAATCAAGGAACTCCTTTTCCACGTCGATGGTCATGGGCTGCGTCGGATTGGGATGTTCATCGTGGAAAGCAGCCAGCTTTGCATCGGGCAGCAGGCGGTGCAGGATCGCCTGGAACACCCCCAGGGCTTCCTCGGCCCGCTGGGTGTTCACGGCTTTTTCAAACCGCATGGAGGCTTCTGTCCGCAGGCCGTGGTTCTGAGCCGTTTTGCGGATCCCCGTAGCTTCAAAGGAGGCGACCTCCAGGATCATATCAGTGGTTTCTGGCAGGATGGAATCCTGCTTGCCGCCCATGATGCCGGCCAGACCCAGGGGGATCCTGGTATCGCAAATGAGCAGATCCGCTGTTTCCAGATCCAGGACCCGCTTGTCCAAAAGCTCCAGGGTTTCTCCGGGACGGGCGGTCCGGACCACGATGCCATCGCGAACGTGGGATTTGTCAAAGCCGTGGGTGGGCTGACCCGTTGCCAGCATCACGTAGTTGGTCATGTCCACGATGTTGTTGATGGGGCGCATGCCGACTTTCCAGATCTTCAGCTGCAGATCCCAGGGTGAGGGTTCCACTTTCAGGTTCGTATAGTGGGAAGCGGTGTAGCGCATGCAGCGGCTGGGATCTTCAATGGTCACCGGGTAATCGGCCAGGGTCTCTGGCGTTTCAAACCGGGGGAGGGGCTTCAGGGGACAGCGGTAAATGGAAGCCAGTTCGCGGGCGAGGCCGTAATGACCCCACAGATCGGGGCGATTGGTCATGGATTTGTTGTCGATCTCCAGAATGATATCGGACAGGCCAAGCACTTCGGCCACGGGCTGTCCGGGGACTGCGGGGAAGGCGGAGATGTCCATGATCTCGGTTTCGGCCCTGGCGGGCAGCAGCTCCTCCAGACGGCCCACTTCCGAGGCGCCGCAGATCATGCCGTAGGACGCTTCACCGCGCAGTTTGCTCTTTTTGATGGCCACCGGTTCCCCTTCGCCGTGCCAGCGGACTTCGGAGCCCGGCAGGGCAACGACCACCATCTGACCCGGTTCCAGATTGGAGCCGCCGCAGACGATCTGGACCGGTTCAGCCAGGCCCACATCCGTCAGGACCAGACGCAGGCGGTCCGCCTGGGGATGGGGGCTGACCTCTATGATTTTTCCGGCCACGATGTTGTCCAGTCCCTGAGCCGGGTCATAGGTCCCCTCCACTTCGACGGTGCGCATGGTGAGGTCGTAGGAGAGTTTCTCCATGGTGAGATCTTCAGGCAATTCAACGTATTCCCGGATCCAGTTCAATGATATCAGCATATTTTCATCCTCCTACTTGAATTGCGTTAAGAATCTCAGATCAGCCGAATGGAACAGCCGCACGTCATCCACGCCGTAGCGCATCATGACGAGACGGTCCAGGCCGATGTTGATGTAGAATCCGGTCCATTCCTTCGGATCCAGACCGGCACTTTTTAAAACATTGGGGTGGGGCACACCGCCGGGCATGACCTCGATCCAGCCGACGTGCTTGCAGACTTTGCAGCCTTTGCCGCCGCAGACCAGACACTTCATATCGATCTCAAAGCCCGGTTCGACAAAGGGGAAGAAACCGGCGCGCATACGGACATCCACTTCCTGACCGAAGACTTTCTCCAGGATCGTCTTGACCAGCAGTTTGCCGGAGGCGAAGGAGAAATCCCGGTCGACGATGAGGGCTTCGTACTGGTAGAAGGCCCGTTCGTGGCGGGCATCGGTGGTTTCATTGCGGTAGACCCGTCCGGGATAGACGAATCGGGCCGGTGCGCCGTGGTCCTTCAGATAGCGGACGGACCCCCCGGTGAGATGGGGACGCAGGCAGAGCCGCTCTTCGGCTTCCTTATCCTCAGTGCCTTTGATCCAGAAGGTATCCATGGATTCCCGGGCCGGATGGGACGGGGGGAAGTTCAGGTGATCGAAAGCATACTTTTCGCTGGTGATCTCCACTTCCTCATAGACTTCAAAGCCCAGGGAACGGAAGGCATCATTGAGGTCATAGGCCATCTGCGTGATGGGGTGAAGACCGCCCAGTCTGGGCTGGATGCCCGGCAGGGTCAGATCCATTTCATAATCGATGACCGAGGCCGATGCGATGAGTTCTTCTTCCCTGGCGGCAAGCGCCTCCCCGAGGGCCCCCTTGATCACATTGGCCGCCTGGCCCACAGTCTTTTTCTCCTCAGGCGAGAGTTTGCCCAGTTCTTTCAGGATCCCTGTCAGGGAGCCTTTTTTCCCCATAACCGCCTGGCGGACCCGATTCAGCGCATCCTTGTCGGCGGCTGCGGCGATTTGTTCCAGTGCTTCCTGTTTCAGCTGTTCCAGTTTTTCAAGCATTATAATTCCTCCAATCCATACTTACCCAATCAAAAAGCCCCATGGAAAAGATCCATGGGACGAAATTTCGCGGTACCACCCTGGTTGCAGAGAGTTCCCTGCCACTCAAAGCCCCTTTCACGGCGGGCATCCGTCACAGACTACATTGTCACCTGTGCCACTGTTGGGATGAACTTCGATGAAGACGCTGCCCGGCAGGCTCTCAGCCCCTGACCTGCCTCTCTGGTCGGTTGTTCCTCCATCTACTCTTCCCGTTCAAACGTGTTTACTAATCTATCATAAAGAAAAGGTCAGATGAAGTCAAACGAAACTTTTTCGCGGACTGTTCGCTGATTTTTCGGGCGAATTTTCCGGGAAATCCTTCCCGGCAGCAGACTCTTCTGCCATCCTCAGGACTGGGGATCCCGGATCCCAATGACAGCCTCCGGCAACGGTAACGGCGGCTCCCACGATGCCGGCGGCTCCCGCCGCGTCTGAGGATCCCACCCATTCACTCACCGGATGGATCATCGCTGAGTTCACCCAGTGCGATGTTTTCAAAGGAGCCGCCAAAGGATTGGGTCATCTCAAGGAATTTCATCGTTTCGATATCCAGCCAGGCCTGGCTGATGCGGAATCGTTTCATGACATGGACCAGGTGACTGTAGATCTCATCGAGTTCCTCGTCCATGACAACCTGAGAATAATCCTCATAGACGGCCTGGGCATCCGGGTAGGTGCGGATCATCTCCAGGAAGGCCTGGGCCTGATCCATCCGGCGAAAAGCTGCGGTGAAGATCATCGGCTGCGGCTGGCGAAGATCCAGATCCTGATCGGCCAGGTCCGCCACGATCCACTCATTATTGAGCCGGAGCATTGTTTTTTCGGTGGGGAGAAGCTCCTGAAAAAACTGCCAGGATTCATCCCGGACGATCTCGATGGAGATAGCGTCCCTTGATTTTTTTGCAGCCCACCGATCCAGGGCGCGGACCTGCCGGTCCCGGCTGCAGTAGAGATAGGTGACCAGGTGGTCTTCAGCTTTGTTCTGCAGACTGCCTGCCAGAATGATCTGCCGCGGCTGGGCAAACAGGAGGAGCTCCTGATGGAATTCGTCCAGCGCAGTTTCATCGGAGATGGCTTTTCCTGTCATCCGGCACAGGCAGTCATAATTCAGGATGGGGGATGTGTCTTTCAGATACAGATCGACCCAGTGCAGGATGCCGTCCTGTTCAAAATCGATGAAAGTGGCGCTGCGCCGGCTGAAATAGCGGCGGGCCAGGAGGAAGGCGGCGGTGAGAAACACCGCGAAGAGCAGGCTCAGCAGAAGGAACAGGGGGAGAGAGGTTCGCAACGCGCTGTTCAGGATCAGATAGGCCCCATAGCAAAGCCCGATGAAGAGAATAAAACCGAAAAAGACCAGGCCGCCTTGTCGGAACCCCTGATCCAGGAGAACAAAGGCAGTGATCAAAAGCCCAAAGCCGGCGCCAACAAGCCAGGGGGAGAGGGGAATCAGTTCAGGATTCGGGGAATCGGTCAGGATCCCGCCGGCAACAATGCATCCGATCGCCGTCAGAGCCGTCAGGATCCCAGCTGCCATCCGAAGGATCCGGGCCGGACGGCTCAATTCGTGGATGCTGCGGGGGTCCTGGAAGGACCTGGCCAGGGCCTTGTATTGCTGATGGGTCTCAAAATCCACGGCGCCGCCGCTGCGGTTTTTATAACCCTGCTGTTCCTCAAAGATCTGCACCGCCGTCCGTTCGGATTCACCGGTGAGCTTCAGGCGGATCCGGTCCTCCAGTAATTTGGGCAGCGTGAGCATCAGCGGGATGAGGACGAAGAGCGTCACGGTATTGGGGTTCACTGCCGCCGGCAGGATCCCGGAATGAACGAAAAACTGATCCAGCGCCAAAGCGGCCCAAAACAGGATCCAGCTCAATCCCCAGCGCAAGCCCCGGGCCAGGCCGCTGACTTTATAGAGGATGGCCAGAAGGGCGTTTCCTCCCGCCAGGATAGGCCACAGGAAACGCAGGGCAGATCCGGGCATCAGAACATAGCCCCCTGCACACAGGAGCAGGGAGAAAAGGATGAATTGGATCCCATATTGAGTTCGGTTGTTTTCCAATCGGTTCAGCATTGCGTTCCTGCCTTTGATCATGAATAGGTATATAGATCGGTTGAAGTATCTGAGTTTACTTCAGATACTTTCAGAATAGTCGAAGGATCATGGGACTTCAAGCTGAAACTGAATGCAAGGGCTGTGATCGCCATGATAGGGATTGTCATGCCAAAACATTCCAATAGGTTCACTGACAGGACTTGACAATTTCGGAAGCCAGGATCATTATGTGACTAAAGAGTCATATGACTTGATGGTCATATTGTTGGGAGGTGGTCAATATGCCAAAATCGACGTTTTTCAATTTGCCCGAGGAAAAACGCTCGGCCATTGAGGCGGCGGCGATCCGGGAGTTCCGGGATCAGAGCTTCGGGGGAGCCAGCATCAACCGCATCGTGGCGCACAGCGGGATCTCCAAGGGAAGTTTTTATCAGTATTTTGAGGATAAGGAAGATGTTTATTTCCATATCATGGACCTCATCGGCCGGGCGAAGATAAAGTATCTGGAACCCAGGCTGCTCAATCCGGAGCAGATCGGCTTCTTTGATATCATCCGGGAGATCTATCGCTCAGGCATCGAGTTTGGCCTGTCGAATCCCGATTATCTGGAGATCGGCAATAACATGATGCGGGATCCCGCCATGACCGCCCGGCTGATGGCGCACTTCGGCGATATGGGCCTGGGCGTCTATAAGGATCTGATCCGCAAAGGCCAGGCTCATGGAGAGATCCGTCAGGATCTGGATGAAGCCCTGGGCGCACGCATGCTGATGAATATGCAGTTGTCACTGGTTGAATACTATTTTGAGAAACACCGGGATCTGGGATATTCCATGGCGATCCTGGAGGATCTGGATCGATTCATCCAGATCATGAAATTCGGTTTTTATGGGGAGGCAGAGCAATGATCGAAGTCAGCAATCTAACTTATTCCTATAGCAAAGACGGGAAACGCGCACTGGATGATGTCTCCTTCAAGGTCGAGACCGGTGAGGCGTTTGGATTTCTGGGGCCCTCCGGTGCCGGCAAGTCCACCACCCAGGGGGTCCTGACCGGACTGCTGCCCATTCAGCAGGGAGAAGGCACTGTGGCCGGCTATGACCTGCGCCGCATCACCCGGGACATATTCAATCAGATCGGCGTCTCCTTTGAACAGGCCAATGTCTACGGCAAACTGACGGCACTGGAAAACCTGGAGTTTTACCGCCGGCTCTTTGATGTGCCCACCCTGGATCCGCTGGAGCTTCTCCGGCTGGTGGGGCTGGAGAACGTCAGGGACAAACGGGCCTCGACCTTTTCCAAGGGGATGAAGCACCGGCTGACCTTTGCCCGCAGTATGATCAACACGCCGTCCCTGTGGTTTCTGGATGAACCGACCACCGGGTTGGATCCGGCCATCGCCAATATCATCAAGGACATCATCCGGGAGAAGAATCAGGCCGGCACCACGGTGTTTCTCACCACCCACAACATGTACATCGCCGATGAGCTCTGCGACCGGGTCGGATTCATCGTGGACGGTGCGCTGAAAGTCGTGGACTCACCGCGCAACCTCAAGCTCAAACATGGCGAAAAGCGGGTGGAAGTCGAATATCTGCGGGATCAGACGCTTCTGACCGAATCCTTCTCCCTGGAGAAAGAAGCGGAACGGCTGGCCCTCAACGAGATCATCCGGGAAGGTCACATTGAGCGGATGCACACCAAGGAACCGACCCTTGAAGAGATCTTCATCCGCGTGACAGGAAGGGGATTGGTCTAATGAAACTCCTGCATACGTTTCTAAGAGACCTGAAAGTCTCCTACCGGACCTTTTATGTGTACATCGAGATCATCATGGCCCTCATCGTGGTGGCGGTGGTCCTGTTTGTCCTGCCGGAGAATTTTGAAAGCCAGAGCCGGCTGCACCTGTTTGCCGATCCTGCGCTCTCGTCCCAATCGGCGGAGGAGTTCACCCGGGGAGAGACCGGAACGGAGATCATCCCGGCCGCATCCCGGGAAGCCATCGTGGCGGCCATGGCAGCGGATCGCAGTTCCCAGGGCGTTGTTCTCACGCCGGGGGCTGGCGGCGGCATCGAGGTCGAGGTGATCCTGCAGGGCTACGAGGGCGATGCCATGCGCCATCTCATCGAAGCCTCGATGAAAGGAACGATCCTTTCACAGCTGCCCGGATTTGAATCCGGGGCCCGGGTGATCACCACCGATCCCGATGCCCAGCGGCTGTCCGACCGGATCAGTTTCCTGCCCATGTACCTTCTGCTCAATTCGGCGTTCATGGGGCTTTTCATCGTGGCGGCCTATGTCTTCATGGATAAAGAGGAAGGCACCATCCGGGCCCTGACAGTGACCCCGGTGTCCGTCAGGGATTATCTGCTCTCCAAACTGGGCGTCATGCTCTTCACCGGATTGCTCACCGGTCTTCTGGTCACCGTGCTGGTGGCCCGCCTGGAGGTCAACTACTTCTACCTGCTTCTGGTCCTCATTGCCGGCAATCTCTTCGGCACGGTGCTGGGCCTGTTCATCGCCAGTTTCTACAGTTCCATCATTTCCTCCCTGGGTGCCATGTATGTGGTGATCATGATCCTGGCCATGGGCGGCGTGGCCTACTATATGCCGTCCTTTTCGCCCCTGGCCCTTCGCATCCTGCCATCCTATCCGCTCTTGTTTGCACTGCGGGAGGCCTTCCTGGAGCAGCCCAATGCCGGATACATCCTGATGATCACCGGGGCATTCCTTGCCGGCACGCTGCTGCTGTTCATCGTGACGGAACATCGCTATCGCAAGACCCTGACGATCTAGGAGGTGGCTGACATGAAAAAAATATGGACGATCTTCCGTCGGGATGTGAAAGCCAGTTTCCGTGATTCCATGGTGATCTATATCCTGGTGATGCCCTTTATCATTGCCGTCATCCTGAATCTTCTCACGGCCTCAGCTTCCGGCAGTGCGCTGAATGTGGTGGTGGATCCGTCGGTGGATGCCGGGGTGGTGGAGTACCTGAAGACCCTGGGTTCCGTTGAGACGGCGGCCGACGCAGAGGCCCTGCGAGAGCGGGTGGATCGGCTGGATGACAGGTACGGTCTGCGCATGGAAAACGGAGAATATCTCATTCACCGCCAGGGCAATGAGACCGTTGAGATGCAGGAACTGCTGCAGATGGCCCTGGAGACCCGGGACCATTCAGAGCTTTTGTCCGCCGTGACGGTGACCGTGTCCGATGTGGGCTGGAAGCTTTCACCGGTGAAGCGATTCGGCGGAAGTCTCCTGGCCGTTTTCGTCACGGTATTCGGCGCCATGGTCCTGATGATCCACCTGGTGGAGGAAAAACAGGAAAACACGCTGGCTGCCATGAATGTTGCCCCGGTGGAACGCTGGGAATATGTGACGGGCAAATCCATCCTCGGCTTCCTGCTCCCGGTGATCCACGTCCTGGGGATCCTTGTGATCCTTGATTTCGGCGCCATCGATTATGTCAAAGCGGCGGTGGTGATCCTGGCTCTGGCCCTGACCAGTGTCATCGTCGGGTTTGCCATCGGCATCCGTACCGATAACGTCATCGGTGCCATCTCCGGGATGAAGATGATGTTTCTGCCCATTCTGGCTTCGGTCTTCGGGGCCATCTATCTCAAAGAGAATCTGCACATTCTGCTGTACTGGTCGCCCTTTTACTGGGCATTCCAGGCTCTGGACCAGATCATCCTGCAAACCGCAGCCTGGCGGGATGTCCTGATCCCCACCGGGATCATCCTGGGGATCTCGGCCCTGGTCATGGCCCTGTTGGGCAAACGGATCCGTCAGGGTCTGAAATAAACCACAGGCTCCACACCCGGGATTTACAGGCAAAGATCAGTCAATGGATCCCTGCGAACAAAAAAATATTTTATCAAGGAGGAATCTTTTATGAACGGATTGGCATTATTGGGAATTCTGCTCATTCTCTACTCGGCGGCGGTGGTCTACATCACGGTCAGAAAGCCTGAGGGGATCTGGAACATGGCAAAGATCAAACTGTTCCGCAAGATCCTGGGGGAGAAGGGAACAGAAATTTTCTTCTACCTGTTTGCAGCCGCAGCGCTTGGCATCGGCATCTGGCTGATGGTCAGTAAAAGCTAAGGGTCAGCTCATTTCATATCCATCCGATCAGCCGCCATCTCCCGATGGCGGCTGATGTAC
>CAYYVR010000015.1:2383-8579 GCA_964475185.1 uncultured Clostridium sp. | reverse complement strand
TGGATCCCTGGGCGCGTCCGGTGAGGTCATCATTAATTCCCGAACTTCATTGAAAATACGAAGGCCGATATAGTATGATAAGAATACATTGAAAAAACCTTTATAAGCGATCGAGTGCTAAGCCGCCCAACCCTTTGTCAGGCGGTTCTCATAGAAAAGGTATCAAAAGGAGGACGGCATGAACAAGGTGACAGTCAGGATCCAGGGCATTGAATATACTCTGGTGGGAGAAGAATCCGAAGAACATATCCATCAGGTCGGTGAAACCGTCGATGATCTGCTCAGCGGAATGCTGAAATCAAATCGCAAACTCAATATTTCAACCGCCGCCATTCTGACCGCCTGCAACCTGGTGGATGAAAAATTAAAGCTCCAGGCCCAGATCGATGCCTTTGATGAGAAAGAACTGGCGCTGGTCCGGGAAATGCAGGACATCAAATCCCACACCCTTGAACTGGAAGCGCAGCTCAAAGACCATGAAGCGGCCATGGCCAAATCCGTTGAAGAGGAATCGAAGCATTTAATGTCAAAGGATGAGGAGATCAAAAAACTTCAGACAGAAATGACGCTGATGCAGGAATCGGTCCGGGAATACCGGGATGATAACGAACAGCTCTCCAAGCTCAACAAAGAACTGAAGTTTGAATTGCAGTCCTATAAATACAAAGTGCTGGATCTTCAAAACAAACTGTTTGAAAACCAGCTGATACCGTCCAGGGATAAAAAGGACGAAACCGCCAAACCTGTGAAATAATCATTATTTTTCCAACTGATCTTCAGGAGACCCGACGGGTCTCCTGTTTGGTTTTTTGGGCCCTTGCCGATATGATATACTTATTTTATCTGAAGAAATGAGGGAAATTATGAAACCAGAATTATTAAGTCCGGCCGGTGACCGCGAAGCGCTGGAGGCAGCGCTCAAAGGCGGAGCTGATGCCGTTTATCTGGGCGGTCCGCGTTTTTCGGCACGGGCCTATGCCGCCAATTTCACCGATGAGGACCTGGCAGAATCTGTGCGTCAGTGCCATCGCCTCGGGGTCAAATTATATATCACCATCAATACACTGTTGAAAGACAGTGAAATTTCCGATGCCTATGAATATGCCGTGAAAGTCTGGAACATGGGGGTGGATGCCATCATCATCCAGGATCCCGGCCTCATCGCGCTGCTGCATCATTTTCATCCCGACATCGAACTGCATGCTTCCACCCAGATGACAGTGCACAATCCCAGGGGCGCCGATCTGATGACCGGCAAGGGGCTCAAGCGTCTGGTCCTGGCCCGGGAACTGACCCTGGAGGAGATCAAAGCGATCTCCCGGGACCATGAAACGGAAGTCTTCATCCACGGCGCGCTTTGCATCAGTTATTCCGGAAAATGCCTTATGTCCAGCATGCTGGGCGGCCGATCGGGCAACCGCGGGCGCTGTGCCCAAAACTGCCGCATGGAATATGAACTGCTCGATGAGACAGGGGGCGTGAAAGCCTCTGGTTATCTGATGAGTCCCAAGGATCTGAGCACTCTGGATCTGACGGAGGAACTGGTCAGGACCGGCACCAGCTCCCTGAAGATCGAAGGGCGGATGAAACGACCCGAGTATGTGTTTGAAACGGTGCGTCAGTATCGCCGCGCCCTGGCCGGTGACGCCTGGGATCATACCGGCATCACCCAGCTGTTCAACCGGGAAGGATTCAACCACGCTTTTTTGCTGGGCAATGACGGCAAAGACATGATGGCCTGGCATTCGCCCCGAAATTCCGGCGTGGTCCTGGGCCGGGTCCGAAGCGGCAAAGTCCGCCTGCAGATCCCCCTGAGCCTGGGCGATGGGCTCCAGGCCGGTGATTCCGGTTTCATCGTCACCAAGATGCGGGAATCAGGCCGGGAGGTCCGGGATGCCAAAGCGGGAGCCACCGTGGAGATCTTTCCCAGACAGTACCGGGACGGGGATCTTCTGGTCAAAACCAATGACGCCGGACTGATCCGGGAGATCCAGACCCGCCTGCGGCAGAAACGGGAAGGCCAGCTGCCCATCAAACTGGCGGCGGAGTTCCGGCCCGGCCGGCCCCTTCGCCTGACGGCGGAATTCCGGGGCCGCAGGCTGGAGCGCGCTGGTGAAGTGGTCCAGACCAGTATCGACCGGCCCCTGGGCGAGGACCGGCTCCGGGAAAATCTTTCCAAGACCGGGGGAACGCCCTTTGCAGTGGAAGAACTGAAACTGGATCATGAACCCGGCTTTCTGCCCATGTCTGCAGTCAATGAACTGCGGCGATCGCTGTTGGACGAGATGGAGACGATCCTTCTGAAGACGCCGGACGTCACGCCCGTCAGCCGCCATGAGATCAGAGCTTATCTGGATGGATCGCTGCAGACAAAATCCGGGCAGACCATGCCTCATCTCGTGGTTCTCGCCCGCAGAGAACAGCTTGAGGCTTTTCTGGAAGTCACAGCCGCCCGATCAGAACAACAGACAGGACCAAATCAACCAGATCAGCCAAAAGATGCAGATGGACCAGATGCGCCAGATGAATCAAATGAATCAAATGAATCAAACGAATCAAAAGAGCTGCCACGGAAGCTGGTCCCGGTGCTCTATCTGTGGCACCGCCAGAAGGGCAGCCTGACCCTGGAGGATGCCAAAGCCCTGGATGAGGCCGGCATCGACTACTGGCTGAAACTGCCGGAGATCCTGAAATCTGAATTTGACGCGGTCATTGCCTCACTGGCCGGACTCACGCGCATGAAGGGGATCCTCACCGACAACTACGGGGTCATCGAAGTCTTTAAAGAATCTGATGTGGCCCTGGTGGGGGATTACAAACTGAATCTGATGAACTCCTATGCGCCGCTGCTGTTCCCGGAACTGGCCGGATATACCGTCAGTGAGGAGCTCAATTACGGCGAACTGATGGAACTGGCTCAGCGATCCGGGTATCTGATCCTCTATGGCCGGACCGAACTCATGCATTCCGAATACTGTCCCATCGGGGCCGCCGTGGGCGGCCGGGCCAAAGGGGTCAGCTGTTCGGTGCCCTGCCAGAAAATGGATTATGCGCTGAAGGATCGCAAAGGGGAGGTTTTCCCGATCCTGACCGATGTTTTCTGCCGCAGCTATATCATGAATTCAAAGATCAAGAATAATCTGGATCAGCAGAAGCTGCTAAACGGTCAGGGGTTTAAACATTTCAGGATCGATCTGACCACGGAAAATAATGAGGAAGCGCAGACCGTGATCCGGGCGCTCATCGACGGAGAAGGCCGCTACATCGCGGATCACACCAGAGGTCATTACAAACGCGGCGTTGAATAGACGGGAGAAGAAACTATGAATGCTAAAAGCCTGGAAAAACTCGAACTGAACAAAATCAAGGAAGAGATCAAACACGGTGTAGTCTCTTCGGCGGGGGCGGAGCTCATCGATGCGCTGACGCCTTTTGACAACACGGTGGAAGCCAACCGGGCCCTGGACGAGGTGGCGGAAGCCCTTCGGCTGATCTCCCTGAAGGGGAGTCCGCCCTTTGAAGGGGTCTTTGATGTGCGCGATGCCATCAGCCGGGCCGGAAAAGGGTCCGTGCTCAATCCGGGGTCACTGCTCAAGATCTCGAACATCCTGCGCAGCGCCCGGCTCTTCCAGCGCTACATCAAATCCGAGGATTTCACGGCGCGGGAACTGGACAATCTCGTGGCCGGCATCACGCCGCTGCAGAATCTGGAGGAGGAGATCGCCCAGGCCATCCTGGGCGAGGATGAGGTAGCCGACCGCGCCTCGCAGAAGCTGTCTTCCATCCGGCGGACCATCAAGGACAAATCCGCTTCGGTGAAGGATAAGATCCAGGCTCTGGTCCGGTCCAACGCCAAATACCTGCAGGACTCGCTCTTCACGGTGCGGGGCGATCGCTACGTCATTCCGGTGAAAGCCGAACACAAAGGCCAGGTCCCCGGCCTGGTCCATGATCAGAGCGCCTCAGGCCAGACCCTCTACATCGAGCCCATGAGCCTGGTGAATTTAAACAATGAGATCAAGGAACTGCTGCTCCAGGAGAAAGCCGAGGTCGAACGGATCCTGCGGATCCTGTCGGGCAAGGTCACGGAGCATCATGAAGCCGTTTCCCGAGATGCACAGATCATCTACGAACTAGACTCCATTTTCGCCCGGGCCAAATATGCTGCACGCATCGATGCCATGCGGCCCGAGATCCGAACGGACGGGACCTTTCATCTGATCAGTGCCCGCCATCCCCTCATTGCGCCCCGGGATGTGGTGCCCTCCACCATCTATCTTGGGGAACACTACACCAGCCTTGTCATCACCGGCCCCAACACCGGCGGAAAAACCGTGACGCTGAAGACAGTGGGGCTGCTCCATGCCATGGCCCTGTCGGGGATCCTGATCCCGGTCAATGAACACTCTCATGTGTCGTTCTTCCGGGAGATCTTCGCCGACATCGGGGATGAGCAGAGCATCGAACAGAGTCTTTCCACCTTCTCCAGCCACATGTCCAACATCGTACGGATCATGGACCAGGCCGAGGCGGACAGTCTGTGTCTTTTCGATGAGCTGGGAGCCGGGACCGACCCCACGGAAGGGGCGGCCCTGGCCATGGCGATCCTGGAGGAGCTGCGCAGCCGCTCGGCCCGGGTCATTGCCACCACCCATTATTCGGAGCTCAAAGCCTACGCTCTGCGGACGGAAGGCGTGGAGAATGCTTCGGTGGAATTTGACGTGGATTCCCTGCGGCCGACCTACCGCCTGCTCATCGGTGTGCCGGGAAAATCCAATGCCTTTCTGATCTCCCGGCGGCTGGGGCTGTCCGATGACATCATTGCCAAGGCGCGGGAACTGGTCTCCGAAGACACCCTGAAGTTCGAAGATCTCATCGAGAACCTCCAGAAATCCAACATCAGTGCCCGCCAGGATGCTCAAAAGAGTCAGGCCCTGCTTCGGGAACTGGAGGAAAAGGAGGCCAGGCTGGATGAAAAACTTCAGGGCATCGAGGCCCAGCGTCAGCATCAGCTGGATGAAGCCAAGCGCGAAGCGCGAAATCTTCTGCGGGAAGTCAAGGAAGAAGCGGATGCCATCTTAAAGAGCATCCGAAAACTGGAGACCCAGGGACTGTCGGGCAATGTTCGCCAGGAACTCGAGAAAAACCGCCAGCGTCTGCGCGATACCCTGGACATCATTGAAAGCGATGACGAAGAGGACAACACCAGACAATCCGTCAGCTCCAAAGTGACCCGGAACATGAAGCTGGGTGCAGAATTCATGCACAAAGGCTTCAATCAGATGGTTTCAGTGCTGACCCTGCCCGATGACAAAGGAGATCTCATGGTCCAGGCCGGAATCCTTAAAATGAACGCCAACATCCGGGATCTGGAGATCACCAAAGAGATGAAAAAAGATGCCAAAGCCGCGCGGCGGACAGTGAATCTGAATCTGCGCCAGGTGGCATCCTCCATCGATCTGCGCGGGCTGGATGCCGAAGAAGCCGCCTATCGGACCGATCAGTATCTGGATGAGGCGGCCATGGGCGGCCTGGGCGAAGTCACCATCATCCACGGCGTGGGCACCGGTGCGGTGAAAAACCGGATCAACGGCCTGCTGCGCAAACATCCCCACGTCAGGAAAAGCCGGCCCGGTGCCTATGGGGAAGGCGGCGCCGGGGTCACCATCGTGGAGGTGAAATAATGAACATCCTGGTCAGTGCCTGCCTGCTGGGGGAGCCGGTCCGTTATGACGGTCAGTCCAGGGCCGAGCCCGGGATCCGGGACTTAAAGAGGCGCCATCAGATCTTTTCATTCTGCCCGGAAGTCGCCGGCGGCCTGCCGGTGCCCCGGCCGCCGGCGGAACTCAGCGGCGATGCCGTGACCATCCTGAGCAATGGAGTGGGGGGCGTGTTCACCGGGACCGGCGGGGATGTGACGGAAGCCTTTCGCCGGGGGGCGCAGCGGACCCTCGAATTCTGCCGCGAACACGGTATCGAAGCTGCGGTGCTCAAGGAACGCAGCCCGTCCTGCGGCGTGCATCAGATCTATGACGGCGGCCACCAGGGCCGGATCATTGCCGGCCAGGGGCTGACGGCAGCCCTGCTTCGCCAGCACGGCATCCGGGTCTATTCTGAAGAGGACTATGCCCAGCTGCATTCGTAAATAACGATGGGCGTCATCCGGTCCATCAGCGGAAGGGGTGGAGGTGAAGAT
>CAYYVR010000015.1:0-2283 GCA_964475185.1 uncultured Clostridium sp. | reverse complement strand
GATGAATCATACAGAGATCAAAACCAGAGCCAGAGAGCGGCTGATGCCATACTGCCGGGTCTGTCCCGAATGCAACGGTGTCGCCTGCCGGGGAGAAGTGCCCGGCATGGGCGGCAAGGGGACCGGCCGGGCTTTTATGAGGAATTACGACGCCCTGAAGCGCGTGGAACTGAATATGAAAGTAGTCCATGGGGTCCGTCAGACCGATACGCGCTGCAGCCTGTTCGGGGAGACCCTGGCGCTGCCGGTCATTGCAGCGCCCATGACCGGGGCCTTTGGCAATATGGGAGGAGCGCTGACGGAGGCGGAATACATGGAGGCACTGATCCGAGGCTGCCATAGGGGCGGGATCCTTCCCTCCCTGGGCGATGACGTCGATGAAAGTCTGCTCTTCCAGGGGCTGGAGCTGCAAAACCGGCTGAATCAGAAAGCCCTGGTGTTCATCAAGCCCTGGCTCAATGAAGAGCTGATCCATCGGATGGATCAGGCGGATCCGACCCTGGTTCCTGCCATCGGTTCAGATCTGGATGCCTGCGGACTGGTCTTCATGAATCAGAACGGGAACGGCGTTTTTCCGAAGACTGAATCGGAGATCAGGGAGCTGACGGAGGCGACGAAGATCCCCTTCATCGTCAAAGGGATCATGACCGTGGAGGATGCCCTGGCATCTCATCGGGCCGGTGCTTCGGCCATCGTGGTCTCCAATCACGGCGGCCGGGTCCTGGATCATGCCCGGGCAACGGCGGACGTGCTGCCGGAAATCGCGGCAGCGCTGAAGGGCAAACTGACCATCCTGGTGGACGGCGGCATCCGGGATGGAGTGGATGTCTTCAAGATGCTGGCGCTGGGAGCCGACGCCGTGCTCATCGGAAGGCCGTTTGTCACCTATGCCTTCGGCGGCGGGGCAGAGGGCGTGGCCATGTACATCGAAGGGCTGAAGGCGGAACTGTCCGGGGCCATGCGGCTCACCGGTGCCGCCACGGTGGCTGACATCACCGCCGAGACGATCCACCGGCCCTGAGCCGGCGGCCCCTTCCCGAGGGAACGATCAGCGGAAGCTGACAGGGGAAGACTGCATCAGGAAATGAAATTATTTTCGATCATTTTGAACGAACAGAACCCATCGATCTTCAGGATCAAATCTTAATAATGAGGAGTATTTATGATCACACGATTTGAACAGATGAAAGACATCAAACTGGACCGCCCTGCCGTGCTGGCGGTGGCTGCAGCGGAGGACGAACCGGTCATTGAGGCGGTGCTAACCGCAAAGAAACTGGGTCTGGTCACACCGATCCTTTACGGGGATGAACAAAAGATCCGGGAGCTTCTGGGCGATGAAACCGACATTGAAGTCATCGCAACGTCTTCACCTGAAGAATCGGCTCATCTGGCCTGCAAAGCGGCTGATGAGGGACGGGCGGATATGATCCTGAAAGGACTGCTGGAAACCAAAACGCTGCTTAAAGAGGTCCTGAACAAGGAATTTGATCTGAAACGCTCACCGGTCCTTTCCCATGTCATGATCTATGATGTGGCGACGTATCACAAGCTGCTGCTGACCACAGATGGCGGCATGGTGGCCTATCCGACGCTGGAACAAAAAATCGAGATCGTGAAGAATGCTGTCCAGGTCGCCCATCAGCTCGAGATCGATCATCCCAAGGTAGCAGCGGTCTGCGCCGTGGGAAAAGTCAACGACAAGATGCCCTGTACACTGGATGCCCGAGCACTGGAGGATCTGAACCGGTCCGGAGCTCTCACAGGGTGCGTCGTTCAGGGCCCCCTGGCCTTTGACAACGCCATTTCCAGAGAAGCCGCCGAGCACAAGGGCATCACCGGTGAAGTGGCCGGCGATGCGGACATCATTCTGGTGCCCAACATCGAATCCGGCAACATCATGGGCAAGACCCTGAGCTATCTGGCCGGTGCCGTCAATGCCGGCATCATCATGGGCGCAAAAGTTCCGATTCTGCTGGTTTCCAGGGCGGATACTTCCCAGGCCAAGCTTTATTCCATCCTTCTGGGCGCGCTGGTCAGCAGATGCTGAGCGAAGGATCCATCCCACCAATACGACGAAAAACAGGACCCGAAGCAGGTCCTGTTTTTCGTCGTGGGTCGGGCATGGGATATGACCGGGCGATGGGAGAGGCTGCTGCTGAAATACGCCAACAGAATCCATTGAAAACCGTCATAACCCCGAATCAATGCGATGGATGCACTGATGCATTTTCTGAAAAAAGGGGGAGCCGGCGAAGTAGTAGGTCTGACCATTTTTTCAAT
>CAYYVR010000014.1:23331-27175 GCA_964475185.1 uncultured Clostridium sp. | reverse complement strand
GGAACAAAAAAACAAAAAGGCCGGAATCTGCGTTCTGGCCTTTCACATTATATTGCTCTTTCAACTTTACCGGATCTTAAGCATCTTGTGCAAACAACAACTCTTTTCGGAGTACCGTTGACAACTGCTCTGACCTTCATAAGGTTTGGAGCCCAGGTTCTCTTGTTCTGTCTGTGTGAGTGGCTGTACGATACACCTGAAACAACGCCCTTATCGCAATATTCGCATCTTCTTGACATTACAACACCTCCTTAACGAGTGTTTTTTACAGCATAAATTAGTATATCACACTTGATATTTACTTTTCAAGTATTGGATATAAAGTTTCAATAGTTTCAATGCGCTTCTTGTTCCGGCCGCTTTCTCCACTATAATGGAGTTGACGCAGGAACAGGCCCCTGCTGTTTCAACCACTCGAATTATATCAGATTCCTGCCCCTGTGGCAGGAAAATTAAAAAAAATTTCTGACTGACCCTCTGGGTCAGTGGATCATCAGAGGACGGACCTAAAAATATCAGGTCTGCCTGTGAGCCCGCCTTCAGAGGCCATTGATGCCGGATGTCCAAGGCCGTATCAGAGAGGATCATCGGGGGCAGGGCGTGATTTGAACATATGTTTGCCGGAGGGATTTCATGGAAATTACGGAAACGTCATTGAGTTACAGGAAGGGGATGGAGTACTTCTATTCCATGCTGGGCGGCATTCTGTATGCCGCAGGGTTGAATTTATTTATTTTTCCTTTGAATCTTTATATCGGGACGGTGACGGGGGTCGCCCAGATGGTGCAGTCGATCATCAACAAGGTGGGCGGATTGGATCTTGCCATGACCGGTCCGCTGCTTTTTCTGATCAACATTCCGCTTCTGGTGCTGACCTACCGGGTCATCAACAAAAGCTTCTTCTACAAAACGCTGCTGACGCTGACGGCTCAGTCCCTGGCCATGGCCCTGATCCCCATTGCCGGGCAGCCTCTCATCGGCGACTGGCTGACGCTTTGTGTCATCGGCGGGCTGGTTTCCGGATTCGGAGCCGGGTTCACCCTTCGCCATGGCGGGTCCGGCGGGGGACTGGATATCCTCGGGGTGTATCTGTCCCTGAAGTTCCGCAGTTTCTCTGTGGGCAAAGTATCGCTTCTGGTATCAGGGGTCGTCATGCTCTATGTGGCCCTGAGTTTTCCCATTGAGATCCTGATCTATTCGGTGATCTTCACGGTGGTGTATTCCCTGGTTTTAGATCAGGTCCATTACCAGAACGTCAAGGTGTTTGCCCTGATCATCACCGAAAACAACGAGGTGGCGCCCTTCATCAATCAGCGGGTCCGCCGCGGTGTCACCATGTGGGAGGCCACCGGGATCTATTCCCGGGAAAAGAAGAATGTCATCATGGCCATCCTGGACAAATATGAGTTCCTCAACCTGAAAAAGGACCTGGTGGAGCTGGATCCCACGGTCTTCATGATCGACTCGGAACGCATCGATGTCACCGGCACCTTCGAGAAGCATCTGTTCTCCTGAGCCGATGGCCGTTAGGGTCTGGTTTTCGTTCCTGTCATTGATAAATCGGCAGAATTATAATATTATATTTAGTATGCACAAGTATGTAAACAGAGCTGTTTGGCTTTCAAACGAAACAAAGATCCGGAGGGATGAACATGATCGGATATACAACTGAAATTGGCAAGGTCAATTATTCAGATGAAGTCATTGCAAATATCATCGGCATGGCGACCATGGAATGCTATGGCGTGGTTGGCATGGCTGCCAAGAATACCAGTGACGAACTCTGGGAACTGATCAAAATCGAGCATTTGGATAAAGGCGTCAAAGTGAGCCAGAAGGGCGGCGAGCTGACCATTGAAGTTTATGTGGTGGTGGAGTACGGCACGAAGATCTCTGTGATCGCCAACAACATCATCCAGAAAGTAAAATACAACGTTGAAAATTTTACAGGTCTTAAGGTGACCGGGATTACCGTGAACATCGAAGGCGTAAGGTTCTAGGAGGGCATATGAGCAACACGGTCATCAACGGACAGCATCTTCTCAATATGCTGGTCCATGCCAGCAATATGCTGGAAGAGAACAAGGCCTTTGTGGATTCTCTGAATGTCTTTCCGGTACCGGACGGCGACACAGGGACCAATATGAGCATGACGCTGCGCTCTGCAGTGGATTCCATCAAGGCATCGGAGGAGATCTCCATCGGAAAGATGTCCCGTGACTTCGCCAAGGGCGCTCTGATGGGTGCGCGGGGCAATTCAGGGGTCATTTTGTCCCAGATCTTCCGCGGCATCGCCAAAGGATTTGAACACAAAGATGAGGCCACGGCCCAGGATCTGGCCCAGGCATTTTCCGAGGGGGCCACCTCTGCCTACCGTGCCGTCATGCGGCCCACAGAGGGAACCATCCTCACCGTCATCCGCGTCGTCGGCGAGAAAGCCGTTGAAATGGAGACCACATCCATCGTTGAACTGCTTCAGCAAGTCAATGAAGTGGCCAATGACACCCTGGAGAAGACACCGGACCTCCTGCCGCAGCTCAAGGAAGCCAAGGTCGTGGATTCCGGCGGCATGGGCCTGGTCATTATCCTGCGGGCCATGCTGGAGGCGCTGCTGGACGAGCGCAAAGCGACGCTTCGTACGGAGATGGCACCTTCGGGAACCGTCGAGCCCTTCGGCGCTGCGGCAGCCCCCAGGGACATCACCTTCGGCTACTGCACCGAATTCATCGTGGCCGGGGCCATCAGTGACCCGCACTTCCAGGATTATCTGGAGGCGCGCGGCGACTCCATCGTCTTTGTCACCATGGATGATGTCACCAAGATCCACATCCACACTGAAAATCCCGGTGAAGTCATGCAGGAGGCGCAGAAACACGGTGAACTTTTAAAAATCAAGATCGAGAATATGCGTCAGCAGAACGAGGCGCTCCATGCCCACGAGGAATCGGATTTCGTCCGGAGCAACCTGAAAGAGGAACCCGAACCGGCTGTGCCGGCGGAGAAAAAGCCCTATGCCTTTATTTCGGTGGCGGCCGGCGAAGGCCTGCGCCAGATCTTTGAGGACCTGGGCTGTGACTACGTCATCGAAGGCGGCCAGACCATGAATCCCTCCACCCAGGATATCCTCAATGCCGTGGAGAAGATCCATGCCGAGGAGATCTTCATTTTCCCCAACAACAAGAACATCATCCTCAGCGCCAACCAGTGTGTGGAACTCACAGAAAAGAGCATCCATGTCATTCCCACCAAGACCATCCCCATGGGGATCAGCTGCCTGGCAGCCTTCAATCCGGAAGTGGATCTTGAGCGGAACCTCACTCTCATGGAGGAAGCGCTGGAGTCCGTCAGATCCGCGCAGATCACCTTTGCCGTCCGGGATACCGAGATCGAAGGCAAGCAGGTGAAGGCGGGGGACTATCTGGGTCTTCTGGAGAACAAGATCACCCTGGTGGAGCGGGAGATCTATCCCATGGCCGAGCGCCTGGTCGAACGGATGATCTCGGAGGATTCCTCCATCATCTCCGTCTACTACGGAGCGGACACCGAAGAAGCCGAAGTCGAAGCGTTCATTGCAAAGCTGGAAGAGAAATATCCCGACTTTGACATCATCAGCTTTGCCGGCGGCCAGCCGCTGTATTATCTGATCATGTCGGTGGAATGATCTTATCGGACCTTGGCCAGGCATGAACTGATGAAACCGGGAATTCAGATGAGTTCCCGGTTTTTGCGAAGACCGGGATGAACCCGGTCCGCTGTGCTGAAGGCAAACAGACAGGAGGTGTGTGTGTTGCAGCTGGATGATGATATCCGGAGTTTGAAAGGCGTCGGCGAGAAGACGGCGGGT
>CAYYVR010000014.1:21702-23231 GCA_964475185.1 uncultured Clostridium sp. | reverse complement strand
GCCATCCGCATCATCCACAATCCGGATGCCGACGGCTTTGAGCTGGCTCTGGAACGGCTGAAGTTCCAGGAGCTCTTCGCCTACTCCATGAAGATCCAGGCAGCCCGCCAGCTGCGCCGGCAGGATCATTCCGGCATCGTCTATAAAATGAGTCCGCGGCTGAAGGCATTCAAGGCGGCGCTGCCCTATGAACTGACGGCGGCCCAGTCCCGGTCCATCCGGGAGATCCTTCTGGATCAGAAACGGGATCAGCCCATGAACCGCCTGCTCCAGGGCGATGTCGGATCGGGCAAGACCATCGTGGCGCTGACGGCGCTGTTCAACGTGACGGAGAACGGCTACCAGGGCGCGCTCATGGTGCCCACTGAGATCCTGGCCGCCCAGCACTACAGTGACCTGCTGGCCATGCTGGAGCCCTTTGGCGTGGAAGTGCGCTATCTGGTGGGGTCGCTGAAGGCCAAAGAGAAGCGGAAGGTCAAGGAAGCCATCGCCTCGGGGCGGCCCATGGTGGTCATCGGCACCCATGCGCTGCTGGAGGAGGATGTGGCGTTTCCCAATTTGGGCCTGGTGGTGACGGATGAACAGCATCGCTTCGGGGTGAATCAGCGGCTGCGCCTCATCGGCAAGAACCGCCGCGTCGACGTCCTGGTCATGAGTGCCACGCCCATCCCCAGGACCCTGGCGCTGCATCTGTACTCCGACCTGGATCTCTCCGTCATCGATGAACTGCCGCCGGGCCGCAGTCCGGTGGTGACGAAAAGCTACATGGCGCCGAGCCGGGAGCGGGCCTATGAACTGGCCAGATCCCAGATCGAAGAAGGCCGCCAGGTGTATATCGTCTGCCCCCTCATTGACGACAATGAAGACCTCAATCTCACCTCCGTGGGCAAGCTGACGGTGGAACTGGCCGAAGGCCCCTTCCGCCAGCACCGGGTGGAGATGATCCACGGCCGGATGAAGGCCAAAGACAAAGAGGCCGTGATGAGCGAATTCAAAGCCGGGGCCATCGATGTCCTGGTCTCCACCACCGTCATCGAAGTAGGGGTCAACGTGCCCAACGCTTCCGTGATGATCATCCAGAACGCCGAGCGTTTCGGCCTCTCCCAGCTCCATCAGCTGCGCGGGCGTGTGGGCCGCGGCACCTGGCAGTCCTACTGTCTGCTCATCGCCGGCATCAGCCATGAGACCACGCGAAAGCGGCTGGATATCATGACCTCCACCAATGACGGGTTCAAAGTCGCCGAGGAGGACCTCAAGATGCGGGGGACCGGGGCCATATTCGGCACCAATCAGAGCGGCGATTCCGGTCTGGTCCTGGCGGATTTTATTCAGGATTATCATTTATTCATCGAAGCCAGCAAGTGGGCCGGGCAGATCTTCCGGTCCCCGGATGCGGCCCACGTCCGCATTCGGGATGAGATCCTGAGCCGGCTGGATGAAAACATCCACCTGATCTGTCTGAACTAGAAAAGCGATGTCAGATGACGATCCGACGGACAGGATCGACGAAGGCGGAGGATGAGGCGTAA
>CAYYVR010000014.1:0-21602 GCA_964475185.1 uncultured Clostridium sp. | reverse complement strand
GAAAACAGAAAACAGAAAACAGAAAACAGGAAAAAATGACCGGCAGATCGTGAGATCCCGTGGATCAGCAAACGGATGCAGGGAGAAACCAAGAGGAGGAGCGTCACCGTGAGAATCATTGCAGGCAAAGCCAGAGGACGGAAAATACTGGGGCCTCACAACGAGGGCCGGGAAACCAAAACCGGCGAGCTGCGCGCCACGCGGCCGACCCTGGACCGGGTCAAGGAAGCCATGTTCAATATCATCCAGAACAAGATCTACGGTGCCCGGGCGCTGGACGTCTTTGCCGGAACGGGGTCCCTGGGTCTGGAGGCCGCCTCCCGCGGTGCCCGCAGCGTGTACCTGGTGGATGCATTCCGGGAAACCTACGATCTGCTGGTTGAAAACATCAGCAACTTGGGGTTTAATGAAGAGTGTAAGCCCTTTCACCTGGATTATCGCGAGGCCCTGCAGCGTTTCGGCGCTAAGGGCGAGGTCTTCGACCTCATCTTCATCGATCCGCCTTATCTCAATGAAATGATCCCCCAGGCCATGGCACTGGTCCATGAGCATCGGCTGCTGTCTCCCGACGGCATCATCATCACCAAGGTCGACTCCAGGGAGGAGATCTTCCCGGGCATCGCTGATCTCTGCATGATGCAGAAAAGGCGGTACGGCAACACCACCCTGGTATTCTATCAATATGAAAAGAAGGATGAATAAATGGTCCAAACAGCAGTATATCCGGGATCCTTCGATCCCATCAGTCTCGGACATCTGGACATCATCGAGCGGGCATCGCTGATTTTTGACAAAGTCATCGTGGCGGTCCTCATCAACCCGGAAAAAACGGGGTTTTTCCCCATCGAGGAGCGGATCGAGATGATCCAGCTGGTCACATCGCATCTGCCCAATGTGGAAGTGCGCGGATTCTCAGGGCTCACCGTCAATTTCTTGAAAGAAGTGGGGGCTCGGGTTATAATTAGAGGACTTCGGGTCATCTCCGATTTCGACTTCGAACTTCAGATGGCCAATGCCAATCGGGCCATGGAGCCGGAGATCGAAACGCTGATGATGATGACCAGTCCCAGGTACTCCTACCTGTCCTCTTCGCTGGTCCGCCAGGTCATGCATTTTGGCGGCAAGCTGGAAGGGTTTGTACCGGGCCCCATCATCGAGCGGCTTAAGAAAAATTATTACAAATGATCACTAGGGACCGGTCCATCGGCAGTTTAGAGGATGGCAGGCCGGTCAATCTGAAATAAGGTGGAACAGTATGGAATTTCAACATAATGATATGGGAAAAAACAAAATCGAACTGATCCGTCTGGTGGAGATCCTCCAGGACGAGATCGATCAGTCCTCCAAAGTCCCGTTCTCCAGCAAAGTCATGGTGAACCAGGAAGTCGTCACCGACATCATCAATGAGATCATTCAGAGCGTACCGGCTGATTTCAATACGGCGCAGTATGTCATTGCTGAAAAGGAACGGATCCTGGAAGAAGCCAATGCGGAATACAACCGCATCAAACTGGAAGCGGAAGAGATCATGCACAGTCAGGTCAACGAGCACACCATCGTGCGTGCGGCTGAGGACAAGGCCAGGGACATCGTCTCCAAGGCTCAGACCGAAGCCAAGAATATGCGTCTGGCTGCCCGGGATTATGCCCAGGGACTGCTCTCTGAACTGGAAAAGGAGCTGCAGCTGCGTTCCAATGACGCCCTGGTGTCCTTCAAGAAAGACATGGAAGATTTTGTCACCGGCTATCGTCATTCCATCGATTCCACGACTCAGACCGTCCGGGAGAACATCCAGGAACTGTCCACTATGAAATAGACCGGCCGGCGACTTCCAGACCGGAAGCGCGCGCCGACGGTCTCACTTTGCACAAAAACCCGCAGACTGCGGGTTTATCGTGCATTTATGGATGAAATTTTTAAGGTGCCCAACGGGCACCGGAAGGGGAGGACGGCATGGATCTCAGTAATAAATCAATCCCGGTGCGGTTTGCTTTTCTGATGGCAGGGCTCATTTTGTATTCCCTGGGGATCGCTCTCACCGTCCGGGCCAACATCGGGTTCTCCCCCTGGGATATCCTCCATCAGGGCATCAGCAACCGGACCGGATTGTCCTTCGGCGCGGTGTCCACCCTGGTGGGGATTGCCATCGTCTTTCTCAACGCCCTCTTCAGGGAACGGATCGGGGTGGCCACCATCCTCAACGCCATCTTCATCGGGCTCTTCCTCGATGTCATCATGCCACTGATCCCCAAAGCCGGCGGTCTGCTGACCGGGATCCCGATGATGCTGGCCGGTCTGTGCATCATCGGCTTTGCCACGGTCTTCTACATCGCGGTGGGGATGGGCGCAGGTCCCCGGGATGGTCTCATGCTGGCCCTGACGAAATCCAGCGGCAAAGACATTGCCCTGGTGCGCAACGGCATCGAGATCATCGTCACCGCCCTGGGATATCTCCTGGGCGGTCCGGTGGGCATCGGCACCGTCATCACGGCGCTGACCATGGGCTACTTTGTCAAATTCGCCTTTAAAATCACCGGGTTTGACCCCCAGGCCATCCGTCACCAGTATCTGGATCTCGGCTTGTTCAGAAAAAGTCATGAGAGCCTCTGAGCAGACCAGATGGGAGACACCAGACGGAAGAGACCAGACGGAAGAGACCAGACAGAGCATCCCGGATCAATGCCGGATCAGGATCCGCGGATCTCTCGGAAACCGGTAAAAGACAGGACGTGGGCCGAATAGCGTCTGAAACGGCAAGACTCCCCCGATACGTTCCAGCGGATCCTGTGATCTGCCTGAAAGCATCGGGGGAGTCTCTTGTGTTATGGGGGAGTCTGACGCGTGGCGGCCTCCTGCGCGCTGGTCCGCCATCCTGTGGGTTTGACCCATGCAGGTGGGCGGGCCCTTCCTGGCGGGCAGGGCAGTGCCGGTGAACCCATGCCCCGGATCAGGACTGGACCCGCAGGGGATGGGTGAAGTCGGCATCAGCGGGCAGAGCGCTTTGGAGCAGGCTGTAGAGGCGGGCCGCGTGAAGATCGGGCCGGAACAGGTCCGCATCGATCTCCCGGGCGCTCTGGATGACCTGGATCTGGCGCGTTTTCCGGGTCTTCGCCAGAAAGGCCTGGCCGGCGGCGTTCAGGGCTAGGATCCGGGTATAGGGGGGCATCTGGCGCCGTCTGGCATCATAATCCAGTTCGTCAAAGCCCAGGGCAAGGTGGAGGAGCAGCCGGCGGATCCGGGAATAGGTGAAACGGCGGGTCTTCACTGCCAGGGCAAACTCACGGAGGGAGTGACTGGGGAGCATCCCGGCGGCGCCGGCAATGCGCTCGCCCAGGCCGCCGGCGGCTTCGGGCAGGTTTTCCAGGCTCTCCGGGAAGAGGCTGAGGCGGTAGTGGATGAGGTGTTTCAGCGTTGACTCGCCCAGGAGAAGGCGGGGTCTGGTCTCATCAAAGATCGGTCGGCAGGCCGGGGGCATGCCCCGGCTGACGGTTTCAAAATCCCCGGCCCTCATGGCGTTGCGCAGCGCTGTGGCAGAGGGGTGATGACCGGGATCGGAGGCACCCGGGGTGTCTTCATGATAGCCCATGCCCTGCCGGCGCAGGGTATGAAAACCCAGTGACAGTCCCTGACTGTGTGCGGCCCGAACGTATTCGATGCCCAGGATATCATTGGGGCGGGACAAGACATCCGCCAGGTCCCGATCGGGAAGGATTCGTTCCAGGGCCCGGGCCCGGGCTGCCGGATAGGTGAGTCCCCGGGCCAGGCCTTCCCGGATCGCACCATCCAGGGTCGCGTGATGATCCGTCAGGGTCCGGGCAACTGTTATAATTTGCTCCAGATCCCCCGATTCGGACCCGAAGCTGAGGATGCCCCCGGGGTCCAGGCCGGCGGCGATGGCGGTCCCGCCCCGGGCGAAGAATTCTGCGGAGGAGGCGGCATGGATGACGGGCAGTTCCACCACCAGGTCGCTGCCGCCGGCAACGGCCAGGCGGGCCCGGCTGAACTTGTCGAGGATGGCCGGTTCGCCGCGCTGGACAAAGTGGCCGCTCATGATGCTGACGATGGTTTGGGGCGCCAGGTCCCGGCGGATCGTCTCGATCTGATGGGCATGACCGTTATGGAAGGGATTGTATTCACTGATGATAAAAACCGTTCGCGGACCGTTCACCTGTTCTATTCCTCCTTTTGATCTGTTATTTTAAATTACTCCAAACCTTGATAATATGCAATCAAATAAGTTAATATATAATATAGTAACAGCAACAGACCGTGATGATCGAATACAGATGAAAAAAGGAGACACTGCACATGGATTTTATGACCAAAATGAAAAGCCAGGCCAAAGCAGACATTAAAACCATCGTTTTGCCCGAAGGAGAGGAGGAAAGAAACCTCACTGCCGCTGCCAAAATCACCGGGGAAGGCATCGCCAACATCGTGCTTCTGGGAGATGAGGAAACGGTTCGCGCCAACGCGGCCAGACTTTCGGCGGATATTTCGAAATGCAGGATCATCGACCCGAAGTCGGGGGATCGCTTCGAAGAGTATGCCAATACTTTTTATGAACTGAGAAAGAAAAAGGGCGTCACTCCGGAGCAGGCAAAGGAGATCCTAAAAGATCCCATGTATTACGGGACCATGATGGTCAAGATGGATGAAGTCGACGGCATGGTGGCCGGCGCTATCCATACCACCGGAGATCTTCTGCGGCCGGGCCTTCAGATCGTCAAGACCACGCCGGGCGTATCCGTCGTATCTTCCTTTTTTATCATGGAAACCAATACTCAGCTGGGTGAAAACGGAACGCTCCTGTTTGCCGACTGTGCCGTCAATCCCATGCCCGATGAGGATCAGCTGGCATCCATCGCCATTTCCACCGGAGATACGGCCAGACATCTGATGGGCTTTGATCCCAAAGTGGCCATGCTGTCCTTCTCCACCATGGGCTCGGCTGAACATGAAGTCGTGACCAAAGTCCAGAATGCCGTGAAGAAAGCCAACGAGCAGCGTCCGGATCTGAAGATCGACGGAGAGCTGCAGGCAGATGCCGCTCTCATCGGCAAAGTGGCAGCCCAGAAAGCGCCCGGTTCAGAAGTGGCCGGACATGCCAATGTGCTGGTGTTCCCGGATCTTCAGTCCGGCAACATCGGCTACAAGCTGGTTCAGCGGTTTGCCGGAGCAGAGGCCATCGGCCCCATCTGCCAGGGATTTGCCAAGCCCATCAATGACCTTTCCCGCGGCTGCGATGCCGAGGATATCGTCAATGTGGTGGCCGTGACGGCAGTCCAGGCGCAGAATCTGTAATCCGGATTCACGGATCGGCGCAGAATCCTCTGGCCAATGAAACATCCAATCCAATCACCTGACGGATCTGAATTTGGATCTTTGGAATAAACGGGAAAAAAATAAAGAAATGAATAGGGGTAGAAAAATGAAAGTATTAGTTATCAACGCCGGATCATCGTCACTGAAGTATCAGCTTTATGACATGACCAACGAATCAGTATTGGCCAAGGGCCTGGTAGAGCGCATCGGCATCGAGGGATCCATTCTGACCCATCGTCCCGAAGGCAGGGATAAGTACGTCGTCCAGACGGAAATGCCGGATCATAAGATCGCCATCGGTCTAGTGCTGGAAGCGCTGGTGGACCCCAGAGTCGGGGTCATCGAAAATGTTGACGAAATCACTGCGGTCGGTCACCGGATCGTCCACGGCGGTGAAAAATATTCCTCCTCGGTCCTCCTGGACGACGCCCTCATGGAAGAACTGAAGGAAGTCTCCAAGCTGGCTCCGCTGCACAACCCGCCGGCTCTCATCGGGATCCGCGCCTGCCGTGAGCTGATGCCGCATACGCCGATGACGGCAGTCTTTGACACCTCCTTCCATCAGACCATGGATCCGGTGGCCTTCATGTACGCCATCCCCTATGAACTCTATGAATCCGATAAGATCCGCCGCTACGGGTTCCACGGCACCAGCCACAAATACGTTGCCAACCGGGCCGCTGAAATGCTCAACCGCAACATCGAAGACATGAAGATCGTCACCTGCCATCTGGGCAACGGATCCTCTGTGACGGCGGTCAAATACGGCAGAGCCATCGACACGTCCATGGGCTTCACACCGCTGGCCGGCCTCATGATGGGAACCCGGACCGGGGATATGGATCCGGCCATCGTGACCTATCTGATGTCTGAAAAAGGCTGGGATGCCAAAGCCGTTGACAACCTGATGAACAAAAAGTCCGGCGTCCTGGGTGTATCCGGTGTTTCCTCTGACTTCCGTGACCTGGAGAAGGCTGCCAACGAAGGCAACAAGCGCGCACAGCTGGCCCTTGACATGTTCCACTACCGGGTCAGAAAATACATCGGCAGCTATGCAGCAGCCATGGGCGGCATCGACGCCATCGTCTTCACCGCCGGACTGGGTGAGAACTCCCCCTATGCCCGTGAAGAGATCCTGAAAGGCCTTGAATTCCTCGGCTTTGAAGTGGACCTTGAAAAAGACAACGTCAGAGGCAAGGAGACCGTCTTCTCCTCGGATAATTCCAAAGTCAAACTCATGCTCATCCCCACCAATGAAGAGCTGATGATCGCCCGGGATACCAAGGAACTGTTCCAGGCTGCCAATCAGTAAGCGTCTTGGATCATTAAAAGTCTCTTTGTCAGTAACAGCTCTGGGTCAGTAACAGCCTTCGTCAGAACTCCGCCGTCGGGTATAACTGCGAAGGACTGGAGCGGCCGATGAGCGGGGCAGGCTGAAAAATCATATCAGGAAGACCTGTCGGATCGATCTGACAGGTCTTTCGCTTCAGGCGGCAGATCGGTCCCGTCGCCATGACTGAAGATAAAAGGAGTCATGGCCAGGGGGCTTCAGTGTGCAGAGAGATCAATGATTTTCCATTGGGATCCAACAGGTTTTTGCCCCCGATGGGGCCATGGGCATGTCACGGGACCCGGGGAAAACCACAGGGGCAGACGCCGAAATCCAAGCCGATGGAAACACGGCGGAACACGGCGAAATCCATGAGATTTTGTTGACACTGGGCTAAAATATTGATATGATTATTGTTGTTCGTCATAAGAACTCTTTTTTATATACTCAGAAGGGAAGGGAAGCGCGATGATCATTTCAATTGCTGACTCATTGAGGAAGGCGGTTACGAAGGATCTTGATTTTTCGTTCGAAGCCCCGGCCAATGAGTTGTTGGAAAAAGAAGGAACTGCTTTCACAAGCCCCATCACAGTCCGGGGTTCAGTCCGGGCAAAAGCCGGTGAATTGGATCTGGCGGTGGATGTGGCGGCGAAGGTGCGGCAGGTTTGCAGCCGGTGTCTTGATGAATTCGAGGAGGAGATCCATCTCCGCATCGATGAAAGCTGGGCTCAGGTTGTGTCAGAAGACGATATGGAAACAATGCCGTTATCTGAAGGGGACACCGTTGATCTGACGGACCTCCTCACAAAAGATATAATATCCAGTCTGCCGATGCAGCCGCTGTGCAGTGAAAACTGCAAGGGACTGTGTCAGAATTGCGGGGCCAATCTCAACCGAGAAACCTGTGACTGTGATAAGGAACAGGTGGATGAACGGTTCGCCGCATTAAAGGATTTATTCAAGGAGGTGTAGAAATGGGAAATCCAGCAAGAAGATTCTCTAAAGGAAGAACAGCCAGAAGAAGAGCTCAGACTTTCAAAGCAGTCGCACCCAGCATCGTAGAATGCCCGAATTGCCACGACATGATGCTCTCTCACAGAGTCTGCAAGAACTGCGGACACTACGACGGCAAAGAGATCATCGCTAAGGTCGATGTCAACTAATTCCATAGTCAGATCAGAGCACATGGTCCCATGTGTTCTTTTTCTTTTTTGTGAATGGAGCCGGCAGGGGATGCCGGTGTGTTAAAATAGTTCCATGGAAGGCAAAGGAGGAATTGACGTTGAGATTTGCTGTAGATGGAATGGGCGGTGATCACGCCCCGGTTGAAGTAGTGAAGGGCTGTGTTGAGGCAGTGAATGAGCTGGGGGTGGCGATCACCATCACCGGACCGGAGGACCGCATCCGGGCAGAGCTTGAAAAATACGATTATGACCGGTCGAAAATAGATGTTTTAGCGACCACGGAGGTGGTGGGCACCGAGGAGGCGCCGGTTCTGGCCATCCGCCGCAAGAAGGACTCCTCACTGCGCCGGGCCATCGAACTGGTGAAGGCGGGGACCTGTGACGGGATCATCTCCGCCGGCTCCACCGGCGCGCTGCTGGCCGGCGGTCTGTTCATCATCGGGCGGATCAAAGGCATCGACCGGCCCGCGCTGGCGCCGCTGATCCCCGGCAAGAACGGCCGGTTCATGATCATCGATGTCGGTGCCAACACGGACTGCAAACCGGTGAATCTTCATCAGTTCGCCCATATGGGCAAGGTTTATTTTGAAGAGATCCTGGGGTTTGTCAGGCCTAAGATCGGACTGGTCAACATCGGCGCGGAGGCGGAAAAAGGCAATGAACTGACCAAGGCGGCCTATGAACTGCTGGCCGGTGATCCCAGTCTGAATTTCATCGGCAATGTGGAGCCCCGGGATGCCATCACCGGCGATGTCCAGGTCCTGGTCTGCGACGGATTCGTGGGCAATACGATCTTAAAGACCTTTGAAGGCACGGTGAAGACGATGCTGGAGCTGATCAGGGCGTCGCTGATGAAGTCTGCCAAAGGCAAACTGGGCGGTCTGCTCATCAAATCCTCCCTGAAGGAAATGATGAAACAGTACGATTACCGGGAGACCGGCGGATCTGCGTTCCTGGGACTGAACGGCATCGTGGTCAAGGCCCACGGTTCTTCAGATGCCATGGCGTTTCGGAATGCCGTCCGCCAGGCGCAGAAGGTGGCCGAGTCCGGATTTGTCGAAACGTTCCGCGCGGAAATCGAAAAAAATCAGTTGCACACTTCCTGACGGTAGCTTATGATACAATTAATAATACTTATCAGACAGAACACACGGAGGTAAACAATGGTATTTGATAAAATCAAGAGCATCATCTCAGATAAACTCGGCATCAACCAGAACGAAGTCACAATGGACACCACCTTTGAGGATCTGGGGGCAGATTCCCTGGATATCGTCGAACTGATCATGGCCATCGAAGAAGAATATGACATCCAGGTATCCGATGAAGAGGCTGAAAAGGCTCAGTCCGTCGGCGATGTGGTCAACTACATCCAGACTCTGGTGGACGAGGATTAGCCAGATCCGTCACGACCGGGCAAAATCAGACATTAATCAAAGCTGCATCCGACAGGGTGCGGCTTTTTTGGTATAATACAAGGTGGACCGGTGAAATCCATCTGCGGACCGGGGACCGGGCCATGGAACCCGGCAGAGTGTATTCCTGAACCAGGCGTTGTGTTTGGCTGAGGAATGGACTCATCTAAAAGGAGTCATGATGAAACTGAAGGAATTGAACGTCGCCTTCCGCGACGAAGACCTCTTGAAACTGGCGCTGACCCATTCCTCCTATGCGAATCAGCATCAGGGCATGGCCAGCAATGAAAAACTCGAATTCCTGGGTGATGCGGTGCTTCAGCTGTGCATCACAAGATATCTGTATGCCCTCGGCGGCAGCCGCAGCGAGGGCGAACTGACCAAGATCCGCGCCATGATCGTCTGCGAGCCGTCGCTGTATGAGGTCGCGCTGAAATGGAACCTGGGACGCTATGTTCTTCTCTCCCACGGGGAGGAGGCCACGGGCGGGCGCAAGCGCCAGTCGCTGCTGGCCGATGCGGTGGAGGCCGTCATCGCGGCACTATATCTCGACCAGGGCATCGAAGCCGCTGATGCGCTGATCCTGACCTTTTTTGATGATATCATCAAACGGGCGCTGAACCTTGAGATCATTCTGGATTACAAGACGCACCTGCAGGAACTCCTGCAGGAATCCGGCGAGATCACCATCCGCTATGAACTGGAGCGGTTTGAAGGACCGCCCCACCGGCGCCGCTTTTTCTCCAAGGTCTCCGTGGATGAGATCACCATGGGCCGGGGTGACGGCATGAGCAAGAAGGAGTCGGAACAGGAAGCCGCCCGCAATGCGCTCTCAAAGCTTGCCACGACGCATTCCTCCGATCAGTCCGGAGAAACCGGCGGAGGCAGACAGTGAAGCATGCCATCATCCCCATTTTCGTCTCTCACCTGGGCTGTCCCCACACCTGTGTTTTCTGCAACCAGTCAAGGATCACAGCCGTTTCAACGGAGGATATCCGGATGATCCGCGCCCGGGACGTTCTGAATACGGCCCGGGATCATCTGAGGACCCTGCCCACCGGGGACCGGGTGGTGGAACTGGCGTTCTACGGGGGGACGTTCACGGCCATTGCGCCGCCGCTGCAGGAGGAACTCCTGGCTGCCGCGGCCTCGCTGAAGGATCAGGGGCTCATCGATCATATTCGCTGCTCCACGCGGCCCGATTTCATCGATGAAGAGGTGCTGGACCGCTGCACTGCTCATGGTATGGATATCATCGAACTGGGTGTCCAGAGTCTGGATGAGGCGGTGCTGGCCCGGTCCGGCCGGGGCCATGATGCCGCCTCGGTGGCAAAAGCCTCCCGGCTGATCAAATCCTACGGGATCACGCTGGGCCATCAGATCATGCCGGGTCTGCCCGGTGCAGATCCGGCCAGTGATCTGGCCACAGCCCGTGCCAGCATCGCCATGGGGCCCGACTTGGTCCGGATCTATCCTACGCTGGTGGTGCGGGATACGCCCTTGGCCGATCTCTACGCCCGGGGGGAATACACCCCCTACGGACTGGATGAGACCGTGGCGCTTTGCGCTGAGCTTATGACGCTGTATGAGGCCGCCGGCGTCCGCATCCTGCGGGTTGGCCTTCAGTCCACCCGCGAGATCAGTCCGGGCGCTGATCTCATCGCCGGCCCATGGCACGGTGCGCTGCGTGAGCTGGCGATGTCCTGCAGGCTCCACGGAAAACTCAGGGAGATCCTCGGTGAGGGTGCCGCGGCGCAGCTGCGGATCAACCCCAGAGATCTGTCGGTGCTCTATGCCGGCGGCAAACGCTGGTTTTTTGCCAGCGGACTGAATTATTCCGTGCAGCAGTCGGATCAGGTGCCCCGGGGTCAGGTGATCCTCAGCGCCCCGGAGCTTGCAGACTGCACGGTCCTTATATCGGAACCAGCCCAGGGGCCGGGCTCCCTGGGGAAGAAGTTTGCCGCCGGGGGATCCCTGCCGGATCCTACGATGTTCAGGAGGGATTGAACTTGAAAAGAAAATTTGACTGGATGCTCTTCATCAGAGCTTTCATTGTCGCCTTCAGTGTGTTTCTCCTGACGACGGCTTCCTGGCTGATGGTTTATTTCAATGACCTGACCATGGATAAGATCATCTTTCATCTGAAGGTCCCGATGGGGGCAGGGGCGGACAATTTTTACGGATCTGCGGCACTGTTCATCGGTCTGCCCACGCTGGCTGCGTTTTTGCTGACGTATTTTATATTGAAGCATCTGAAAAAAACCGGCAATAAGCTGTCCCTGCCGCTGATATTCAGGCGCTCGCCAGCCCATCGGAGGATCCGGGTCGGCTATTCCGGCGCGGCCATCCTATTCAATGTGGCGGCCCTGGTGATGACGGGGGTTTCTCTGGGCAGCGTGAACCGGGAATTTCAGTTCAGTGAATTTCTCAGAAATCAGACCCAGGATTCTCCGTTTATTGAGGAACATTATCAGCCATCGGCGGATCGGCTGACTTTTCCCGCCGTCAGGCGAAATCTGATCTATATCTACCTGGAATCCATGGAGAATACGTTCAGCTCTGAGGCAGAAGGCGGGGCTTTCCCGGAGAACTACATCCCGGAACTGACGGAGATCGCCCGAACCAATATTTCCTTTTCCAACAGCGACCGGCTGGGAGGCAACGTCAAGGCGGTGGGAACCGGTTGGACCATGGCCGCCATGTTTGCCCATTCCACGGGACTGCCGCTGAAGATCCCTGTCGGACAAAATGATATGAGCCAGTTCGCATCGTTCTTCCCGGGCGCCGAAGCCCTGGGTGATGTGCTGTCTGACCATGGCTACAAAAACTATCTCATGATCGGATCCGAAGTCGAATTCGGCGGACGAAAACTGTTTTTCACCCAGCACGGGGAGTATGAGATCATGGATTACAAATGGGCGATCAAAGAAGAGCGGATCCCAAAGGATTATAAAGTCTGGTGGGGTCTGGAAGACCAGAAACTCTTTGCCATGGCCCGGGAGGAACTGCAGCGTATCGCCAGAGGGCCGGAGCCCTTCAACTTTACGATGCTCACGGTGGATACGCACCACGTGGATGGATATCTGTGCGATCTGTGCGAAGACGAGTTTTCCGAGCAATACGCCAATGTCCTTGCCTGTTCATCCAGACAGGTCTCAGAATTCCTGGACTGGATCCGGACACAGGATTTCTATGAGAACACCACCGTGGTCCTGGTGGGAGACCACCAGACCATGGATCCGGATTTCTGCGATCCGGTTTCTCCGGACTATGAACGGACCAGCTACAATGCCTTTATCAACGTTGCGCCGGGGGTGGTACCGGTGAGGACCGATTATCGCCGGTTCTCTGCCTGGGATTACTATCCGACGACGCTGGCCAGCCTGGGCGTGACCCTGGAGGGTGACCGACTGGGCCTGGGAACCAATCTGTTTTCCGCCCGGGACACGCTGCTCGAGCAATATGGCCGGTCCATGATGCCGGAGCTGTCAAGACAATCCGATTTCTACGATCAGACCTTCATGTTCCAACCCTAGGGTGTTGCCCGAAGCCGGTGATGAACCCTTCATAAAGGGGCGCCGGGGTTCGGGCGGGGACAGCCCTCCTGGTGACAGCGGGATCCCGGGGACCGATCCGATGGATCGGAAGGAAATGATCCAAGCCGATCAAAGACCTGCAACAAAACCGGCAAAGAGAAGAGAAGAGAATCAGAATCGAATGAATCGAAACAATCGAATGAATCGAAACAATCGAATGAATCGAAACAATCGAAGAGATAGAACGAGACAGAATAGAAACGAGACGAGAGAGAAAACGAGACGAGAGAGAAAACGAGACGAGAAGAGACGGGGTCGCCATGACCCCTGGATCGAAGGAGCGGGGGAGAGCCCTGAATTGACATTATGTATTTAAAAAATCTGACCATTCGGGGCTTTAAGTCCTTTGCCGATAAAACCGAGCTGGATTTTAAATCCGGGATCACTGCAGTGGTGGGTCCCAACGGTTCGGGCAAATCAAATATCGCCGACGCAGTCCGCTGGGTCCTGGGCGAACAGAGTATCAAACAGCTGCGGGGCGGCAAGATGGAAGACGTCATTTTTGCCGGCACGCAGTTTCGCAAGCCCGTGGGGCAGGCGGCCGTCTCGCTGACGCTGGACAATTCCTGCCATACACTGGATGTGCCCTACAATGAAGTGACGGTGACCCGGCGTCTGTACCGGTCCGGTGAATCGGAATATCTCATCAACAACAATGTGGTGCGGCTGCGCGATATCCATGAGATGTTCATGGATACGGGCATCGGCCGGGAAGGCTATTCCATGATCGGCCAGGGCAAGATCGACGCGATCCTGTCCGGCAAGCCGGAGGAGCGCCGCGGACTGGTGGAAGAAGCCGCCGGGATCACCAAGTTCAAGGCGCGCAAGGAAGAGGGCGAAAAAAAGCTGAAAAATGCCGATGACAATCTGGTGCGGGTGGAGGACATCCTCTCCACCTACGAGGAGCGCATCGGCCCGTTGAAAGCCGACAAGGAAAAAGCCGAAGTCTTCCTGGAGCTGTCCGGTGAAATGCGGGATCTGCAGATCGCTGTGATCCTCCAGGAACTGGATGAACTGGAAGAGAAAAATGCCGGTTCCATCGCCCGTCATGAAGAACTGACCCGGGCCCACGAAACGGCCCGGGCGTCCAAGGCGGAAGCGGAAGCGGCCCATGAGAAGCTCTCCGATGAACTGGAAGCACTGTCCCAGGCGAGGGCGCGGAGCCGCGAAGAATATTACGCAAGCAAGGGTCAGGCCGATGATCTGGCCGCTCAGATCGCGCTGCTGGAAGAAAAAGGGCGCAGTCTGGCCGAACGCCTGGGCATCGCCCGGGCCTCCCGGGAGGATCTGGCGGCTCAGATCACAGACCTTGAAAAGCGCCTGGCAAATGAGGGGGCCCGCGAAGCCGAACTGGCCCGGGCGGCCGGCAAAGCCCAGGCGGACTATGAGGCCGAGCAGGCTTCGTATCAGGACCTGGATGAAGCCATCGCCCAGAGCGAAAGAGACAGCCGCAGCCTGAAACAGACGGAGGAGACCCTGCGCCGGGAAGGCAGGGAGCTGGACATCGAACTGTCCCGCCGTCAGGTCCAGCTGAAGGTTCTGATGACCCGTCAGGACAGCCTGAAGGATCTCAACACCAACTATGAAGCGTCCCTGGAGCTGAACCGTCAGGGGGCAAAGAAACTGGCGACGGAGCTGGAAGCTGCCCGGGACCGCAGGGAGGCTGCCGCACAGGGGCTGAAAACAGTGGATCAGGAGAGTGCCGGACTGCAAAAACAAGCGTCGGACCTGGCTGCGAAACTGGAGGATGTCCGCCGCAAAGTCCGCGACGCCGAAGGCCGAGAGGTTTTTCTGAAAAATCTGGAGGATTCCCTGGAGGGCTACGCCAAAAGCGTCCGGGATCTGTTCGGCTATCTCAAGCGGACCAAATCACCGCATCTGGCGGAGGCCGTGGTACTGGGCGATGTGATCCAGACCCGGCCGGAATATTCCGTGGCCATCGAGGCGGCCTTAGGCGGCTACATCGGGAATATCATCACGAAAACCGATGATCAGGCCAAGGCCCTCATCGAGATCCTGAAAAAGAACCGGCTGGGGCGCTGTACGTTCCTGCCGCGCAATGTCATCAAGGCATCGCGGATCAAACTGCCGGTGTTCCGTCAGGTCAGGGTCCTGGGTTTTGCCTCGGATCTGGTGGAATGCGACCCGGCCTACCGGGAGATCGCCGACAGCGTACTGGCCCGGACCCTCATTGTCCGCAACATGGACGATGCTGTGGCGGCCGCCAGGGAATCGGGCCACCGCATCAAGATCGTCACCCTGGAGGGGGATATGATCCTGGGGGGCGGTGCCATGACCGGCGGCTCTCAGAAAGGTCAGTCCTCCGGGGTTGTTTCCCGGAGAGCGGAGATCCAGACCCTGGCCCGGACCATCGAAGACGGGCGCAGCGTTTACGCACAGACCAAGGCCCGCTTCGACGAGCTGCGGACTAAGCTGGACGGCCGCAAACACCGCCTGTCTGAACTCAGTGAAGAGATGCGCACCGCTGAACTGGAGGAGACGCGGCTCACCGAGCGCATCGGCGCCTTCAACCGGGAAGTGTCCCGCATCGAAGGCCTCATGGCGGATCAGTCCCAGACGGGGGATTCCCTGACCGAAGAGGTCCGCCGGGCCCAGGCAGAGGTGGAATCGGCTCAGCGGGACCTGGAGACTGCCCATGCGAAACTGGAGGAGACCCTGGGGGCCATGGCGTCACTGCGGGATCTTCGCCGGGCACTCTTCGCCAAAAGTGACGCGAAAAAAGATGAGCTGACCGATCACCGGGTGCGTCTGACGCGCCGGGAGACGGATCTTGCCTCCCTTCGCCAGGATCTGATCCGGCTGCGCGAGCAGATCGAAGGACTGGGTGTGCGGCGGGCCGCCCTGGAGGAGGAACTCACCGCCGGGACGCAGGCACTGGCTGACCACCGGTGCCAGTCCGAAGAAAAGGACACCCTGCGCAAAGACCATCTGGCCCGCATGGAGACCCTCGACACTGCCGCAGATGACCTGGACCGCCGGGAGGTGGAGATCCGCTCGCAGATGAAAGACGCCGCCCGCCGTCTGGATACCCTGCGGGAGGAGTTTTACCGTCTGGAGAAGGAACTGTACAAAGCCGCCATGAATCTGGAGAAATACGAATCGGACAAGACGGATCTGATGACCCGGCTCAACGAGGACCTGGAACTGACCCTGGCCGAAGCCAGGGATCTGGCGAGGCCGCTGGATTCCAAGACCCGGGCCAAGCGCCGGATCTCGGAGATCAAAGCCAGGATCTCCGCCCTGGGCAACGTCAATCTCTCCGCCATCGAGGAGTATCAGAAGATCTCGGAACATTATGAGTTCCTCTCGAGCCAGCGCAATGACCTGCTCGCCTCCAAGGAGGAGCTGGAGAAGCTCATCCATGAAATGACGGGCAAAATGCGGGCCCTGTTCCGGGAGAATTTCGTCATCCTCTCGAAAAACTTCAGGGACACCTTCCGCCAGCTTTTTGACGGCGGAACGGCGGAACTGATCCTTTCGGAAGGGGATATCCTTGCCGGGAGCATCGACATCAACGTCCAGCCGCCGGGCAAGAAGCTGCAGAACATCAATCTGCTCTCCGGGGGAGAAAAGGTCCTCTCGGCCATCGCCCTGACCTTTGCCATCCTTCGGATGAAACCGTCGCCCTTCTGTTTCCTCGATGAGATCGAAGCGGCGCTGGATGATGCCAACGTCTACCGCTATGCGAATTTCATCCGTGAATTCGCCAGAGAAACACAATTCATACTGATCACCCACCGCAAGGGAACCATGGAAGCCGCCAATATCCTTTACGGTGTTACAATGGAAGAAAAAGGAATATCCAAGATCGTTTCCGTGGATCTGGATGAAACGCAGGAGGAGGCAGTATAGTGGCCGGATTTTTTGAAAAACTGAAAAAAGGGTTGGAAAAGACCCGCAACAGCTTCACCGACCGGATCAATGAGGTCTTTCAGGTAGCTGTATATATCGACGACGACATGTATGATGATTTGGAAGAGGCGCTGATCACCTCGGATGTGGGGGCGCGCACCGCCGATGAGATCATCGAGCTGCTGCGGGAGAAGATCCGCACCGAGAAGATCAGCCGGGTCAGGGATGTCAAACCGGCGCTGGCCCAGGTCATTGCCGACTACATGAACAAAGAAGAACCCAAACCCCTGTCGTACCCTCTGGTCATGCTGATCATCGGGGTCAACGGCGTGGGCAAGACGACGTCCATCGGCAAACTGGCCTACCGGTTCCGTTCGGAAGGCAAAAAAGTCCTGGTGGCGGCCGGGGATACCTTCCGGGCCGCAGCCATCGATCAGCTGGACATCTGGGCCCAGCGGGCCGGCGTCGACATCATTCGCCACCAGGAAGGCTCGGATCCCGCCGCCACCGTCTATGACTCGCTCATCGCCGCCAGGGCCAGGGGCACCGATGTGCTCCTCATCGACACGGCGGGACGGCTCCACAACAAGAAGAATCTGATGATGGAACTGGAAAAGATCAACCGCATCATTGACCGGGAATATCCGGCGGCCCATAAAGTCTCCCTGCTGGTCCTGGACGCCACCACGGGACAGAACGCCATCAATCAGGCCCAGGAGTTCCAGAGCGTCGTCAACATCGACGGCATCATCCTGACCAAGCTGGACGGTACGGCCAAGGGCGGTGTGGTCCTCTCCATCAGTCAGGTCCTGGGCGTTCCCGTGCGGTATGTCGGGGTCGGCGAAGGCATCGACGATCTTCAGGAATTCAATGCCGCCGACTTCGGGTTCCTCCTGCTGGACAGTGAGCTGGACCTGGAGCAGTACGAACATGAAGTCACACAGACGCCCGAAAGCGATCTGTAAGAGGCGATGCACGCGATGAGGTCAAGAGACGTGGGACACCGGGACAGCCGGGGAAGGAGCCATCATGAATCCAATCAATCTAGCTTTGATCCAGATGAAGGTCGCAGATCAGGCACAAGACAATCTGAACCGCGTGGAGGATCAGATGAAGCGCCTGAAACCGGGTACGGATCTCGTCGTTCTCCCGGAGATGTTCATCTGTCCCTATGAGACGCCGAATTTCCCGAAGTTTGCGCAAAAACGGGGCGGTCCCGTCTGGCAGCGTCTGTCGGATCTGGCACGGCAGCATTCGGTGTGGCTGTGTGCCGGCTCCGTCCCTGAACTGGACGGGGGAAAAGTCTACAACACGTCCTATGTCTTTGACCGGTCAGGCCGTGAAGCCGCCCGGCATCGCAAGGTCCATCTCTTCGATGTGGATGTCAAAGACGGGATCCGGTTCATTGAATCCGAGACCCTGACACCGGGGGATGAAGTGACGGTGTTTGATTCCGAATTCGGTCCCATCGGCCTGATGATCTGTTTTGACATCCGCTTTCCGGAACTGACGCGGATCATGGCAGACCGGGGCGCCCGCCTGGTCCTGGTGCCGGCCGCTTTCAATCTCACCACGGGGCCGGCGCACTGGCATCTGTCCTTTCGGGCCCGGGCGCTGGACAATCAGCTGTTCATGGCCGGCTGTTCTCCGGCGCGGGATCTGAATGCTTCCTATCATGCCTATGGTCATTCCCTGGTGACAGATCCCTGGGGGGAGGTCCTCGGCCAGCTGGATGAGGCCGAGGGGATCCTGGAGATCACCGTGGACCTGGAGGACTGCGAGCCCATTCGCCAGGGCCTGCCGCTGCTCTCCTCCCGCCGCCTGGATGTCTATGACAGATACAGCGCTTCAGCCTCCGCTGCGCCAACCGCAGGCGCCGGGGATGGCGAAAGGCAGGAGAGTCGATGAATTTAAAGCGATATCTTCACCATGTCGCCATGTCCATGATCATCGTCTTTGGCGGGACCTTTCTGATCCGGCTGCTGACCTCGGGAGAAGTCCTCATCCCGCAGCTGCTTCTGGCTGCGGGCGGGTTGCTTCTCCTTGGGATCTCCATCCTGGTGCGGAGCAAGGATCCGTCACCGGCGGATGGGGAACAGACGCTGTCTGCAATGGATGAGTTCAAACGGCCCGGTCCGGACAAGACCGGCGGCCGGCGCAGCAAAAAGACCGGACAATCTGCGCCGTCCGATGAGCCTTCTGGCTCCGATCAGTCCAAACGATAGGATCCGGCAGGTCCATCCAAAGTCACGGGACGCGATGTTGAAGTCAACATATAGAATAAAAATAATCTGAATAAATCATACCTGTTAAGTAAAATTACTTGACAGGTATTTTCTCTCTTGGTATCATGGGTTGGTGGGTAGGTGAGTGCGATGGAAAACCGTGTGGAAATATCTCTGCTGATGGATTACTACGGGACCCTTTTGACGGATAAACAGCGGAAAATCATGGATCTTTACTTTGATGAGGATTTCTCCTTATCTGAGATCGCCGAACTCAACCAGACCTCACGGCAGGCCATTCATGATCTGATCAAACGGACGCATGGCCAGCTGATCAAGTACGAAGACAAACTCAGCCTGAAAGGGCGGAGTGAAGAACGGGAAGAAACCAAACGAAAAATTATCCAGAGACTGGAAGCCGAAGGCCGGATGGATGAAGTGCTGCGTGCGCTCATCGACTCGATCTAGTTCGGAGGGTTTCAGCAAGGAGGAACCATGGCTTTTGAAAGTCTTGGAGACCGTCTCCAGGAAAGCTTAAAAAAGCTTCGGGGCAAAGGCTCCATCAACGAAGCAGATATCCGCGAAGCCATGCGGGAAGTCAAACTTGCCCTGCTTGAGGCCGATGTCAATTTCAAAGTCGTCAAAAACTTTGTCAGAGAGGTCAGTGCCAAAGCCATCGGCGAGGACGTCATGCGATCGCTGACCCCCGGTCAGATGGTGGTCAAGATCGTGCATGATGAACTGACTCACCTCATGGGGGATGAAGAGGTGCCCCTGAAGCTCAGGGACTCCGGTATGAGTGTCTACATGCTCTGCGGTCTGCAGGGTGCCGGTAAGACGACCATGGCCGGAAAACTCGCTCTTCATATGAGAAAAACCAAAAACAGGAAACCAATGCTGGTGGCCTGTGACATTTACCGGCCGGCGGCCATCAAACAGCTGGAAGTGGTCGGCAAACAGATCGATGTGCCGGTCTTTTCCATGGGTGACCAGGTCGATCCGGTGGAGATCGCCCGTCAGGGGATCCTGGCGGCCAAAGAAGCCGGCGCAAACTTTGTCATCATCGATACCGCCGGACGGCTCCACATCGACGACGCTCTGATGGAAGAACTCAAGCTGATCAAAGCGGAGGTCTCTCCCCAGGAAACCTTGCTGGTGGTGGATGCCATGACCGGTCAGGATGCCGTCAATGTAGCTCAGAAATTTGATGAGATCCTGGATATTTCCGGCGTCGTGCTCACCAAGCTGGATGGCGACACCCGCGGCGGTGCAGCCCTCTCCATCCGTGAGATCACGGGCAAGCCCATCAAGCTGGCCGGTGTCGGCGAGAAGATGAATGATCTGGAAACCTTCCATCCGGACCGGATGGCTTCCCGGATCCTGGGCATGGGCGATGTCATGTCGCTCATCGAGAAAGCGCAGTCTGAGCTGGACGAAGATGAGGCCCAGAAACTGGGCGAAAAGATGCTGACCAAGGACTTCAACTTTGAGGACTATCTGGCGCTGATGCGGCAGATGAAACGCCTGGGTCCCCTGACCAAGGTCATGGAAATGATCCCGGGGATGAACAAAGGCGCGCTCAAAGGCGTCGATATGGAAGAAGGGGAGAAATCCATGAAGATGAATGAGGCGATCATTCACTCCATGACCCCGAAAGAGCGGCGGAATCCGAAACTCATCGATTCCTCCCGCAAGAAGCGGATCGCCAGAGGAGCCGGTGTTTCCATCGCCGATATCAATCGACTGATCAAGGGCATGGAAGAATCGAAGAAAATGATGAAACGCCTTGGCGGGAAGTTACCTTCCGGCGGCAAAGGCGGCGGACTGTTTGGCGGAAACCTGCCGTTTTAGGCGGGATTCGATATAAATTGGAGGTATATTAATATGGCAGTAAAAATCAGAATGAGAAGAATGGGTTCAAACAAGGCACCTTTTTATAGAGTGATCGTGGCAGACTCAAGAGCGCCCAGAGATGGACGGTTCATCGAAGAAGTCGGCTACTACAACCCGGTCTCAAGCCCGAAAGTTGTCAAGATCGACGGGGAAAAGGTCAAGGAATGGATCGCCAAGGGTGCACAGCCCACAGAGGGCGTTGTCCGTCTGCTGGAAGCTGAAGGCATCATCGAAAAGACCGAAAAGAACTGGGAAAAGAAGGCTAAGGCAGATGCAGCCAAGAACGCCATGATCGAAGAGAGAAAGGCAAAGGCCGCTGCACGCCGCGCTGCTGAAGCCCCTGAAGTGGAAGAAACTGCTGAAACGGAAGAAGCTCCCGTCGAAGAAACCCAGGAATAATCATGAAGGGATTGATCGAATTCCTGGCCAAATCATTGGTCAATCATCCGGAAGAAGTGGTGGTCACTGAGCGCACCGAAGGAGATACGACAATTTTCGAATTGAAAGTAGCTTCCGACGACATGGGCAAAGTGATCGGCAAGCAGGGCAAGATCGCCAAGGCGATCCGTACGCTGGTGCGGGCAGCTTCCACCAGAGAGTCCAAGCGGGTCAACGTGGAGATCGTCTAAGAATATCCCAGCATTGAAAAACCGGTGTTCCACCGGTTTTTTCTGCGCTATGATAAGGAAAGCGCTCAAATTGAGTATAATGGAATGAGAAAAGACGCAAGGAGAATGAACCATGAAACTACCAGAGGAAGG
>CAYYVR010000013.1:6912-27960 GCA_964475185.1 uncultured Clostridium sp. | reverse complement strand
GGTTTATGCAATTGCTTCCTGAAAAGTAGCAATTATTCATAACCCTCTACTTATAAGAAGATTTCTAGTAATCTCCAGGGTTTCTTAGGAAAAGACTGCTTATGTGGGCAACACTGTAGTAATTCTCCTCATATATACCTGCAACTTTAACTGAAAGTTGCTTAGTTTCTGAAGGGGGAAAATGGGGATTGCATAATAAAACCTTGAAAAATTTTAAGAATTAATCAAAAAACGGCATAACTAAGTGTCCTGAGAGCTAAAGCGATTGAATTTGTCCTCGGTTTTTTTAATCGGGTTATCATCCTTCGAGAGGGCTCTGGCGTTGCGTGAACCAAGCTTTAAGCTCAGCGGCTACCCTCTTAAAAAAAGCTGTACGCAATGATTAATGAATACAATGTAAACTCAACACTCAACGCAATGATAATTTTGACACTACCTATTTGTGCTATAGATTTAAAAGTCCGGAGAACGATACCCTTTCAGGGCCGTCGTTCTCCGGACTTTTTGAGTTTGATCTAAAGGCAGTCTCTGCGCTCTTCATCCTCAGAGGTCAGAAGATCCATGGACAGGCGCAGGAGATCATCATCGCCTGAGGTGTTGATCATGAGGATCTCGCCGTAGCTGCGGCGAGGAGACAGCAGATCCCGGCTGCGCAGCACCTGCTCCAGATGGCGGGAAATGCCGTCCGCTCCGTCCATGATCAGGGGGCCGGGGCCGATGACATTGCGCAGGGCGCAGCGGATGAAGGGATAATGGGTGCAGCCCAGGACCACAGCTTCCAGTTCATCCATGGGCAGCGGCCTGAACTTGGCTTTGAGATAATCCAAGGTCTCGGGGCTGTTGGCTTTGCCGTCTTCGATGAGTTCGACCAGTCCCGGGCAGCTCATTTTGATGACGTGGCGGTCTCTGGCGACGCGGTCCATCAGATGGGCGAATTTTCGTTCCTTTAAGGTGGTCTCCGTGGCCATGACGACGATGGATCCTTTATTCGTATGTTCCACCGCCGGCTTCAAAGCCGGTTCGATGCCCAGGACCGGCAGGTCCGGGTACCGTTCCCGGACGATGTGCACCGCGGCACTGGTGGCCGTGTTGCAGGCAATGACGATGGCTTTGACCTTTCGCGCCAGAAGATGGTCCACCGCTGCAAAGGTCAGTGCCCGGATCGTCTCCAGAGGTTTTGAACCATACGGCGCATTCAGAGAATCGCCGTAGTAGATGAAATTTTCATGCGGCAGAAGGCGGACGGCTTTTTTCAAGACGCTGATTCCGCCAACGCCGGAGTCGATGAACCCAATGGGCCGATCCTGATCGTGCATGTGACAACCCTCCGTTCCATGTTAACTATATCAAAAAAACACCTGGAAATGAAAAAAATTTTTATGGCAATGGTTACATGGGCCAGTCCTGCATTGACTGGGCAAATGGATGGTTTTATGATGAACAGTGTATCAAAGGATTTTTGCTGAATTCGTGAAGACTGCAGTCCCGGGATGGAGAATTCCGAACATTGGGGGAATTAAAATGACAGAAGAGAACAGATGCTATATTTTACCTGAGGAACAGACAAAAGAAACTTTGCTCCGGATCCTGGATGAGCATCCGGAGATCAAATTCGTGTCCGTGGCCGGCGTGGACCTGATGGGCCATGAAACCGATGAAAAGATCCCCGTGGCCGTTTTCCGCAAGGACATGGACACCTTCCTCCACGGCACCGGCGTCCAGACCGACGGCTCCTCCGTCATCCTGCCGGGCATCGCCACCCTGAACAACGCCAAGATCGACATGAAGATCGACACCGAAGTCAAATGGTGGATCGACCGGAACATGGAGCACATCGATGCCCAGACCGGCAAGCCCGTTGCCACCATCAAGATCCCCTGTGTCCTGATCCATGATGAAGTCGCCGTGGATTCCCGGTCGATCCTGAAACGGGCCGTTGCCTATTTCAAAAGTGAAGTGCACCGGCTCATCGCCCAATACCCCGAATCCCTGACCCCCTTTGGCATCTCCCCGGAGGACATCGCCAGCGTCGACATCACCGCCGCCACGGAACTGGAATTCTGGGTCAAGACGCCGGAGGAGAAACGGGATATGGAAGAGCTGTCCATTTCCCAGGAGCTCAAGGAGCAGTACTGGGCCAGGACCCGGGGCAATGTCCGCACCGCCCTGGAGCGCACCCTCATGGTCATGGGCGAATACGGCCTGGAACCGGAGATGGGCCATAAGGAAGTCGGCGGCGTCAAATCCCGCCTCAATCAGAAAGGCTCCCTTCAGGGCATCATGGAACAGCTGGAGATCGACTGGCGCTACGACAGTGCCCTGCAGGCCGCCGACAATGAGATCATGACCAAGCTCATCGTCAAGGAAGTGTTCCGCCACCAGGGCATGGAGGTCACCTTTCTGGCCAAACCCATGGAAGGCGTCGCCGGTTCCGGCGAGCACGTCCACATTGGGGTCATGCTCCGGCTCAGAGACGGCCGCAGGATCAATCTCTTCGACGGCGGCCGGGACCATTTCATGTCCCGCTTCGGCTACGCCGCCCTCATGGGCCTGCTCCATAATTATGAAGTGGTCAGCCCCTTCATCGTTCAGAGCAACGATGCCTTCCGCCGGCTCAAAAAAGGCTATGAAGCCCCCATCTGCATCGTCACTTCCCTGGGTCAGACCCTGGAGATCCCCTCCCGCAACCGGACCATCCTGGTGGGCCTGATCCGCGATGTGGAAAATCCCTTCGCCACCCGGTTTGAGCTGCGCTCCCCCAACCCTCACACCAACACCTACCTGGCCATGACCACCATGCTGCAGACCATGCTGGACGGCATCGAATGGGCCGTCAGCACCTCGCGGGATGAAGCGTCTCTCCTGCAGGAACTCTCCAAGGCACCGGGGGATGAGGCGCTCTACCTGGAGAAGGACCGCATGTACCGCTCCGAGGAGGATGTCTTCACCGCGTTCACCGACGAAGAACGGGACCGCTATTTCGGCGAAGTGCCGGCCACCGTCTGGGAGAACGTCATGTTTTTCGAGAAATACAGCCACAAGCTCCCCGTCCTGACCCGGGGCGGCGTCTTCACCGATCAGCTCATCGCCTCCTTCCGCCAGGCCATCACCTCCAAGTGGGCCCTGGAGCTGGACCATCGGATCATCCCCAACTTCACCAAAGAGATCCGCAGCATGAAGAAACTCCATGAGGAAGGAAACACCCAGGATGTCAAACGCTGGTCCAGGATCCAGCGGATGCGCAAACAGCTCCTGGTCGATGAGGAGGATCAGCCCAGCATCATCGGCACCATCCATCACGCCCTGACCCAGAAGGATTACCAGCTGGCCTCGGACAAGCAGATCGAAATGTATGACAGGATGGCGGAGCTGGGCAGCCTGTACCGCCGCTACCGCATGAACATCCTGGACTGATGGCGGCGGTCCGGATCCCAAAGGCGGCGTCATCAAAATACTTTCAGCCGAAGGGTCAGCGCACCAGGACAGACGGCAAAATTGCACATTTCGATCAGGGGGCAAATATAGAAAATAAACGCACCCGAATTTAAAAATAAACGCGGCCAAAGATCGGGCAAGAACGCACCCATTCGTTTTTGAAAATAACCCAAAAAATAAAAAAAAGAGGAAGTTGTATGGCAGTACAGCTTCCTTTTATTATGGGATTTATTGTCTCCCCCGCAGGAGACAACGTGAATCAAAAGATTAAATTCAAACCTTTGTTCTACTACGATTATATTCGAACGGTTGTTCCCTCGTCAAGCTTTTTTTGAAAAAATCGAAAGTAAGTTCTAATAATAACCGCCCGCTCAACGTCCGGGAAGTCAGAGAGAGGATCCGGAGTTGTTCGTATCATCATCATCGAACCAATGACTGGAAGAACAGGGAACACGCCGCCTTGATCTGTGAAAAGCGGTGTGAAACGAACCGGATCTGCAGAAGGATCCGACAGAGCAGCAGACTGGAATGAGTCTAATAATCTTTGTCATAAGAACGAAAAGCGGCACTTTCATCCGATGGGGGATCCGTCATGGCGGACTGCGGGCAAATTATTCCATGAATATCTAACAAATATAGTTAGATATGATTGACACCATTGTTAGACGGATATATTATAAGTGAAAAGAATGGACGTTTTATCTGTTCTTATTGCAAAGGCTGAACCCAGCCTGAAAAATCCAGGAGGCGCTCTGTATGGAACAAACCGAAAAAACAGAAAAAAACAGAAAAAAACAGAAACAGTGTACCAGGCAGCGAAGGGGAAGATGCTGTTGCGGGCAGAGCACCGGACAAGAGGAGGGATCCGGGTGTTTTTTTTCAGCTTGCTGAAAACGATGGCAATACCGGGGAGCGAAAATCCCGGGAGATGAGTTGGAGAGAATGAGGGGAGAGTAAGGGAAGTCAGGGTCAGGAACGGGTCACCGGTCCTGCAGGGCAGGGTGTTCAAGGGGCATCCATCACAAACAGGTTTTAAGGAGGAAATATGAAACGACTCTTATCATTGCTGATCTCTGGTCTGCTGCTGCTGAGCGCAGTGCCGGCCTATGGTGCGTTGGGGGTTCCGTCAGCGGGCGAAGCGGCCCGGGCGATCCCGGTCCCGATGGATCCGTTCCTGGTGAAGGAATTTGAAAAAGGGGAACAGGAAGTCCCCATCATTGTCTATATGAAAGACACGCTGGACCGGGAAAGCCTGGGCCGCGTGGCGCTGGCCAGCGGCTTTGACCGCTACAATACGGTGGTGGACGGACTCAAGACCTCCACGTTCCAGAGCCAGCAGCCGCTTTTGCAGAACCTCTCAGACCGTGTGGAACAGGGCAGCGTGAAGGATCTGCGATCCTTTTATGTCGCCAACGCCCTGACCATGACGGCCACTTCGGAGGTGGCCCGGGAACTGGCCCTGCGCCCGGATGTGGAAGAAGTGGTCTTTGACCGGATCATTCCCCTGGAAGATCCCGTGGAAGTTCCCTCCAGCCGCGAGGTCCGTTCTTCGGATCCGGAAGTGGAGTGGAACATTGCCCGGATCGGAGCCGATGTGCTCTGGGACGAAGGCATCACAGGCCAGGGCATCACCGTCGGGATCATCGACACCGGTGTCGATGGCCTTCATCCGGCCCTGGCCCGTAAATGGAAAGGCAGCGGGATGGCCGATCCGTCGGAGTACTGGCTGGATGCCGTGGAAGGCAAGCCCTTCCCCTATGATGAACCCACCATGCCCCATGGCACCCATGTCACGGGCACCATTCTGGGATCCGAAGAGGACGGCACCAATCAGATCGGCGTCGCCCCCGAGGCGCAGTGGATCGCCGCCCGGGCCTTCACCGCCCAGGGGGCATCCCTGTCCGCGCTCCTGGAAGCCGGCCAGTTCATGCTGGAGAAAAAGCCCGACATCATCAACAACAGCTGGGGCCAGAACCCCGGTGTGGACAGCTTCTATGAGCGGGTCATCGAAAGCTGGAATGCCGCCGGCATCATCTCGGTCTTCGCCGCCGGCAATGCCAATGCCGTGACGCCCCAGGAACCCGGTTCCATCAATAATCCGGCAAACTACCTCAACGTGCTGGCCATCGGCGCCACCGACATCAACGATGAACTGGGGGATTTCAGCCTGCTGGGCCCCACGCCCTACGATCCGGAACACATCAAGCCCGACCTGTCCGCCCCCGGTGTCAATATCCGCTCTGCCGTGGTCGGCGGCGGCTATGAAGACGGCTGGAACGGAACCTCCATGGCCACGCCGCACATCGCCGGCGTCCTGGCCCTGATGAAACAGGTCCGGAACGGTGAGCCCAATACCTACTATGAAGAGATCCTGCGCAGGACCGCCATCCCGAGAACCGACGAGCGGTTCCGTGAGAGCCCCAACATGGGCTATGGCTACGGCCTGGTGGATGCCTATGCCGCCGTCCATTCCGTGATCCCCGGCAGCACCGGCACCATTACGGGCCGCGTCCTGGTCCCGGCGGACGGAAATGGCCAGACCGTCATCAACCATGAACAGAGCCTGACCAGAAGCTTCACCACCGTCAGCCAGGAACTGGAAGTCCAGGTCACCGACCCCGTGTCGCTCCTGTCGGTGCAGGCCGTGGTCACACAGGGGGAAACGGTCCGGGCGTATCCCATGACCGACATCGGAGGCGATGCAAGATCCGGCATTTACAGCGTGGTGATCCCCTCGGCGGATCTCGCCGAAGGCCAGATGAACTACCATTTCGAAGCCCTGGGATTCGACGGGGAGACGACAAAAAGCCAGACCTATACGCTGGACCTGCTCTTCGGCCTCCAGCCCGGCGAACTGGAGGAATCCTTTGAGGCCGATCCCTTCGGCTGGCAGTGGAACACCGACTGGACGCGCGGGACGCCGAACAAGGGACCCATGGGCGCCGTTTCCGGTGAATCGGTCATGGCCATCGGTCTGGAAGGGATCTACAGCCCGTCTGCCTTCAGCATGCTGGTGACCCCGCCCATGGATCTGCGGGAAGCCCATGACCCTTATCTGCAGTTTGAGCACTGGTATTCCACCCCCGAAGTCCGGGACTACGACTATGCCCGGGTCCGGATCTCCAATGACAATGGCGCCACCTGGCAGCTGACGGAGAAGACCTGGCGCGGGGATGGCAGCTTCTGGCAGACCGCCGGGATCAGCTTAGCCGACTATGCCGGCAGCCAGACTCCTGTCTACGTGTCCTTTGAATTTCTGACCGACTTCAGCGATGCCGGCGACGGCTGGTTCATCGATGACGTGGCCCTGAAAGTGGCCGATGGGGAAGCTGCCTCGGATATCACCGGGTTTGCAGCCTCAGAGGTCACCATCAATGACATCACCCTGTCATGGGACGCCGTCACCGACCCGACCTTGGATCACTATCACCTGGAACGCCTGGATCCATGGGATGGCACCTACCAGACCCTGGCCAGACTGACAGAGCCGGTCTATACAGACTATGACATCCAGTCCAACCGGACCTATGAGTACCGGATCAGCGCAGTGAACTTCGGCGGACAGAGCTCGCCGCAGCCATCCCTTCTGAGCGTGGATTCCCTGCAGGCCGAGGAGACCTTCAAGGTTCGCTTCAACAGTTACTGGAACACCTATTTCACCGCCGGCGGGATCAATTCCAGCTGGGATTACGGCGAAGCCGAGTGGGATCCGGCCAACGCCTACGCACCCGCTCAGCCCTTCAACGCCGCCCTCGTCTGGGGCACCAATCTGACCGGAGACTACCGCAAACGCTCCGACAGCTTCATCCGGAACGAAACCCCCTTCAGCATTCCCGCCCAGGGCAGTGCACGGCTCAATTTCACCCACTGGTATGAGATCGAGGAAGACAGCGACACTGAATACGGCGTGGCAGAGATCTCAACGGATGGAGGCCAGACGTGGATCGATGTCACCGGGCCCATCCAGGGCAGCAAGAAATACTGGAGCGCCCACGAGGTCTCACTGGATGAGTATCGCGGCGAAAACAATGTGCTCCTGCGCTTCCGTCTGGTCTCCAATGACCTGTTCCAATACCGAGGCTGGTATCTCTCCGGTGTCACGGTGTACAGCCTGGCCGAAGAGGCAGTCCCTGCCGGGGAACCGGTTGCAGATGAACCAGATGCAGGTGAACCTCATGCAGGAGAACCGGATGCAGGGGAAGGGACAAATGTCAGCCCGCAGCAGGCTGCCGGCCCTGACCCGGAGGATGGGACGACATCGGGCGAACCATCTGCTGAGGATGCGGAGCCTGGATCCGAATCAGCAGAAGGCCGGGATCTTGCAGCGGAGGATCCGGTCACACTGGGTCTTCTGCGCATCGGCACAGCCGATGAGGTCCCGGCGGAGCAGACCGAAGGACCAGCCGAGGCCCGGATCACGGTGCTGGAGACCGGCCGCTACGCCAACAGCTCCGGCCGCACCGGCGAATACCGCCTGTTCCACAAAAGTGCGCAGCAGCTGACCCTGCGGGCTGAAGCCTACGGTTACGAAAGCCGGGATCTGCAGTTCGCGCTGGATCCCGAGGAAGTCCAGATCGCAGATTTCCACCTTGAACCCAAGGCCCGCAATACGGTGGCCGGGTATCTGGCGGATGCCACGGATAAGTCCCCCATCGCCGGTGCCACCGTCCGCCTGCGGGAAGATGCCCGGATCGGGGAAGTCGTCACGGATGAAACCGGCCGCTTCGAACTGCCCGAAGTCTATGTGGGCAGCTACACCCTGGCGGTGACACATCCCGACTACAGAGAAGGCGAGCTGACCGTCCATGTACTCACCGGCCAGGCGCCGGAGCAGTATCTGGAACTGGAACGCTTTGCAGGATTTGAGACCGTTCTTGGCCACGATGACGGATCCGGCGAGAATTTTATTCTGCTGGGCCCGGGCGCCGGGAACGTAGTGATCTTTGATCCCGAGGAATACGTCAAAGTCCGCGGCATAGACTTCTTCGCCGGCGGCACGGACTGGCCCGTTCCCGGTGGCACGGTGACCTCCGTCGCCATTCTCCGCCTGGACGATGCGGGCAAGCCCCTGGGCTATGTCGGGGAACCGAAAGTCGTCGACATCCGGCGCGGCGCATGGAATACCATCGATCTGAGTGAATATGACTTCGGCACCGGCGGATCCTTCGGCCTGGCCGTGGTCCAGGTCCGGGAAAGCGATCTGTCGCCTTCCATGGCCCTGGATACCGGCGGCAGCGAATTCGTCCCCTCCGGCCGCAGCTATGTCTACTCCTCCGGCGCCCTTCAGCGGCTGGACGCGCTGGGCATCGTCGGAAACTACATGATCCGTGCCCGGGTGGAAAAATCCCTGGCCGACATCACCCTGGACAACCTGGAGCGCACCCATTACACCGCGGACCGGACGATCTCCGTTCAGGGCAGTGTCAGGGCCGACTGTACCGTCAATCTGTATCTGGACGGCCATCTGGCAGCCAGTGCCGACACCGCGGATCAGACCTTCAGCACCTCACTGGAGCTGCCCGGGGATCGTCATGAACTCACGGTCACGGCCGTGGCGGATCAGAAGGAAACGGCACCGGGTGAGCCCTATACCCTCATCGTGGATGATAAAGCACCGGACCTGACCGTGTCGCTGCCCTGGGATCAGACCGGGCAGACGGACCGCTACCTGGAAACCACCGGAAAAGTCTTCGATGAACACTTCGACCATCTGACCATTCAGGACGAGCCCGTGGCAGTCACCGCCACCGGCGCCTTCCGTCAGGAGCGTATCCTGTCGGTGGGCACCAATGTGCTCTCCTACAAGGCCTATGACAAAGCCGGCAACATGACGGAAGTCATCCGGACCGTCGTGGTCCGGCCGCCATCGGACTTCACGGTGATCTCACCGCTCACCGACCGTCAGGTCACAGCCGGGGAGACCGTTGACATCGCCGCTTCCACCACCCGGGGCACCCTGGAATTCCAGGTGAACCTGAGCGCGGAACCCGATGAGACCCAGTGGCAGACCATGGCCCAGGCAGGGGCTGAATTCAAGGGCCAATGGACCGTTCCCGCCCTGGGACTGGGCAGCTACCATGTCCATTTCAGACAGACGGAAAGCGACCGCCAGACCCTGCACCTGGCGCCGGGCCGGCTCACCGTGGTCAATGCAGCCCATACGGTGCGCCTGGCAGGGCACACCCGCTACACCACAGCCATCGAGATCGCCCGGACCTTCGGATCCGCGCCGGTGGTCTATCTGGTCAATGGCGAGACCTTTGCCGACTCTGCCGTGGCCGGTCCGCTGGCCCGTCAGAAGAACGCACCGCTCCTGCTGACACCGGCGGCAGCCGTCCCCGATGCAGTGCTGGAAGCGCTCCGGGAACTCGGAACAAAGCGAGTGATCATTGTCGGCGGCGACATGGCGGTTTCCGCCGGGGCCGAGACAGACCTTACAGAGGCCGGCCTCACCGTGGAGCGCATCGCCGGCGCCAATCGCTATGAAACATCTCTCCTGGCGGCACAGGCCATGGCAGGCGACGGCCGCTTCTTCCTGGCCTCGGGGGTGAACCTGGCCGATGCCATTGCCGCCGGCTCCTACGGGATCCCGATCCTTCTGAGCAACGGGAAGACCGTGGATCCGGCCATCCTGGACCACCTCAGCGGAGCCGGGGAAGTGATCCTCCTGGGCGGAGACCAGGCACTGGCACCGGAAGTGGAGCGATCCATCCAGGCACAGTCCGTCACCCGTCTGGCCGGCGCCACCCGCTTTGACACCAATAAAGCCATCCTGGACCGTCTGGCCGGGAACCCCGAGCGCCTGGCCGCGGCCAATGGCATGACCCTGGCCGATGCACTCACCGCAGCCCCTCTGGGCATCCCCGTCCTACTGACCCGTTCGACGGTCCTGCCCAGGGCCGCGGCGGATTATCTCACAGCTTCCCATGCCGATCACCTGGTGATCCTTGGCGGCGAAGCATCCATCAGTGCAGAGCTGGAACAAGAGATCCAGTCCCTGCTGTTCAATTAGGGAGGAACCGATGAAACGTTTATTAGCCATCCTGCTGGCAGCTCTGATCCTGATCCCGAATCAGGTGATCCTGGCTCAGCCGGAACCCGTTCTGAACCATCTGAATTCGACCCGGGATGTCGCGCAGAAACTCTCTGCCGATGTGCTGGCCACCAGGTCCCGGGCCGGGACCCACGATTACCTCGTCCAGTTTCACTCCTCCCTGGATCTTGAACGGCTGCCGGTGCCCCGGCAGCTCCTGGATCAGGGCATGAGCCAGAAGCAGGCCATGGGCGTCACCGCCGTGCAGGCGCTGCAAAGCGAAGCACGCAGCGTCCAGCAGCCCTTTGTCCGGCAGATGGAATCCGCCGGGATCGACTATGAAAGCTTCTACATCGCCAATATGATGTGGATCCGCGCTGATTTCCAGCGGATCGAACAGCTGGCCTATGATCCGGCCGTCCGGGCCGTCTATCTGGATAAAACCATCCATCTCAATGACACGGTATCCGAGGCGGCCCCCCTGGCCGCCGAGGCCCCGGTGGAATGGAACGTCCGTCAGATCGGTGCCGATGAGGTCTGGCGTGACGGGATCACCGGTGCCGGCGTCGTCGTCGGCGTCATCGACTCCGGCGTCGACTGGTCCCACCCCGCGCTGCAGAGCAAGTGGCGGGCCTATGACCCGGCCAATCCGGCCAGACCCATGGCCGATGAGGTGACCTACAGCTGGTTTGATGCCATCGAAGGGCAGGCACTGCCCTACGATGACAATGACCACGGGACCCACTGCACCGGCACCATCCTGGGCCAGGAAGCCAACGGCGCCAACACCGTGGGGGTGGCACCGGGCGCCCAGTGGATCGCAGCCAAAGTCTTCGACCGGACGGGCGGCGCATCCTCCCGCGTCATGCTCCGGGCCGGTGAATGGATGCTGGCTCCGGGCGGCGATGCCGCCAGAGCCCCCGATGTCATCAACAACAGCTGGGGATCCGGTGCCGGCATCGATGACTGGTACCGTGACATCGTCCGGGCCTGGCGCTCAGCCGGCATCGTGCCGGTCTTTGCCGCCGGCAACCAGGGTCCTTTCGACCCTGCGCCGACGCCGGGGACCATTGAAAATCCCTCCAACTATCCGGAGAGTTTTGCCGTGGCCGCCGTTGACCGGAACAACCGCCTGGGCTCCTTCTCCAAGCTCGGTCCGTCTCCCTATGACCCGTCCCGGATCAAACCTGACATCGCCGGGCCCGGCCTGGAGGTCCGCTCCAGTGTCGCCGGCGGCGGCTACAGTGTCATGGACGGGACTTCCATGGCGGCCCCCCACATCGCCGGCGTTGCCGCGCTGATGCTCTCAGCCAACGGGAATCTGTCCGTGGACGATGTCCTCGATGCCATCATGAAAACCGCCGATCCCCTGACGGACGCCAGATATCCAAAAGCGCCCAACATGGGTTACGGCCATGGTCTGGTCAATGCCAGAGAAGCGGTGGAGTATGTGTCCGGCGGTCTGGGGACCCTGGCGGGGACTGTCCTGGCGGCCGGCACCGACGTCGGGGAACCGGAAGTCACCCTGACCCCGGGGCCCGAATTTGCCTTCATGGACCAGGATTTCATCGTGGAGGCCCACGCCGCCGATGATGTTTCCGTGGTCCGCGCCGAACTGCTCTACCGGTGGGCCGGTGATGAAGACTTCACCGCCGCCGACATGAAATTGACGGAAGGAGACGAAAAAGACGGGACGTATCTCGGCTACATCGCCAAAGCGCCGTTCTTCAGCCAGGTCACCGGGGTCGAATCAGACGGCCTGCGCGAAGGCGAGATGACCTACAAAGTCCGCATCACCGATTTTGCCGGCAACGTCACCGAAACCGCCGAAGCCAAAGCCATGCTTTCCTTCGGACTGGTCCGGGATCAATGGAAGGAAGAGTTTCAGGGGGATCTGGACGGCTGGTATCTCCTGGGCGACTGGAACGTCGGCAGACCCGGGCCCTATGAAGTGCAGCCCCTCATCGGCGAGCGCGTCGCGGGCACCCGGGTGGGCGAGATGACCTATTCTGAGCTCACCGACAGCTATCTGATCACACCGCCCATCGATCTGCGCGATGCTTCCGTTTCCGAAGCTACCCTGAAATTCCGTCACTATTACGAAATGGCCACCAACAGCACCGTGGCCCGGGTCATGATCACCGACAACAACGGCGAAGACTGGTTTGATCTGACGCCGGACTATTACACGGGCCAAAGCGGGGACTGGCAGGCGGATTCCGTTGACCTGAGCGCCTATGTCGGCACCCAGGTCCCCGTCTATCTGAGCTTTACGATGGTCTCCGGCGGCTACGTCGACGGAACGGGCTGGTATCTCAACCAGGTCGAACTGGAAGGCAGGGATGTCACTGCACCGGTGCCCCCCACCGAGGTGAAGGCCATGCAGGAGATCGAAGGGCTCAACATCACCTGGAAGGGCTCCTATGACGGCGACACGGTGAACTACGAAGTGTTCCGTCAGGAAGGCACCGGCGAATTCACTTATCTGGCCGAAACCGCCGCCACCGCCTGGCTCGATGAGACCGTGGCCCCCGGGGTGGAATATAACTATAAGGTCCGGGCTCTGGATCAGGCCGGCAATGTCGGTGAATTTTCCGAATCCGCCGCCGGGTCCAAACTGAACTATGAGACCCTTCTGTTCAGCGATTTTGAAGCTGACAACGGCGGGTTCACCACAGAACTGGTCCCCCTGACCAACGGACGGGAAGCGGTCAACAGCTGGGAATGGGGCCCCGTTGTCAAATACGGTCCCGAACGGGCCTGGAGCGGCGATAACCTGTGGGCCACCATCCTGGCCGGCGATTACCTGGATGATTCATCCAGCCGCCTGATCACGCCGGAAGTGACCCTCCCCGACGGCGATGGGACCATCGTCCTGAACTTCCGTCACTGGTATGACGGCGAAAAATACTGGTCCTTTGAGTCGGCATCCGATTACGGCATGCTGGAGGTCTCCGTCGACGGCGGGGCCACCTACGAAGCGGTGCCCGGCGCCAAATGGGCCGGCCATCTCATGCAGTGGGAAAAAGGACTCTTTGATCTGTCCGCCTACAAAGGGCAGACGGTGAAGGTCGCGTTCCGCTTCGTCACGGACAAGTGGAGTTTCGGGTCGGAGACGTTCATGGGCTGGTATGTCGATGACATCGGGCTCTATCAGATCACCGATCCCGGCTTTGCACTGGATGCACAGACTCAGCCAAATTCCCCGGGATCGGCGCCTCTGCCCGTTGAAACCGCAGGACTGGCTGCGCCGGGCCGGCTCAGTGAGCTGATCCAGAGCCCGGCGGCGGCGCTCCCTGGAACATCATCCCAGGCGCCCATCACCGCCGTCCCCGTCCGAGAGGGCCGCGTCGAGATCCTCGGATCCGGCATCAGCGCGGCGGTATCACCGGCAACGGGCAGCTACTTCCTGCGCTATCCGGCCACTGAAGGCGCCACGCTGCGGGCCAGTGCCTACGGCTACTATCCCGAGAGCCGGCCATTCTCCCTGGCCGAGGAGGGCCATACCACGGCGCACTTCGTTCTGAAAAAGATCCCGCGGACCCAGGTCAGCGGAACCATCACCGATGCCATCACCGGGGACCCTGTTGCCGATGCCCGGGTCCACCTGCTGGAAGACGGGCGGATCGCGCCGGTCATGACCGATGCCAGCGGTGCGTTCCGCCTCGAGGAGATCTTTGCCGGGGCGTACACCCTGGAGGTCTATCACCCCGACTATGAGATCACGACCCGGTCCGTGACCGCCGACACTGACGCGCCGGCTGCCGCCGATGTCGCGATGCAGCCCTTCGTACCCTATGCCAGCGAACTTGCCTTTGATGACGGCGGCGCGGAAGATGCGGTCAACATGAGCCGGCCGGGCTATGGCTACGGCATGGTCTTTGATCCGGCCGAACACGCCCATGTCAACGCCATCCGCGCCTGGTTCTGGGGAGAGGATTTTCCGATGCCCGGCGGGACCCAGATGCAGCTGGCCCTCTTTGAAGTCACCGATCAGCTGATCCCTGTGGATGAACTTTTGACCGAGCTCATCCCCGTCACGGTGGAGAGGGGTGCCTGGAATACCTTTGACCTGTCCGAACTCAACATCCACCGGGACCGCCCCTTCATGGCCGCGTTCCTGCAGACTGAGTCCGGCGACTATTCCCCTGCCATCGGTGTCGACTATGGTTCGGATACGGGCAATGCCCTGTCCTACTCCTATGCCAACGGCAATTTCACGGCGCTGCCCTCCATCGGCTTCCAGGGCGGCTGGATGATCCGGGCCATCGTGGATTATTCCCAGGATGCACCGCAGATCACTGCTGTGGACGGGGCCCGTGAACATCAGGGCGTCCACTACACTGATCTGGAACGGGTCACGCTGCAGGGAACGCTGTCGGGCCCCGGCCGCCTCGAAGTGCACCGCAACGGGGAACTGTATGATACCTTCCCTGCCGACGGGACACCGTTCTCGGCAGGGCTCCGTCTGGAACCGGGCATCAACACGGTGAAGACCCGAGCCCAGGCCGACGGCCGCTACACGGCCTTCTCCGCCGGCGTTGAGATCGTCCGCGATCAGATCCTGCCGCGGATCCTCCTCACAGAACCGTCGGATCCCGTCGTGACCTCCCGGGTCCTTGATCTTGCGGGCCGACTCGATGAAGACTATCCGGACACCTTCACGGTGAACGGGGAGACCATCCCCCTGGCGCCGGACGGTTCCTTCCATCATGCCATCATCCTGAAGGAAGGCCTCAATGACCTCCAGCTGAGGGCAGTGGATCTGGCCGGCAATACCGCCGTTCATCCGCTGCAGGTCGACTGCCGCCCCGCCTATGGCGAACCGGCTGTTCTGGATGTGTCGCCGGCTGCCGATGTACTGCTGTATCCGGGGGAGAGCGTGACCCTGCGTTTGTCCACGGATCTGGTGGGGGCCGATGCTGTCTGGTCGCTGCCCGGGGGCCCCGCCGGGGAAATGACTGAAGTGGCCGCCGGGGTATATGAAGCCCTTTGGAGCGCGCCAGAGGGGATGACCTTTGGTCCCGCTCCGGCACAGCTGCACGTCGTCCGCGGCAGCCAGCGCCTGACGGCCGCCACGCCCGGGTCCGTCTCGGTGCGGGAAGCCGGGATCCGGCGCATTGCCGGCGCTGACCGCTATGAAACGGGCGCGCAGACTTCCGCATTTGCCTTCACCCGCAGTGAAAGTGCCATCCTGACCAGCGGAGAATCCTTCGCGGATGCTATGGTGGGCGGGATCCTGGCCGGATCCCGGGAAGTGCCGGTGCTCCTGACCCGAAGATCAGAGCTGCCGGAAGCCACCGTCAGAGAACTGGAACGGCTCAATGTTTCGAAAATCACCATCATTGGCGGTGAAATGGCGGTCTCCGCCGGCGTCGAAGAGAGGCTGACCAGGGCCGGCTGGCACGTGGAGCGCATCGCCGGAGCCAATCGTTACGTCACCGCGGCCCAGGTGGCACAGACCGTGCAGCCCAAAGCCGATACCGTCTACCTGGCCAGCGGACAGAACTATGCCGATGCCATGAGCTTTGCGCCCCTGGCGGCACAGATGGGCAGTGCGCTGCTGCTCACCGGGACCGACCGCCTCAGCGAAGGGGCCCGGCTGGCTCTGGCAGAAATGGAAGCCAGCCATGTCGTGATCCTGGGCGGCGAAGCCGCCGTGGGGGCCTCCGTTGAACGTGAACTGCAGGCCCTGGAGCTGACCACGGAACGGATCTACGGAAAAGACCGCTATGCCACCAACCTGGCCATCACCGAACGCTACGGGGATCCCGATGCCCGCGCTGTCGTCATCGCCAGCGGCGAAACCTTTGCCGATGCCCTGGCCAGTGCCGGCTTTGCCGCCAGGAGCCGGCAGGGACTGATGCTGGTCAGAGCCGGTGAAGTACCGGCCCAGACCCTGAACAGCCTGGAATCGCTCCCCCTGAAGGAAATCACCGTCCTGGGCGGGACGCTGAGGATCACAGAAGCCGTATACCATCAGCTGGAACAGATCCTGAACTGACCGTACGCGTCTCCTCAGCCAAACTAAACCAAAGACAAAGACAAAGACAAAAACAAAGACAAAAACAAAGACAAAAACAATACCAATACCAATACCAATACCAGCACCAACACTAATGACAAGACCCAATCCCCACGCAGGCGCCGCCCTGAACGAAGGGCCGAAAGCAGTCTGCTTTCGGCCGCAGGGGGGCGGTCATGGGGAACGGGCCATAGTGCCGGAGTGGACTGAGTCAGGGACTGAAACGAAACAATCAGGACGAAAAAGAACATCCCATGGGATCCAATGGAGGCATCTGATGCTATTGACACTGAAAAAACGTAATAATAAGATGGATATCATGAGAGGGGGCTTACATGCTATGGATTTAAAATTTAATGCACAGCCCGGCGTCGTGTTGGACTTTTTCTTCAGTTTCTGGATGACTGCCAATCAGGATCGTCTGATGGAGCGCCGCGAGGAATCCGGCCTGCCCCGGATCAATGATTTTGAAAAGCGCATGATGGAGGTCTACCGGCAGGAGCCGGCAGTCCTGGACCGTTTGAAACAATACACTCACTTTCTGCTGGAACCGACGTATATCCTTCCGACGGAAGCGCTGTTTGCCTATTCCGATGTGGAAACCTTCCTGGATGCGCTGGAGCATCTGGACGCCAGGGGCATCCGCATCCAGCAAAGCCGGATCCTCAGCGGACTGGCCAATGGCGACTCAGACGAAACCGGGGATCCGGACCATACAGAAGAAGAGGATCCCTTCTATTCGGATACTGACATGATCGCCATGCTGGAAAAAAGCAAGATCGCCAGTGAAGTCAAATGGGAGCTGTTCCTGTTCATCCGCCAGGGCGCGGCGTATCTCAAAAAAATGGCGGAGGATTATCGGGCGGCCTTGTCGCTGTTCCGAACGATCCTGCCGGAGCGGGAAGCCTTTTTAAAGGAATGGAACCAGACCACAAAAGATCATGTCACGGGGGATCCCGTCTCCTATGTCAGACAGTTTGAAAAATACTATGACTTCAGCTCCTTTGGGAACATCTTTGTGACCACCTCCGCCATGATCACGCTGCTTATCAGCCTGGATAAAACAGGCGAAGCCATCCTCATGGTGGGACCCAACAGCGTCCTGGCACTGAAGGCGGAAGATGACGGGGAGGACCTGAAAAAGGCACTGACCCAGCTGGGCAATCTCACGGAAAATTCCAAGTTCATGATCCTGCAGTTTCTGGCCACCGGGGATCATTACGGACAGGAGATCGCCGAGAAGCTGGAACTGACCAAACCCACGGTGTCCCACCATATGAATTACATCATTTCCCAGCACTGGGTCACGGTGCGTCAGTCCGGCGTCCGGATGTATTACCGGCTGGACCGGGATCAGATCCTGAAGGATCTGGACCATGACTGCCGGCTGATCCGCAGTGCGCTGGAAGATCCTGCAGCAGAAGCTTAGCCAGATCCTGCAGCTGAAACGCAGGCAGATCCTCGCGGCAGGACCTGCCGTGAGGATCTGCCGAATAAACCGCCAGCGATGAGCCGTCCTCCGGGGCGGCTCATTGATCTTGAATTGAATGTGTTGAGGTACTCATCCCGCCCGATGCAACGGAATGAGACCGGCTGTCCGGGTCCGCCGGACCGCCGGGCCCATATCCGGACTTCACATCCGGACTTTGGCAACGTCTGCCTGGGCAGCGGGGGCCCTGGCAGGCCATTATTTGTTCAGAAGTTATTAATTTCATTGGAGAGGGATCTATCCTATAATAGAAAGTAGGTTAAACAGAACTACCGCAAAAAATCATCCTTCAGGAGGAATATGATGAATCCAATCGTAACCATAAATCTGAAAAACGGAAAAACCATTAAAGCAGAACTGTACCCCGAGATCGCACCCAACACGGTGAAGAACTTTGTCAGCCTGGTCAGAAAAGGGTTCTATGACGGTCTGATCTTTCACCGCGTCATCCCGGGCTTCATGATCCAGGGCGGAGATCCAAACGGCACCGGCATGGGCGGCCCCGGCTATTCCATCCGCGGTGAATTCTCCGGCAACGGCTTTGAGAACAGCCTGAAACATGACAAGGGCGTGCTGTCCATGGCCCGGTCTGGGCATCCGGATTCTGCCGGATCCCAGTTCTTCATCATGGTGGCCCGCTCGCCCCATCTGGATGGCCAGTATGCCGCCTTCGGCAAAGTCATCGAAGGCATCGAAGCCTGTGATGAGATCGTCAGCGTGAAGCGCAATGCCCAGGACCGTCCGCTGGAGGACCAGGTCATGGAGACGGTGACGGTGGAAGGTGCCGATGACATGGAAGAGCCGGAGGTGAAGAAATAATGGTCCGCAACAACCGTAAAGTGCTGCTGGTCCACGGACTGGATTCCATGGATCTGGCCAAGCTCCAGCTCATGGGCCATGAAATGGTGGTCATCGACGGAGAAAATGGCGGCGGACTCATCCGGGATCTCATCGACAACAACGGGAAACCCGCCACCGTGGAGCTGCCCGAGGAGAAAGTCATTATCTTCAATGGCTACTCCGATGAAGACCTCAAGGCCGGCGTCATCGCCATCCGGTCGAATTTCAGTGACAAGCCGATCATCGCAGCCGTCACGGACCATTCCTACAACTGGGCCTTTGAGTTCCTGCTCATTGAGCATCTCATTCAGGACCGTGACTGGAATCTGAAAAACGCCCGGGAGTATCAGGAAAATCTGCTTCGGGAAAATCAGCAGGAAGAAGAACGCCTGGCCCGGGAAGAAGCCGAAAAAAATCAGCAAAATTAAGGGGCAGCCATGAGCCGAGTAGGTGAAAACATCAAAAAAGTCCGGGAATCCTCCGGACTGTCAGCCAAAGCCCTGGCTAAAAAAATGGGCGTGTCGGAAGGCTTTCTCATCGACGTGGAAGCCGGCCGCAGAGTCGTCAATGAATCCATGATCCAGCGGTTCTCCAAAATTCTTGGGAAAAATGTCTCGGAACTTGGACTGGATTCCTTTGAAACGGCTGTTTTCAAGGAAGAAAAAGAGACCCAGCGCCAGGCCCGGGTCCGGGAAGTCCAGCCAAAGAAGCCGGCAGCTCCGGCCCCACCCAGAGAGCGCAATGAACTCTGGGATCAGGCCTTTGGCAGTAACCTCAAGAACATCCCTGTGTATGATCTGACGTTTAAAGATCCCGTCGGGCAGACGCTGTATCCGGTGGAAGAGGGCAAGATCCGGGGCGTTGCCGCGGAAAAGGCCGTGCTCCTGCGCCAGGACAGTGATGAATTGTCCGGCTACGGGATCCTCAAAGGAAGTCTCCTGCTGGGGACCCCGGTCCGGGAGATCCATCAGAACGGGTTTTACCTGATCAGCAGAAACGGAGCCAATCAGCTGCGGAAAATCAGAATGCTGGGCAATGCCAACGTACTTTTGCTTCGCAGCACGGACCGTGAGATTTCGGAGACCGTTGCGCTCAAAGAAGTCAGGGCGCTGATCCAGTTTGTCCGGGTGGAAACGGCGCTGTCGTAATGCGCTGAATAAAAAAACGGCTGACCTGGGGATAACATCATTCTTTTTTTATACAGGACGCACCCATCTGAAATACCAACCAAATGTTTTTTGGGCAGTTTATTTCAAGAATCACTAAACACAGGGCAAAAAATATTTTAGATGAAAAAAACGAGAAATTAATATACATGGTTTTGGGGATAACTGCAGAGTTATCCCCAGATTTTGTGGATAATTGGGAGATATTGTGCATAACTTGGCCGTTTTCCGGGGATTCTTGGACATTACAGAAATTTCAGCCCCAAAATTCCCCAAATTGAAAAGATGAAAAGAATTCCGCAAAAACCACAGGGGCAGGTTAACAAACTGTGAAATCATTTATTTGTCAGTGCAGTTTGAATGAACCGATGTAAAATAGGGATAAGAAGCACATTGGGAAACTCTGTACTTTGGAGGTGCATATGTTAACTGTAATCAAGAAAAAGGGCAACAGACAACCGTTTGACCCCCATAAAATCGAAACCACCATCGTCAACGCCGGCAATGACGGGGGAATCATGATCACAGCCAAAGAGGCTGAGCTGATGAGCCACGATGTGGAAAAACAGCTTGTCGCGCTGCGCGGCGAAAACGGGGTCGTCTCATCCTATGAGATCCGGGCACTGATCCGGGCTGCTCTGAAAAACTTTGGATTTCCCCAGGTCATCAAGTACTTTGAACGGGGCAAGCTCAACAACCCATCTGACATTGAACGCCACAAGCATGCCATTGCCATGCATCAGGCGGCGCTGACCGAACTGACCGGCGGAAAAGCCGAAAAACCAACCGATGACAAAGAGTTCGAAGAGGACTATGATTTCACGGATCTGATGACAGAGCATTATAAATCCAGCGACTGGTAAAAAAGACCGTCCTGCAGCTGAAAAGTAATCATCCCCAGGGGACCGGAATCCGGGTCCTCTGTTCGCTGCGGACCGATCAGACGATTCCTGATGTAAAAAACGGACAGGGGCCGCAGTGCGGTCCTTGTCCGTTTTCAGCCGGATTTTAAGATCCGGATGGATCAGGGGGCAAAAAGTGGTTCCAAAGATTCCGAAAG
>CAYYVR010000013.1:0-6812 GCA_964475185.1 uncultured Clostridium sp. | reverse complement strand
TGCCGCCGGGAAGAGAACGATCAGCTGGCCGGTAAGATCCAGGCTCATGGCGTCGCCTCCTCGAAGAGGATCGTGAAGTCGGGGGTGAAGGCCGTGGACTGGGCTTCATCGGACTGGATCAGCGCCTGGGTGATGCCAACAGCCATAGCATAATCAACGACTTCCTCATACTCATTTGCACGCACATGGCGGTCGATCTCGGGATAGTCCTTCAGATCACCGGCCGGCGTATACTGGTTCATGATCGAGAGGAACACATCGGATCCATAGGTCTGATGCAGGTAGGCTAAAATGGCCTGGGCATCTTCGGTCATGCCCGGCAGCACCAGATGGCGGATCACCGTTCCGCGGACCAGCTGATCGTCCTGGAACCGCAAGGGTCCGGTCTGACGGACCATTTCGGCGATGGCAGAGCGGGCGACCTGCGGATAATCTTCCGCCATGGAATAGCGGCGGGCAAGCGTTGGATCCATGTACTTGAAATCCGGCAGATAGATATCGACGAGGCCCTCCAGGGCCGCCAGGGTCCGGACGGATTCATAGGCAGAGGAATTCCAGAGGATCGGCAGATCCAGTCCCTGTGCGCGGGCATCACGCAGGATGGGCGCCAGCTGCTCTGCATAGTGGGAGGCGGTGACCAGATTGATATTGGCGGCGCCCATCGCCTGCAGACGCAGCATCCAGCCGATGAGCTCCTCTGAGGTCATCTCCCGGCCGGCCAGGCGGTGGCTGATGGTATGGTTCTGACAGTAGACACACCGCAGATTGCAGCCGGAGAAAAAGATCGCGCCGGATCCGGCCCGTCCAGTGAGAAACGGTTCCTCCCACTGGTGGAGCATGATTTTAGAGACCACCGGAGTCATGGGGGCCAGGCAGATCCCCCTTTGATGGATTCGGTCCACGTTGCAGGCGCGCGGACACATAGTGCAGTTGGACATTATTTTAACCTCGCAGTTCGATGGGATCCCCGAATCCATCCGGAAGGATTGCCGGAGCGGATCCGGCGCCTTCCATGGCGTGCAGGCAGAGCGGATCTGACGGCTTCAGATTTCGGGCAGTTCGTATAGTAGTTCGTATAGTATAATGAAAGCAGAATAACTCAGCTGAGACCGGCCGGACAGATGCATCACCTGATGACGGTCCCGCGCTTTGGGATCGACACTGAAAAAGGCAGCCTGCGAATCAGTTTCGCCGGAATCAGCTGCATCGGCATGAACCTGTCAGGGAAGCTCAAAACGGCGGTCGGCAGACTGTAAATATTTCCAAAGTCCGGCCGCGATCCGGGCACAAACTGAAACATCCTTATGATATACTATTATCTGATTATATCAAGTAACAACTTCGAACTGTCAGCCTGGGTTTTTAACGGACCCCGTGAAAAGACAGGAAGGATCCACCGCATGACCAGAATCCACAGGAGACCCGGCATGAATGTTGAAAAAAGGCGCAATTTCATAATCCAGTTTGCCTATCTGTTCATCATAGGCCTCATCGCCTATTTTACGGCGAAATTTGTGCTGCCCCTGTTCGCGCCGTTCATCATCGGTCTGGTCATAGCCATCATCGTCCGCAATAGTTCAAAGTTCTTCATTCAGGATACAAAGGTCAATAAAAAACTGATCTATATGATCGTCCTGGCCCTTTTCTACTTCCTGCTGGTAGTGCTGATGCTGCTGGGAGGGACGAAGATCGCCGATCTTGTCCGAACCTTTTTCAACCGGCTGCCGAATCTCTATATGCAGGATATCCAGCCTGCCATCAGTGATCTGATGTTCAACATCACGGAGCGGTTCCCGGATCTGCGGGAGTTTGCCGAGGCCAGTTACCAAAGCATCAATCAGACATTCCTGAACTTTGTCGAGAAGGCGTCCAATACGGTGCTCAACAGCCTCACCGGCGTTGCCGGGACCCTGACTTCACTGATCCTGAAAACCGTCTTCACCATCATTTCATCGGTCATGTTCTCCCTGGATCTGGATCGGATGGAAGCCTTCATCCGGCGCCAGATGAGCGACCGGACCCTCCATATCTATGAAAATGTCCTCTATAACATCGGCCATACGGCCTTCCGGTTCATCCGGGCCTACATGATCATCATCACCATCACTTTCATCGAACTCTCCATCGGCCTGTCCATCCTCGGCAGGTCCAATGCCATCGTGGTGGCACTGCTCGTCGCCCTGATGGATGCACTGCCCGTCATCGGCACCGGCACCATCATGATCCCATGGATCATCTATACGCTCCTTCTGGGTGACCTCAAGCTGGCCCTTGGCCTGTTCATCATCTACGCCATCATCTTCGTGGTCCGTCAGGCCATCGAGCCCAAGGTGGTGGGGGACCAGATCGGCCTGCACCCCATCATCATGCTGATGTGCATTTATGTGGGGGTCCGGCTCTTCGGCCTGGTCGGATTGTTCATCCTTCCCCTGGCCATTACGATTTTCAAGAAACTCAATGATGACAAAGTCATCAATGTCCTGCGTTAAGGAGTATGATCCAGTGAATGCACACACGGCAGATGGTTATTACCGTCTGCCGTTTTGTGATAAACTACAGGGTGTAAATGCGAAAGATCCGATGGGAGAAAACAGGAGATCCCCCCATCCATCAGGATCCCGGAATGATCCCAATGATCTTCGCGATTCCAATGGTTCCGGTGCTCCCGACAAGACCCCATGGCGGATCGTTTTTTCAGTCAGGCGACTCCGGATCTGCGCCTCTTTGATTTCAATGGTTTTAACACTTCAATTGGCCGGACACCGGTCGTGCAGAAAGGGTAATGCCTGCAGCTTGTCTGCGGGGCCATTACAGATAGGTGATCGATATGAATCTGATTTTTTTTGACGTCGACGGGACCCTGCTGGAATTCTCCCGGGGGATCAGCGATCTCTCCCCGGAGCTGAAAGCGGGGCTGAAAACCCTTCGGGCCAACGGGGACCGCTATTTCATCTGTACGGGGCGGTCCCACGGCATGCTGCCCTCAGCCATCCGTGACATGGAGGCTGACGGCTATTCTCTGTGCGCGGGCGCCTATGTCAGGGTGAACGGGGAAGAGGTCCGCAATGTCTATTTCGAGCAGGACACGCTGGATTTCATTCTGGAGCGCCTGGGGCAGTATGATCCGGTCCTTTATCTGGAGTGCGGCCTGGAGCTGTATTCCAATCAGCCGGATACCGAGCTGAGCCGAAAATACCAGCGCCGGTTCGGCATCGATCCGGACTGTGTCCTTCCGCTGGGGGAGACCAGAGGGCTCAAGGTCAACAAGATCTCCGTGACCTTTTTAAAGGCGGAGGATGCCGAAGCCATGGAAGACTTTTCCGACCGGGGCATCACGGTCCTGGTCCAGCCCTCGCCGCTCTCCTTTGACATCACGTTGGCCCACTCCACCAAGCGCGACGGGATCAAAGCAGTCAGGGAGCATCTGGATCTGGACCAATCTGCCCGGATCGTCGCCTTCGGAGACAATTACAATGATATCGAAATGATCGAATACGCAGACATCGGGGTGGCCATGGGCAACGGCAAAGAGGATCTGAAGAAGATCGCTGACTTTGTGACGCGCTCCGTGGAAGAGGACGGCGTTCTCCACGGCCTGAAGGAGCTGGGGATCCTATGATGTGGTCGCAAAAGCGCTATCATACCCTGAATCATGATCTGCGGGAACGGTTCGGCGAAAAGGTCATGAAGATCAGTCTGGACGGAGGATTCTCCTGTCCCAACCGGGACGGCACGATCTCCGCTGAGGGCTGTATTTTCTGTTCGGAACGGGGTTCCGGTGATTTTGCCGGCGAACGCTGGCTGACCATTTCCGAACAGTTTTGCCAGGTCCGGCGGACCATGGCAAAAAAGTGGGACAAAGGCAAATACATCGCCTATTTTCAGGCCTTCACCAATACCTACGATACGGTGGAGGCGCTTCGGCAAAAATACGATGAGGCGGTGGCGATGCCCGGCGTCGTCGGTCTTGCCATTGCGACCCGGCCCGACTGTCTGAATGAGGAGATCGTCCGGCTCATCGCCGGGTACGCGGATAAATACTACGTATGGGTGGAGCTGGGCCTGCAGACGTCCAACGATGAGACGGCGCATCTCATCAACCGCGGCTATGACCGTGAAGTCTATGAGCAGGCCATGGAGCTGCTCCGAAGCTATGGGGTCGATGCGGTGACCCATGTGATTTTCGGACTGCCCGGAGAGACCCGTGAAGACATGCTGGCCACGGTCCGCTATGTCCGGGATCAGGGCAGCCGCGGCATCAAATTCCATCTGCTCCACCTGATGAAGAACACCCCCATGGAAAAATTTTACGAAGAGGGCCGGCTCCGGTTCATGACCAAAGCAGAGTACATCGACGTCATCTGCTCAGCCATCGGACTGCTGGATCCGGCCATGATCGTCCACCGTCTCACCGGGGATGCGCCGCGCAGTCTCCTGATCGGGCCGATGTGGTCCCTGAACAAATGGGAGATCCTCAACGAGATCGATGCAGAACTGGCCCGGCGGGAGATCACCCAGGGCAGCCTTTTGGAGGGAGCACAATGAACCAATGCAACGTCATCATAAGTCATGAGCATACCCATGCAGAACAGCTCACCGGCAGGACCGCCATCGTCATCGACACGCTGCGGGCCACTACGGTCATGATCACAGCACTGGAGGCAGGCGCCCGGTCCATTCGCTGCGTTGCTGAACCGGAGGATGCACTGACGCTGAAAGCGCGCGATCCGGAGCTGATCCTGGGCGGCGAACGCCATGCGCTGAAGATCCCCGGGTTTGATCTGTCCAACTCCCCCCTGGATTACACCAGGGAGACCATCGGCGGCAGGGACCTGGTCATGACCACCTCCAACGGGACCCGGGCGCTCCTGAAATCCGGCGCAGCGCAGACGGTCCTCATCGGCTGCCTGCGCAATGCCCGGGCGGTGATCCGCCACGCACTGAGCCTGGAGCGGGACATCATTCTGATCAACGCCGGCACAGGCGGCCGGTTCACCCTGGATGATTTCATCACGGCAGGTGCCATGATCCGTGAGATCGACGGCGAGGCGGTCCTCTCCGACGAGGCGCTGGCAGCCAGGCTGCTCTATGAAGCCCACCCGGACATCCACTCGGCCCTGACAGAGAGCCTCCACTACCGCCGCCTCAGCGGTCTGGGCATGGATGAAGACCTGGCCTTCTGCCTGAAGACCGATCAGACCGACCTCATCGGCACCATGAACGACGGGATCATAACCCGGCTCTGATCGGAGTCCATCAATAACAGACAAGTGTCAGCAACAGACGAGTCTCAGTAACCGAAGGGTCTCAATAACCGACGGGTCTCAATAAATACCTGCCGCAAAGCTCAGATCAAAGCTCAGGGCAAAGATCAGAGCCAGGCTCAGGGCCAGGCTCAGGGCAAAGAGGCAATCTGAAGGTTTGGAAATCAAAAAATACCGGAAAATACATCAAAGTGAATGGATCAATGACTGGCAAACGGGAAGGAAAACCTATGGAACCATGCATCATCAATCTGAAACCAGGAAAATACCATGCGGTGGAAAAAGGCCACCCGTGGGTCTACACCGACGAGATCGAAAATTTCAGCGGAACTTACACCAACGGTGACATTGTGGAGATCCGAAACGGCAAAGGCTTTTTTGTCGGCAAAGGGTTCATCAATGACTTCAGCAAGATCGCAGTGCGCATCATGACCCGGGACCCGGAGGAAGCAGTGGATGCAGAGCTGATCCGCCGGCGCATCCATGCAGCGGCGGCTTACCGCCGGGACATCATGCCCGGAGAGGAAGCCTACCGGCTGATCTACGGGGAGTCAGACCTTCTGCCCGGTCTCACCGTGGATCGCTACGGCGATTACTATGTTCTCCAGAGTCTGGCCCTGGGCATCGAAGCATTCAAAGCGGATGTGGTGGAGATCCTCACCAGGGATTTTAAAGCCAAAGGGGTCATCGAGCGCAGTGATGTCAAAGTGCGGGAACTGGAAGGAATGGAGATGGTCAAGGGATTTCTCACAGAACCCTTCGACCCGGTCATCACCATGGAGGAGAACGGGGTCCGCTATCACGTGGATCTGATGAACGGTCAGAAAACCGGGTTTTTCCTGGATCAGAAAGAAAACCGGCGGGCCATCCACCGCATCGTCAAAGACCGCACCGTCCTGGACTGTTTCACCCATACCGGTTCATTTGCGCTCAATGCAGGCATTGCCGGCGCCTCATCGGTCCTGGGCATCGATATTTCAGAGGATGCGGTGGCCATGGCCACGGCAAACGCACAGCTCAACGGACTGTCCGACCGGGTGAAATTCGAAGCCCACAACGCCTTTGATGTCCTCCCGGCCTGGTCCCGGGAAGGCCGCAGCTTTGATGTTGTGATCCTGGATCCTCCCGCGTTCACCAAATCCCGCGGATCGGTATCCAATGCCGTCCGCGGCTACCGCGAGATCAACCTGCGCGGGATCCGCATGGTCAGACCCGGCGGTTATTTTGTCAGTGCTTCCTGTTCTCATTTCATGAAAGAGGACATGCTCCGAAAGACCATCGTCGAAGCAGCCAGCAGTGCCGGACGTCTTCTCCGCCAGGTGGAGTTCCGGACCCAGAGCGCCGATCACCCGATTCTCATGACCTCCGATGAATCCTTCTATCTGAAATTCTTCATCTTCCAGGTTCTCTGATCATGATCCCGGATCCCTCAGCCTGAAGGCCCCTTCCCTGAAAAGTCCCGCTGATCCACTCCGATGGATGATCTGATCTGCCCGGACGGATTCTGATCAGTTCAAATGAGAACAGACAGGAACAGACAGGAACAGA
>CAYYVR010000012.1:26605-29558 GCA_964475185.1 uncultured Clostridium sp. | reverse complement strand
GAGATAGCAAGGTCCGACTGGTGTGCAATCTTGTTGAGGAGATGAATCTGGATTTCATTTTGAGCACTTGTTCCAGCCGGGGCAGAAAACCTGTCGTTGACCCTGTTTCCATATTAAAAGTCCTGATGTTTTGCTACAGCGAAGCCATCTGTTTTTTGGGTAGGCGGCTGTCAAATGAAGGATCGTCGATGAATTTGCTATTCTGTGTTGCAACGGCAGATATCTGTCATGAATCAGGCTGCTGTGCGGCAAACCAGCCAAAGATCCGTGCTATACTACTTTAATGGAATCATCCCTTGGGATCACCGGATCCCAGAGGTGCTCGCCCTGAGCCATCTGCTTGCTTCAACGCACTGGTGGGTTCAGGGTAAATTTTAGCAGGAAAAGAAAGAGGCATCGGATCATGACTGAAGCAACGGCAGCGCCGAAACAAATCACAAAAAAAGAAAGCAGACAGCGGGTTATGCATATTGCATGGCCTGTTTTATTGGAACTGTTCATGGGTTCTCTGTTTGGAATGGTGGATATGATGATGCTGGGAAATATCCAGCCCACATCGCTGTCGGCGGGATCCATTGCATCGGTGGGGATCGCCAATCAGCCCCTGTTCATTGGCCTGTCACTGGTCCAGAGTTTCAATGTCGGCGGAACGGCCATCATTGCCCGTTACTACGGAATGGGCAGGATCAGTCGGTTGGGCAATATATTGAAACATGTCCTGATCCTGAGTATCCTCATGATCATCATTCCGCTGTTTGTATTAGCCATCACCCAGGCTGAACCCATTATGCGCCTTTTGGGTGCGGGCGAAGATGTCGTCTCCATCGGAAGCACCTATTTCCGCATCGTCCATGTCGGGTTCATTTTCCAGGCACTGACCATGTGCGGTTCCTCGGCTCTGCGCGGTGTGGGGGAAACCAAAACGCCCATGAAGATCAATTTATTCTCCAATGGCCTCAATGTCTTAGGGAATGCCACGCTGATCTATGGTCTCTTTGGCTTCCCGGCAATGGGTCTGAATGGGGCCGGCATTTCCACAGCCCTTTCCCAGGTCCTGGCCTTCATATTGGTTTTTATTTACTTTATTCGCGGAAAATCAAAGATCTCGATCCGGGAGAAATTCCGGTTTGAAATGAAAACCGTCAAAAATCTGATCCGCATCGGCCTTCCGGCCTCGCTGGAGCAGCTGGCGCTGCGGCTGGGGATCTTCTTCTTCGTGAGGATCGTCGCTTCCCTGGGGACTGTGGTCTACGCGGCGCATCAGATCGCGTTGTCGATCCTGGGCCTCTCCTTCAATCCCGGTCAGGCCTTCGGGATCGCCGCATCCACCCTGGTTGGCCGGTCCCTGGGTGAAAACCGCCCCCAGGATGCGGAGATGTACTCGAAAAGCGCCCGGCACATCGGGTCCATCATTTCCACGTTGATTGCCTTGTTATTCTTCTTTTTCGGCCGGCAGCTGGTGGGGCTTTACACCAGTGATCAGCAGATCATCGAAAATGCCTCGGTGGCCCTGAAAATCATCGCCCTGGTCCAGCCCTTTCAATCATCACAGCTGATCCTGTCCGGCGCATTGCGCGGAGCCGGGGATACCGTGTGGCCTCTCATCGCCACCATCATCGGGGTTTTACTGGTTCGGATCCAGGTCGCCCTGTTTCTGGTCAATCAGATGGAACTTGGCCTGGCCGGCGCGTGGATCGCCGTTCTGGTCGATCAGCTCATCCGCTGGACGCTGGTGTTTTTCCGATTCCGCACCGGGAAGTGGAAAAAAGTGAAGATCCGATGATCTTTGAACCCGAAAGATCGGAGAAAAGTTCAAAGAATCTGTTTAAGAGATGGGTCAGAACAACGAAAGGGTCAGAACTAAGGAAGGGTCAGATCAAAGAGCGGGTCGAAGCAGAGGAAGGATCGGGCAAAGAAATGAACGGATCAAAACGATGATGGTACGGGAAATGCATCGAAACCAAAATAAGTTCTGATGGAAGGATCAGTATATAATGGAGGCACCCGGATCATGGATTACGGGTGCCTTACTCATTATCATAAACCAGATGTCCCGTGGGGGGATCATCTGCTGTCAGGAGGAATCCCATCATGCGAACGCAACAGGAAATGCTGGAACTGATCTTGAACGTTGCCCAAAAAGATGCCCGCATCCGATGTGTGGCCCTGTGGGGGTCTCGGGCGGACCCTGACTGGACTCCGGACGAGTATGCTGATTTTGACATCGTCTTCTTTGTCACCGATCTCTCTCCCTACGATCAGAACATGGAATGGATCCGGGACCAGTTCGGCCCGCCGGCAATCTGTCAGATGCCGGAGCCGGATGCGCCGATCAAGGGGCCAGGCGCCCGATTTGTCTGCTTAATGCTTTTTTCTGACGGCAATCGCATCGACCTCACCGTACAGGTTCTGCCCGTCACGGATCTGGGAGAACCAGCCGTGATATTGGAAGACAAAGATGGAACTGCCGCCCTTGGCCTGAAACCGGGGGGGAATCTCTGGCAGGTGAAACCGCCGGATCAGAAAATCTTTCATGATTGCTGCAATGAATTCTGGTGGTGTCTGAACAATGTGGCCAAAGGGATCCTGCGCGATCAGCTGCCATATGCCATGGGAATGCTCAATGGGTATGTTCGTCCCATGCTGGATCAGGTGATCCAGTGGCAGATCGGCATCCAGACTGACTTTAGCGGCTCCCCGGGAAAGCTGGGCAAACACTTCGGCAAATATCTCAACGCTGACCTGTATGGACGATATCTGTCCACCTACCCGCCGGCGGAGGCTAAAGCCATCTGGGAAGCTGTCTTTGAAGCCTGCGCGCTGTTTGCTGAACTGGCCGGGAATGCGGCGCGATTCTTTGGATTTACCTACAGGGAAAGTGAAGAGATCAATATGCTGAACTATCTTGAAATGATGCAGGACCGGTGGGTTCAGCGTAAAGTGACCGGACCCC
>CAYYVR010000012.1:20179-26505 GCA_964475185.1 uncultured Clostridium sp. | reverse complement strand
GAGTAATTCAGCAATGAATAGTTGGGTCAATGAGGAGTTCCATCAGTAAGCCATCCGTGAGATCTTTTCCTGGCGTACCCTGGAGGCGGAGGCTGGACGAATGGGAGGATCAGGAGGGTCAGTGGCTGACGAAGTTCGAATCTGTGATCTGCACGTCCAGGATCGTTCCGTCTTCACAAACGTTGGACAGGGTGATATCCACCGGCCCGGCGTGGATTTTCTCGCCGTTTTTGGGAAGATCCCCGCGGGTGCGGATCGAATGGATAAACTGATCCAGTGTGATCTCACCATCCACGGGAATGTCCACACCCAGGTGGGAGTTGACTTCGCTGATTTTCAGCCAGGCAGGATACAGCCTGACGGAAGCATCCCGCTCCTTTCGGACGGGCAGGAGGTATTTGATGGTGGCAAAGGCGATGGCCAGGGCCACAGTTCCAAGGAAAATGTCGACCATGGAATCGGTGTAGATCAGGAGTTTTCTGGCAATGACGAAAACGATGAGCTCCAGAGTGGCTCTGGTGGTATGTGTGATCAGCATTCGGATCAGCTCCACCCCGACGACCAGGAGCAGGGCGTTGCCGAGGAAGTTTTTGAAACTGGTATAAAATTCGTCCCGGGTTGTGGTCAGGATCGCCGGGATCTGCAGCACGCTGGAAACCAGTCCGGCCAGTACGCCGAAGAGGATCATGACAGCCAGGATCATTTCCACAATGAAGATCAGATCTTTCAATTTATTGATGAGAGCGACTTTTTTCATGGTTCGTTTCATGGTGCACCTGCCTAACATTGGATAAGGTTGCAAAAACAACGCATTTTATTATTTATATTACATATTTTAACACAGATTATTTATAGATTATACATTAAATTTGGCTTAATCGCAGCTTGGCCGGGTGATTTGAAAATATCCCCATTGAAGCTTTGAATCAATGTTATAATCAGAATAGATTGAACGGAAGCGGGGAGATCATTTTAATGGAAGCAAAAAAACTACTTGAATATTATTATAACTTCATATTGTTTCGCCCGGATTACCCTGGCGGCAGGAAAACGGATCATCTGGTGAATGATGACCGGACCTATGTGCCCTATGAGAGCATTTTCGGCGGGGAATCTCTCAATGGCTATGATCTGTATATCGGGCAGGCCCAGATCGAAGATCTTGTCCGGGCTATGGGCGAAGAGCCCGCCGACTCCGGAACAAAGGCATATCTTTGCATGATCCGGACGGATAAGCGCGGCTATTACATCAGGAACAGCTTTTTCATTTCGCCGGTCATGTTTGCTTTGGCGAAGATCCTGAAAGAAAAAAATCCCTGGACGCTGCTGGACCTGACGCTGATCAACCGGGCCAATGACGAAATGGATGAATTTCTGATGACCTTTGACCGGAAACTCGAATACCGGGAACTCCGGGAGATCTTCAGCTACGTGGTCAATAAGTTGAATCTGTCGGAATTCCTGCCCAATTTCCAGACCCTGATCCAGGAACGGGACATCTATGGTCATAACGTCGCCGACGGACATCTCCAGGATCTTGAAGAGATCCTGTCCTCAAAGGATGAGGGTACCAGGATCGACCTGATGGCCAGAAACGTGAAAAACGTTTTGAAAAATGCCAGTCCTCTGGAGGAGGACTACACCCCCGCACGGGTCAAGGAAATGACCTCTCCGGAGAAAAACTCACTGGGGATGTGGCCGGGCCATGAGAAGATCACGCTCCGTGAACAGCTGGTCCTCAATCAGATGATCAATGGCCGGGATAAGCCCTTCACCTACTTCCGCATGGTCCATGACGACAAACAGGCCCTGCGTCTGCTGCCGGAGATCATCACTGCGAATCTCATTGACCGGGCCGCAGCCATGACCCGATTTTCCAAACCGGATGATGCCTTCACGGAACAGCCCTTTAAAGACAACAAAGAATTTTCCAGTGCCTACCATGTGCCGGAGGAACGTCTTCTCAACCATTCTACGATCATAATGGGCAAAGACGACGGATTCATCGACAGCCTGGGCCACACCATGGATCAGGTGATGACTGCGCTGGAACCCCAGCCGTATTTTAAAGCGGCCGGAAAACCTTACATAATCCAGAAATTCACGAAAAACCGGGACATCATCCATTTCCTGAGAGATACCTATAAAAGCAAGGGAACCGGTCTGGCAGACCAGATGAAAAACGGGACCCAGGACTGGGAGGCGGCCCGCAAGGAATTCAGAGAGGTTCTGGACCGGGTCCTGCTCAAACGGGAAGAGATCATGCAGGAATACCGCACAACCTTCGGATACCGGGACCTTCTGGAAAAAGGGTCAGCTGCCTCGGTCCGGGTAGAGGAATTGAATGCCAGGATCGAATCTTCGGAAGCCTCCCGGGAATTCAAGGAAAAAGAGATCCGAAAACGCGAGGCTGTCATTGAAGAGCACGATGTGTCCATGAAGGAACTCCAGAATGAAATGGGCTTTCTGAGACGATTCTTCAGTTTCTTCTTCACCGGGGATGATAAGGTCATCCGGTACAAGACCATGACGGATGCGCATCGAAAACTCCTGGAGGAGATGGAAGAACATAAGCGGGAGCTGAATCTGATCCTGGGAGAATACCACAATCTCAAACTGGAGCACGAACAGGAAGAGAGCAATTACAAGGCCAGGCAGGAGCAGCTGGAAGAAGCGGCCAGGGATATTGCCGAATATCGCGAAAAATACGGCAAAGCCTTTACTGACGAGGAGATCCTTCACCGGCTCGTACGGGAAAATCTGAAACAGGACAGCGGAGTCTGGCTCAGCGAGGAGTACAATGATTTGCGAAAGGAACTGCTGACCCAGGCACTGAATGTCCACCGTGCGTTCATTTCAAACTCCAGGGCCTTCAAAACGGATCTGACGCTGTTTGCCATGATGCTGGAAGGTAAGATCCAAGATCGCGATCTGGATCGGATCTACATCGATTTGACCAAGGTTTTCAGCATTCTGACACCGGTCTTATTTATCAGCTCAGACTATGCGCCGTACTTCCTGGCCGTGGCCGGACCGGATGAATTCAAGTCCGTGCTCATTCCGGAAGCATCCAGACTGCCGCTGGCTGAGGCCGGCGGGGCATTGTGGCGATTCCGACAGATCACGGCGTTCAATCTGCCGGGGGATCACTGGACCTTCCCTGAAACTCCGCCGCTGATCGCGAAAAATCTTTCGTCCCGCATCCTTGGCACCAGGGACCCTGAGGATCTGGACCTGTCTCTGGCAGATCTTCTGAACATTCTCTGATCATCGAACCAACAGCGTGCGCCGGAAAAGTTAAGATAACTTGTAAATAACTTAACGATTACAGAGAACCTGCGTTATAATAGAATATAGAACAAAACATCTTGGAGGGATCAATTGTGAAAAAATGGAAATGTGAGATCTGTGGTTATGTCGTGGACGGAGAAACGGCTCCTGAAGTCTGCGCAGTCTGCGGTGCAGGATCCGAAGTCTTCGTTGAAACAGACGGCAGCCTGGATGCCAATAACAAGAGCTGGCTGTGCCTGTTCTGCGGATTTATCTATGAAGCTGAAACACAACCGGAAATGTGCCCGGAATGCCAGGCCAAGGGCCATAACATTTTTGTCGAGTATGATCCGGATCAGGAGCAGATGAACGAAGCGGGCAGCATGTTCCGCTGCAATTCCTGCCGCCTGGTGACATTTGCAGAAGAGAAACCTGAGGAATGTCCTGCATGCGGAGCTTCCACATTCATCTCCAGAGAAGAGTGGTTTCGCAAAAGAGCTTAAAGAGCTTGAAGTAAAGATCAAATAAAAGATCAAATCACAAAAGCAGGCCCGGCATTGCCGGGTCTTCTTTGCGTGCTCAACACAATGGGGATCTTAATTCAATGGGAGTTCGGTCAAAAACAGTGGCCTTTCTCTTTTTTTCAATGTTATGAACCAACTGATTCATAAGTGGTATGGGAAGTCCGATAAATGATTACAGATTGATAATTTTTAACCGGAAAATTGATAGCATATGATGAAAATGTTATCATTGTACTGTGTTAAGTTATTAAATAGAGAAATAACCCCTGTTAAAATATAAATTTAAGCTTTGCAGGGGAAGGGGGAAAAATGAAGGAATTATTAACTGGAAATGAGGCCCTGGCCAGGGGCGCTTATGAAGCAGGCGTTCATTATGCATCCGCATATCCTGGCACGCCAAGTACAGAGATCCTCGAGAATGCTGCGCTATACAAAGACGCCATCGTGGCGGAGTGGGCCAACAATGAAAAAGTTGCCCTGGAGGCTGCGGCTGGTGCATCCGTTGCCGGTGCCAGAGCCTTTGCGGCCATGAAGCACGTCGGAGTCAACGTGGCGGCGGATCCGCTGTTCACCTTCGCCTATACCGGAGTCAACGGCGGCTTTGTGCTGATCACAGCCGATGAGCCCGGCCAGCATTCATCACAGAATGAACAGGATAACCGCAACTATGCAAAATTTGCCAAGATCCCATGCATCGAGCCGAAGGATTCAGCTGAATGCAAAAGCTATATGATCCGGGCATTTGAGATCTCTGAGCAGTTCGACACACCCGTTCTGCTTCGCGTCACCACCAGGGTCTGTCATTCAAAGGGGATCGTGGAACTGGCGGATCGAAAGGAAGTAGCCATCCGTGACTATCAGAAGGATGTAAAAAAATATATCACCGTACCTGCGCATGCAAAACAACTGCGGGGGAAGGTGGAGGACCGGACCCACCGTCTGAGAGCGTTCTCCAATCAGACGGAACTCAACCGGATCCAGTGGAACGATCGCAAGATCGGTGTCATTGCATCCGGCGGATGCATCGATTATGCCCGGGAAGTATTCGGGGATACTGCATCCTATCTGATGATCGGATTTTCCTATCCGCTGCCGGATGAGAAAATAAAAGAATTCTGCAGCCAGGTCGAAACAGTTTATGTCATCGAAGAGAATGATCCCATCATTGAAGAGGAGGCTCAGCGCCTGGGCTTCACCGTCCACGGCACGGATACGTTCCCGCCATTTGGCGAAAAGACCCCGGACGTGATCCGGGAATCCGTCTTCGGCAAAATGCTGGACTCAGTGGATGGAACATCAGACAAGATCGTACCAAGACCGCCTTCCCTGTGTGCAGGCTGCCCTCACCGCGGATTCTTCTACGAAGTGGGCAAGCTGAAGAACACGATGATCTCGGGTGACATCGGCTGCTATACTCTGGGGTTTGCCGAACCCTATAATGCCATGGATATCAACCTCTGCATGGGAGCGTCCATTTCAGTCGGCCATGGTGCCCAGAGCGTGTTCAATATGAAGGAAGACAATAAAATGCGCGTGGTCACGGTGCTGGGAGATTCCACTTTCTTCCATACCGGTGTCAACTCGCTGATCAATACCGCCTATAACGGCGGAAATACCATCAATATCATTTTGGACAACCGCATCACCGGCATGACCGGCCATCAGGAAAATCCGGGTTCCGGATATACGCTTCAGGGAAAAGAAGCCAAGGAACTGGATATCGAAGCCATGGTCAGAGCCTGCGGGATCGAACATGTCGTTTCCATCAATCCCAATGATCTGACGGCCGTAAAAAATGCCCTGAAATGGGCTGAATCACTGGATGAACCATCGGTGATCATCACCCGCTGGCCCTGTGTTCTCAAAAAACTCCATGACAAGGATAAGATCGAATTCGTTGATGTCTTTAAAACCAAGTGCTATGTGGACCAGGATCTGTGCATTGGCTGCCGTGCCTGTACCAGAACCGGATGTCCGGCCATTGAATTTGATTTCGACCGCAAAAAGTCCTACATCAACCGGAATGCCTGTGTAGGCTGTACCGTATGTCTGCAGGTATGTCCGGTGAAGGCGATCAAGAAGGAGGGGGAGTAAAATGACGAAATCGATCCTGTTAGTGGGTGTAGGCGGTCAGGGTACCATCCTCGCCTCCAAGTTGCTGACCCTGGGACTGATGGAAGCGGGCTATGATGTGAAAATGTCAGAGATCCACGGAATGAGCCAGCGGGGCGGTTCTGTTTCCAGTCAGGTCCGTTATGGGGAGAAAGTGGCGTCTCCTGTCATAGAACGGGGCGGCGCCGACATCCTGGTGTCATTTGAAAAGATGGAAGCCCTGCGTTGGCTGGAATATCTCAAACCTGACGGAAAAGTTGTGGTCAATGATTTCCAGATCAGCCCGATGCCGGTACTTTCAGGAAAAATGAAGTACGCCAACGATATTCTGGAGGAAATCGCTGCAAAGGCTGATACAACGGTGATCCACGCGGCGGCTGAAGCTGAAAAAATCGGCAATCCCAAGGTCATGAACATCAT
>CAYYVR010000012.1:0-20079 GCA_964475185.1 uncultured Clostridium sp. | reverse complement strand
TCCACGCGGCGGCTGAAGCTGAAAAAATCGGCAATCCCAAGGTCATGAACATCATACTTCTTGGGACCATCGTTCGGGCCATGGGTCTGGAAGCCATTGATTGGAATCAGCTCATTGCAGATAATGTGAAGCCGGCATTTATCGAGCTGAACCAGCGAGCATTGAAAATCGGCATGGGTCTGATCGGATAAAACAATAACAAAACGGGACTGAGCCTCTTTATGAAAATAAGGAGGCTTTTTTCCTGTAAATTCCCTTACCTAAGCTGGACTGCCGCAGGGATCAGAGAGAGATCCAGGGCAAATAAAGTATGAACATTTTCTGGACATAGGATAAATAGGGCGAGCAAAGGCGTCAGATATGGCATAATGAAAGGTATCAGTTTACATTGACAGGAGGATTTCAATTTGATCCAGGAGAATATATCGCTAAAATTTTACGATGGAAAAATGAGAACAGTCAGGGTTCTGCTTCCTGAGGAGTATAAAACTTCAGAACAGACGTACCCGGTTTTATACATGTTTGACGGCCAAAATTTGTTCGATCCGGAAGATTCTTACACCGGCGTGACCTGGGAAGTGCGGGAAGCGCTGGAAGAGCTGCAGGAAGAAGGGAAAGCCGGTCCCATGATCGTGGTGGGTATTGACCACGCCGGTCCCAGACGGCTCCACGAATACGGTCCGTTCCGAATGAAGTACAAACGCAGATGGATCGTGGGAGAAGGGCACCGTTTTGGTTCATTCCTTGTAGAGGAACTCATCCCGTCGCTGGAATTACGGTATCCCATGCAAAAAGACTCTGCGGGAAGATTCCTTGCCGGCTCCTCCATGGGCGGATTGATGACAGCTTATACGATCATGACCTATCCTGACGTATTCTCAAAAGCAGGCATTTTCTCCCTGTGTTCCTGGATCAGCAAGGAAGAATTTACTGCCTACGCAGCGGAAACGATCCGGCCGGCTTCCAATAAGTTTTATATCCAGGCCGGAGCCAGGGAAGGGCTGGATGTCACCACCGGAAAAGAAAACAGGAAAGTATCAAAGAATTACCTGGAGGATTCACTGGACTTCATTCGTCAGCTTCAGTCCGGCGGGATCAAGCCGGAACAGATCACCTGGCGGCTGGGGGAGGAGGACTGGCACAGTGAATCCTGCTGGCGGACCTACATGCCGGAATTCTTACAATGGCTCCAGCGTTAAGGAGCTATCGTTGTCCCATCCCTGGATGGGTTTACAGTATTTATAATATGTTAATCGATAAGTCTAAATCATGGTGATCTTCAAGGAGGAGAATCATGGGCAATTATACGGTCAGAGCAGATTTCAGGCAGGAACGCACGTTTCGAAACACCACCGCTGGGTTTGATATGGATCTTGATTTTAATGAAGAGCATGCAGCCGGCGCGGCACAGTTTTTCCTCTCCAGTCTGGCTTCCTGCAAATTGGTTTCTCTGAACTGAGGAATCGGTTCAACATGGAGATCAGCGAGGCTTTCGTGGAAGTTCACGGGATGACCGGCCGAACAGAAACGGTCGAGGGGACTCGATTTCCTGTCTTTCGTTTCAAAAAGATCGAATATGTCTTTCATGTCAGAACCGATCACAGTGAAGAAGAATTGATGGATTATCTGCGCTTTGTCAACGCAGCCTGTACGATGGGAAACTCGATTTCTGAAAAAATCGAGCAAATCTATCGGTTTATCCGGATATAATCCTACAAACCCGTGCCTCTTTTGGTATAATTATATGCAAGATGAGGTAAGTATATGGAATTATTGGATATCTATGACCGCAATGGCAACAAAAAAGGTATCACTGTTTTCCGAGGTGAATATATCAGGCCGGACGATTATATTCTGGTGGTCCATGTGTATATTTACAACGCAAGCAGAGAATTTTTGATCCAGCGCAGGTCCAGAAAGAAAAAAGTGAATTCCGGGAAATGGGATATCACCGGAGGCGCGGTGCAATCCGGAGAAACATCCAAAGCCGCTGCGCTTCGGGAAACCCAGGAAGAGATCGGACTGACGCTGGACCCGGAAAAAATCAGATTTGTGGGAAGAAGCGTTTCCATCAAGCACCTGGTGGATGTTTACTTTATTGAGACCGAAGTCGACATTGCCACCTGCTGCCTTCAGGAAGAGGAAGTATCTGAAGTCAAAATGGTTCCTGCCCAGCGGCTGCTGGATACGCTGAAAATCTCAGATTTTCAGGATCGGACCTATTCGGGGATCGTTCGCACGGAGATCCTGCGCCTTCTGGCCGATGAGGGTCCCAGTGGCATCACTGCAGAAGCATAGATTGGCATCGGACCGGCAGGGAATTCCTGCGGAACGGCCATCAGATCCGCAGAGTCTCCAGCCCGATCCCAGGTCACGACTGGCACCGGAGAGGTTGCAATGCACCACGGAATCGAACCGCCCGGCGGCTGATCGCCAGCTGCAAAGACAAAAGACAACTCGTATGTTAAAATATGAGTTGTTTTGTTTTTGTGCCATGATCCGCAGGAAATGGTGCAACGGCAGGTCTCACTGTATAAAACGACATGTAAACCATTAAATGGTAAGGTATAATGGGATTGAAACCAGAAAGGAACGATATGTACAAAATTATTATTTTCGCATTGCTCCTGGCATACATCATCATGAAGTACAGGATCCTGGGCCAGGTGGAGAAAGGTCCCGTGGAAGGGAAAGTGTTGTTTCCGCGTCAGGATGCCCGATTCATGCATGGTGCCATGACATTGCTGCAGACGATTTTCGTCCTTGAATTCATTTCCCATGCGACCAGAGATCGGGGGGCACTGTTCCGTCTCCTGGTCATCCTGGCGGTTTTTGTGAGTGTGGATCTGATCTACTGGCTCAAGGTGAAGAATTTTGCCATCACCTACGATCCCTCCGGACTCACCGTCCGGGATATGTTCGGCAAAGAAACGGCCTATGATTGGAGCCAGGTCCGGGAAGTCCGCAGCAACGGACCGGGGATGAAACAGGCACAGTATTTTACCATCAGAACTAAGGACCGGAACATCCGCCTCAGTGAAAAAAGCGGCGGACTGCAGCGCTTCCGCCGGTTTCTGGAGGAACGGATCTGACCGGTGCGGCTGAAGGCACGCCGGCACAGGCCCTTCACAGTCCATCGCTGTTTTAAGGCTTGAAGTTCCGGGTGGCAGCCAGCGGAGCGTCTAAATGGATAAAGGAGTGATATACATGGGGTTTAATTATCGTAAAAGCATCAATATCGGAAAGGGGATCCGGGTCAATTTTTCCAAGTCAGGTCCCAGCATCAGCTTCGGGAAGACCGGGATGCGTTTTTCGATCAATTCCAAAGGACAGGCACGAGGCACCGTGGGCATTCCGGGCAGCGGAGTCAATTATCGAAAACAGGTCAATGTCTTTAACGTCATCAAGCGGTTTTTCGGGTCGGATGAAAATCAGGAAAAAGCGGAACTGGAAGCAAGGCTGGCCGAAGAAGAGCTGGCACCACAGGATCAGGCCATGGTCCGTCAGGAACTTTTTGAAAACTACCTGGAGCGGATCAAAAATGTCCACAAGGAAGTGGATGAGACCCTGGACTGGGAGGAAATCTATCGGACCGAAGATGGTTCCACCGAGGAGAGCGTCAACCTGAAAGAACTGGCGCGGCTTGTGCTGGCCGGAGATGATGAAGCTTATCTCACCGTCATCGAGGAGATGAAGCCCTTTGAGGATCTGACGGAGTTCGGGTCCGACTTCGAAGTCGGGATCACCATGGACGATTACATGGGTGTGACGTTCAATGTCCACAGTGAAAAAGTGGTGCCCAAAGAAGTCCGCAAAGTGCTGAAATCCGGCAGGGAGTCTGTGAAACCCATGAGCAAGACCATGCGAAATGCACTGGTTCGCGATTATATCCTCTCCACCGCATTCCGGGTCGCCAGAGACCTGTTTGCGCTGCTGCCGGTGGACCGTCTCGTCATCAATGCCGAAGAAACGATGCTGAATCCGGCCACTGGCCATGATGAAGAAATGACGCTGCTGTCGGTGATCTTTCACCGGGATGCCTTTGAACAGCTGAATTTTGACGGCATCGTTCCATCTGAGGCCATCAGTAACTTTGACCATGCCCTGGACTTTAAAACCATTAAGGGTCTTTCACCGGTGCTGCCGCTGAAATGATCCGATAGGGTGCATCAAATAGCCTGAAACGGATCGTCGTCAAAGGGATCGCTGATTCCACCGGATCAGCCATGCCAGCCTGAAGAATCATTGAAAGATGAATTCATTGATACAGGCATAAAAAACGAAAAAAAACAGAAGAATGAGAGAACAGAGAGCCCCAAAGAACCTGGAAAAAAATATAAAAAAAAAGTGCTGGTCAATGTGGACCGGCACTTCCAGGTAAGTTATTAATCTTGGGGAAGATTATACTGTAACTTGTATTACAGTTCTTATTATAACTGATAGACTTTGAAAAAAGTAGTTTAAAATGTATAAATATACAATCTCAAAATTACGAAATAGTTAAATTCCAATGGATCGGGGTTCATCTGTGAACAGCAATAACCGTCAATCTTTGCATTATTTGTAACTTTGATGTCATTCATTTGGATTGTATTTGCTTATAATTGAGACAAACAGACGCCGTCCGCAGGGACTGTGTTCCCGACTGTCAATATTTTTAATTTCAAAGGGGTAAAAAAGGGGAAATATGAAAAGAATAGTATACCTGCTCCTTGTGACCTTTTTCCTCACCGCCTGTTCTTCTGCCCGGCCGGTGATCCGGATCGACGAGTCCCGGGCGATGAAGTCACAGGCAAACCAGGAGGACTCGGCCGCTTCCGGAGACCGGAACAGCACCGGATCGACCCGGGGCGCCATGGCCACCATGGCCAGCACCAGTGCGCCCTCAACGGAGGCTGCACCGCCCAATCAAATCATTTCAGCATCCGAAAAAGAGTTGGGATCTGTCCAGTCTGCGGATCCGGAAAACACCTCGGCGGGTGCCGACCCACCAGATCCTGCGGCGAAGGCACCGGATACGGCTGCTTCGCAGACCCCTTCGCCGCAGACCGCTGCGCCGCAGACCACTGCAGCGAGTGATGTCCAAAAGTCAGAAGCGTCAGGCGGCAGTCACGCGGAACTCATCGATGAGCCCGTTCAGCCAAAAGTCTCAGACTACAATTTATTTGATTACTATCCGCTGATCCCGGATCAGCGCATCGTCCTGACCGGAGAGTTGTCCGGCGAGTCCTCTCTGATCCTTCAGTATCTGTATGAGGAGCAGGGCAAAGCCACTGCCCAGATCAAGCAGACTGCATCATCGGGATCACGGCTCAATGTCGTTCGCATCACCCGAGATCAGATCAGCGATCTCTATTACTCCGTGGAGGTCCCTTACCGGGACAATATCATCGGCTGGGCCGATTATCAGGAGCGGATCATTCTGAAAGCTCCGCTGGTGGAGGGCAACCGGTGGGAGTCCACCGGACTTCGATTTGAGATCGTCGCCGTGGACCAGACAAGGACCATCGGCGAGGAGGAACAGACCGTCATGGATGTCCACGTCACCAACGGAACGGAGCGGATCCAGTTCACATATGCTGTGGGCATCGGACTGGTCTCCAATGACCGGATCAATCCGGACGGGACGCTGACCAACATCGTTCGGTTCGCCGGACTGAAAGAACTGGCCACGGATGATTATCCCATGGAATTTTTCTTCCCCGGCCGTGACGGAAACTTCCGGCGCATTCCGGAAACGATCCAGTTCGGCACCAATGAGATGGTAAAAGACCGTATGACGGAAGTGTATCAGCTGCTGGCCGAAGAAAAAGATCAGATCCCGGTCCTGGGAGAAAAAACCAAGATCCAGTATCTGTTCAAGGACAACAACCTGCTGCATGTGGACCTCAACGAGGCGTTCATCACCTCTGTGGACCGGGCACCGGAACTGGAGGACGAGCGGATCCAATGCCTGGTCAACACACTGAGCAGTTTCTATCAGGCGGAAGGTGTGATCCTCACCATCAATGATCAGCGCTACGAATCCGCCAACCGGAAAATCGAAAGCGATGAGATCCTGGTGCCGACTTTTCCGCTGGGGCAGTAGTAAGACCACCGGCTCTTTTGAAAGAGCCGTTCATCCCCAAATATATGTTCCTTCGATCCTTCACCGCAGACCGGCAGACGCCGGATCCTGCGGTGTTTTCCATTTCACGGCGGCCCGCCCGGGCGGGCCTTCCGAAGGGGGACTTCACAGGATCAGGATCCGCAGATTCTCCTTTGGCATGGAATATCCCCCGGGGGGCTGGTGATGTATAATAAAACTAATGTGTCTACTATGTGAAATCAGAGGTACCGCTAATGAGTGAAACGATCCGGTTCAGTCTGGAATTGATGCCCCATTTGAACTACGCCGGCTATGTCAATGCGATCAAGCTGATCCGCCGGCTCAATATTGAAAATCATGGAGAGGAAGATATCACCGATGCAGTGCTGTCCATCTCATTCCTCCCGGAAGTGGCTGAGGCGGTGATCATTCCGATCCCCCGGCTCCCGGCCAGGAAAAGCGTGGATGTGGGCGCTGTGGATGGCCGCATCGATGCCCAGTTCATTCTCTCGCTCACCGGGAACACGCCGGTGGTGATGACCCTTCGGCTGGAGGCGCCGCAGCGGACGGCGGAGGAGACATTCCAGCTGGAAGCTGCCCCCTATGATCAGTGGTCGGGGTATGAGGAAACGCCGGAACTTCTGGCGGCCTATTCGATCCCGGCCCACCCCGTGATCCGAAATCTGCTGACCCGGTCCGGTGAACTACTGGCGGCACTGACGGGGGACGGTTCGTTGACGGGCTATGAAACGCAGGATCCCAACGGGGTCCTGCGTCAGGTCTCCGCCCACTACTCCGCAGTGGCAGAACGGGGGATCCGGTCCATCGCCGCGCCGCCCGATCAGCTTCGGACGGGCAGGCGGATCCGCCTGGCGGACGAAGTCCTTGAAAAAGGCTACGGTGACAGTCTGGACCTTGCGCTGCTCTTTGCCGGCCTGACGGAGGCTGCGGGATTGAATCCGCTGATCATCCTCAAAGAGGACCGGTGCCTGGCTGGGGTCTGGCTCAATCGGGAAGTATACCCGGAGACTGTCAATTACGACAGCACGTCCATCACCAAGCGCATGGCCCGGGGAGTGAACCGCATCTGCGTCTTCGATCCCCTGCGTGTGACTCAGGCTGAGGGCGATTTCAACCGCGCCATGGCCTCTGGCCTGCAGTATATGGAGGATCCCTCGGATTTTATCTTGTCCCTGGATCTGAAACGGGCCCGTCTGGTGGGCATCCGGCCGCTGCCGGTGCGGGTGATCGACGGCGCCGGATACGTCCTGGCCCGGGAACAGGACAACACGCCGCTGACTGCGGTCCTTCCCGAGGAACTGACCTTCGCCGGGGGCGGGGATCAGACCGAGGGTGAAAAACAACCCAGGCAGAAAGTCTGGGAACGCAAGCTCCTGGATCTGTCGCTGCGCAATGCCCTGATCAACTACCGCCCGGAGCGATCCGGGATCCCGCTGGCAGTCCATGACCCGGACCGTATGATCAAAGACCTTCTGAATGAGGCACAGTTCAATATCATGCACCAGCCCTCCGACTGGACGGGTGCGGTGGATCCGGGCGCCGTGCCGGATCCCGCGGATCTGAAGAAACTGGCCGCCCAGGAATATGACTCCGGGCGGATCCGGGCGCTGCTGGATGCTGAGACGCTGGATGAGCGCGGAGCCAAACTGGTGAAGGGCGCCCGATCCTCCCTGGAGGAGACCGGCGCGAATTCGCTGTACCTTGGCATCGGCCTTTTGACCTGGTATACGCGCCAGGATCCGGACACGCCCCGTCAGGCGCCGCTGATCCTGATACCGGTGGACTGTGAAGGCAAAGGCCATCTCTCGGGCCTGCTTTTGAAAGCCCGTGAGGAGGAAGGCCATTTCAATGTGACCCTGACGGAAATGCTGAAGAATGATTTCGGCATTTCACTGCAGGGTCTGGACCCGCTGCCGGTGAAAGATGGCGGCATCGACGTGCTGGCCATCTTCAGCCGGGTGCGCAATGCCATTTTGCAGGAAAAAAAGTGGGATCTTAAGGAAACCGTGAGTCTGGGCCTGTTTTCCTTCTCCAAGTTCATCCTGTGGCGGGATCTCAAGGATAATCTGACGGAATTTTCGAAAAACAAACTGGTGGGATCTCTCATGGAGGGAAAACTCAGCGGCGGCTTTGACCCCATCGAACTGGCCGAAGACTTCATCGATGACGTGCCGGGCAGTGAGCAGATCATCTATCCGGTGAGTTCTGATGCCAGTCAGTCCCTTGCCGTCCTGGCCTCAGCGCAGGGCCGCTCCTTCGTGCTTCACGGGCCCCCGGGCACCGGGAAGAGCCAGACCATCACCAACATCATCGCCAATGCGCTGATGCAGGACAAGCGGGTGCTGTTCGTGGCGCAGAAAATGGCGGCGCTGGAAGTGGTGGAGCGGCGACTCAACAACATCGGGATCGGTGCGTTCTGCCTGGAGCTGCACTCCAACAAGGCCCGCAAGAAAGCCGTACTCGACCAGCTGGAACAGTCGATGAAGATCCAGCGGATCCCCAAAAACACAGACTACGAAGCAGAAAAAGAAGCCCTCCGGGCACGGAAAGCCAAAGTCAATGAGATCGTCAGACGGCTCCATCACGTCGACGGATCCGGCTTTTCGATTTATCAGCTGATCACCGAGCATTCCAGGGTGAAGGACTTCCCGAAATATCTGGATCTTGACGATGGGTTCAGCACCGGGGATCTAAAGGCCAAAGAACAGGCGCTGGAGCATCTGAGTGCCATGGGTGCCCATGCAGGGGGCCCATACGGCCATGCCCTGCGCGGCATCGGCCGCATCGAATACCGCCCGCTTCTGAAAGAGGAGATCGCAAAGGCAGGTCAGCTGGAGCTGGACCCCCTTGCATCGGCACTGGATCAGATCCTGACTCCGGATCACCCGCTGATACCGGCAACATGGGATCAGGCCCGGGAGCTGGCAGGCAAAGGCCGCGCTGTTCTGGACCTTGGGACCCTCGCCCCGGCTCTCCTGAATGCAGATCTGGCGGTCCATTGCACCAACCTGTCGCAGCTGATCGATCAGACCCGGGCAGAGATCCGGGCCAGGGAAGCGATCCTTGCGGTATTCTCGACGGAGTTTCTGGATGCCGATCCCATCCGGCTGGAGCGGGACTATAATCTCTTCGAGCAGAAAAATGCCATCGGCAAACTGTTCCGGAAAAACCCGGTGGAAAAAGAACTGGTCCTGTATTCGAAAACCGGCCTGATCCGCAAAGAGGAGATCCCAAATCATCTCCGGGCACTGAGGGAGTATCAGAGTCAGCTGCTGCACCTGCGCAAAGCGCAGTCCCAGATCCAGGACCTTTTGCCGGAAGGGACCGGCAACGATCCGGAAGCAATGGGGCGGATCCTTGATCTGGCCGCTGCGGTGAAAGAGGCGATCACGGACCCGGCCCAGCTGGCACTGTATGCGGACCTGGTCGGAGAACCGGCATTTGGTGAGCGTCTGAGGGACTATGAAGTCCTGCTGAGCAGCATTCAGGCGGAATTGGACCGCTTTCTGACCCTGACGGCCTTCGATGAAGGGGAACTGGACTCTTATGCCGGGAATTACTTCCAGCGCCTGGCAGCGAAGCTGGCGGAGCTGATCCCCGGGCTGGATGGCCTCAGGGACTGGATCATGTACCGGCAGGCCGCCCGGGAGGCCGATGAGCTGGGACTGAAACCCTTCACCCGGTATTATCATGACGGTCACGTCAGCGATCGGGAACTGATCCCGGCGTTTAAAAAATCAGTGATCCGGCATGAGCTGAGCAACCGGCTGGCGGCAGAGCCGGTGCTGCTCAACACCACCGGCCACGGCCTGGATGAACAGGCGGCCCAGCTGAAGGAGCGTCTGGCGGAAATGGAGCGCCTTGAACGCAAAGAACTCTACTTCCACCTGGCCGGAAAGATCCCCAATCTGGTGCTGGAGAAGGCCACCAGCCGGGAGATCGCCGTCCTTCAGCGTGCGCTGCGCTCAGGGGCCAGAAACCTGTCCATCCGCAATCTGTTCAGTGAAACGGACCATCTTCTGCGCCGCATCACCCCCTGTATGCTGATGAGTCCCATGAGTGTCGCGCAGTATTTAAAGCCCCAGGCGGATCTCTTCGACCTGGTGATCTTTGATGAGGCCTCCCAGATCCCGACGCCGGAGGCCATTGGCTCTCTGGGGCGGGGCCGGGAAGCCATCATCGTCGGCGATCCCAAACAGCTGCCGCCCACCAGTTTTTTCATGACCCAGAGCAACGGAACCGACGAGCCTGAAGAATTCCAGGATCTGGATAATATTCTGGAGGACGCCCTGGCGCTGTCGATGCCGGAGAGCTATTTGCTGTGGCATTACCGCTCACGCCATGAAAGTCTGATCTCATTCTCCAACCGGAACTTCTACGACGGGAAACTGTTCACTTACCCCTCGCCGGATGACATGGTCTCCAAAGTGTCCCTGCGCAGGAATCAGGGGGTCTATGAGCGGGGCACCGGTCGGGTCAACCGTCAGGAAGCCGCCGAAGTCGTGGATGAAGTCATTCGCCGGATCCAGGATCCTGCCCTGTCCGGCCAGTCCATTGGCATCGTGACTTTTTCCGTGGTCCAGCAGAATCTCATCGAGGAGCTGCTCCGGGAAAAAGTCCGGGCCAGTAAAGAGGTGGAATGGGCGCTGAATGCCATGCCAGAACCGCTGTTCATCAAGAACCTGGAAAATGTCCAGGGCGATGAGCGGGATGTCATCTTCTTTTCCATCGGGTACGGCCCGGATGAAGAAGGCCGGATGACCATGAATTTCGGGCCCCTCAATCAGGAAGGCGGCTGGCGCCGCCTGAATGTCGCCGTATCCAGATCCCGTCTGGAAATGGTGGTCTTCACCAACATCGACCCCACCCGGTTCAATGTCTCCGCATCCACCGCCCGCGGGGTGCGGGATCTCAAAGCCTTCCTGGAATTCGCCCAGCGCGGCACCCGGACGCTGACCCTGGAGGAGATCCGGGAAGAGAATGCTGCAGTCAACCTCAGCGGGCAGATCGCAGAGCGCCTGCGCGAACGGGGCTGGGCCGTGGAAACGTCCATCGGCACCTCACGCTTCAAGGTGGACCTTGGGATCGTGGATCCAAAAGATCCGGACCGATTCCTCCTGGGCATCATGTGCGGCGGGGAGTCCGTGCGATCCGCCAGGGCAGCCTACGACCGGGAAGTCCTGCAGAGAACCATCCTGAAAGGTCTGGGCTGGCAGGTCCACCGGGTCTTCGCCATGGACTGGCTGGAACATGAAGAAGGGGTCATCGATGATCTGATCCGGCGAGCCGAGGACAGTCTGCTGTCGCAAAGCCAGCCTGACGGAACAGCAGCAGATCCCCGGGCGAAAAAAGACGAGGCCGGCGCAGATCAGGGATCCGGTCAGGAAGCGGTCGAGGGAATCCTTTCAAGGCAGATCCCTTATGCAATGCACACCGTACCGCCCCGCCGGCTGATGCTGGATGAGTTCCTGAAAGTGGCGAATGCCAACGTCATCGGTCAGGAGCTCAAGGGCATCATCGAAGCCGAAGGACCCATTGCAAGGACGCTCCTGGCCAAGCGGGCGCGGCGGCTCTATGACCTGAACAGAGTCACCCCGAAAATGGAACAGCATCTGGAACTGATCCTGAACAAAGTGCGCCCCGTCATGACTCCTTCGGCGGATGTTCCGGTCTACTGGCCCGATGGCACGGATCCGCAGACCTTCGATGCATTCCGGCGGACGCTGCCCGGTGACACGGACCGGGAACTGGCTGACATCGCACCGGAAGAGATCCTTTCGGCCATGCGGGACGTGCTGACCGAACCCATGGCAGAACGTCAGCTGATCCGAAAGACTGCAGAGATCCTGGGGCATCCGCAGCTGAACATCGAAAAGGAAGGGCTGCTAAAATCCATTTTAAATATCGCGGTCCTCAACGGTCAGATCCTGCGTGGATCCAACGGCAGTCTGACGCTACCCGCCCCCCAGCAATGACCCCGGATGGGGAGAGGGGCCGTCATGAACACCTGCCCCCGATGGACCCGGGCATGGTCCGGAGCGGATGGGCCGTGGTTTGGTCAAGAGCGAAAAATCCGGGAAGGATCCGAATGGAGCTGCCTTTGAGGCAGCGATCCGGCAGGGATCAGACGAAGACCAGGCAAAGACAGGCAAAGAGCAGGCAAAGGAAGCGCTCTGATCTGGTCCCTGGCGCCCTCACGGAATTGAAAACAATGGCGCTGATTGTTTTTAAATTGCCCATGTTCTGGTAACAATTCAGTAGTATCATTGGAGTAGAATGAATGCTCAGTCCGCACCCGATGCAGGGCCTCTGAGCGGCCCATTCAGGAGATCTTATTCTCCGCCAGTCAAAAACAATGAAAGATCTACCCAGTGAAAAGATTTAGCTAATGAAAAGATCCAGCCAATGAAAAGAACCGAGAAAGAAAAAGGAGAACATTCCATGAAAAGAAAGCTGAAAACCAGACTGGCGCTGCTGGCCAGTTCCGTACTGACCCTGTCCGTCTTGTCGGGGTGCATGGTGCCGACCCAGCCGCCTGTGCAGCAGACCAGTTCACTGAAACAGACCCAGGCGCTTCAGACCAGTGCTCCCCTTGTCCGGAACGAACCGGCCACGGGCAATGTCGCTCAGGGCAATACCGTTCCGCCCGCCAGTCAGAGTGCCCCTCCCGAGGAACTTAACATCGACCGGGCCTTGTCGATCCCGGATCTGGTGGAAGCCAACGGACCGGCTGTCGTCACCGTAGCGGTCCGCAAGATCGCTGCCGGCGGTTTGTTTGGCGGCCAGTACCAGGAAGGCGTGGGTACCGGCTTCTTCATTGATGCCAACGGCATCATTGCCACAAATAATCACGTGGTGGAGGGTGCTAAAAATGTCACCATCATCCTCCATGACAGCCAGCAGGTCCCCGGTGAGGTCATCTGGACCGATCCGGCCAATGATCTGGCCATCGTCAAAGTCTCTGATCTTCGAGTCCCCGGTGTCGTCACCATCGGCAATTCCGATAACATCCGGGTCGGCGAGGGGATCATCGCCATTGGCAATCCCATGAGCGCTGATTTTGCCGGAACCGTCACCCATGGGATCGTTTCAGCCAAAAACCGCGCCGTCCAGGTGGGGAACGGGAAATTTGAGTACATCCAGATCGACGCCGCCATCAACGGAGGAAACTCCGGCGGACCGCTGTTCAATATGAAAGGTGAAGTGATTGGGATCAACTCAGCGAAAATCGCTCAGACCGGCATCGAGGGGATCGCTTTTTCCATCCCGATCAATGTTCTGATGGAAAAGATCGGAACCAACAATGAAACCAAATACCAGACCAATGAACCGGTCAGCATCGGCGTGGCCGTGCAGGACATTCCGGAAGATCTGCGGATCCAGTACAATGTGCCCCAGGGCATCATGATCATGGAAGTGGCCCCGGGCTCTCCGGCTGAAGCAGCCGGCCTGCTGCCAGGCGATATCCTGACCACCTTCGGCAAGGAAAAAGTCACATCCACCGTCCAGCTCAACACCATCAAATCAAGGTTCAAACCGGGTGCCCAGGTGACATTCACCATTTACCGGGATTCGGACAAGACCTACTATGAAGGAACGATGGTCCTGGTATCAGCTCTTCGCTGATCCGCTGCCGTCAGAAAACATGTACGAGACATAAAACAAACAAGACAAACAAGAGACACAAGATAAAACAAGACAAATAAAACAAACAAGACACAAGACTGCAGTCCGCTGCGGTCTTGTGTCTTGTTCAGATTGGATATTGTTTCGGTATTTGAGGAACACAGCGGTTTACGGATCACGGTGTCTGACGGTCACGGGTTGCCGGTCACAGTGGCTTGCGGATCCGGTACAGATCAAAGGCGAAGGTCACCTCATCAGCAGTCTGGCGGATGAGCGGGAGCCGGTCCGTTTGCTCCGGCGACCAGTGTCGGACCACCAGGGGCCACTCTTCCGGGGAAGGCTGATATTTGACCCTGAAACGGCTGGCTTCCACCTGGAACCCGTTTGCCCTGAGCTGGAACATCTCTCGGACCAGACCGGGTTTTTCCCGCAGGCCGAGCCTGCGGCCGGAAAACAGGAATTGCCGGACTTCCAGATGGTGGGCAGCGCCGGGGAGGATCCGCCAGATCGAACCGCCGGGTCTGACAACGCGCAGACTCTCGGCCAGACCGGGCTGTGTGTCCAGGCGGATCAGGCTTTCGGCCGAACCATCGGCCAGGGGCAGGGCATCAGCTTTGGCGGCGAACAGGGCCAGGGAGGCATCTCTTCGGAGCTGAAGCTCCACCGAACGGATCGACACTTCAAAGCCCATGCGGTCTGATTTGAGAAAAGGGCTCAGCGAAGACCCGGTCAGGATCACCGGACCGGCTCCGTGGTTTTCCGTCACCAGCCCCAATAGCTCCTGATAGGGCGCCATCCCGTGCAGTGCCGTTTCATTGCGAAGGGCGTCATCGCTTTGCGGATGGACCTTCGTCGAAATGAAGTTGATCGTTCCGCTTTTTGAAAAATTGAAAAAATGGCCGTCGGGACAGCCCATGCCGTGATCGCCTGCGGTCAGGATCTGATGGCAGACCGGGCAGGCCAGCTGAGGATTCAGGGTTGTCAGTTTGTTTTTTATCTGTTCATTGTCCATTTGCATCACCATAGTGAGTATATCATGGGTTATAATGGGAATAACGCAAAAAAATGAAAGGATGGATGCCAGATGCAGCTGTCACAACTAATCGAATCCACTGAAATACTGGAGCGCTATCTGCCGTCGGATGATTTAAGGGTGGAAGATCGGACCATCGATCTCATCACCAATGATTCCCGCAAGATCCATCCATCGGCTCTTTATATCGCCATCCGCGGTGTCCGCAGGGACGGCCATTCCTTTCTGGAGGAAGTGGCCGCCAAAGGGGCCGCCGCAGCCATCGTGGAGACCATCGATCCAGCGGTCCCCATGGCCCAGTATAAAGTCAGGGATTCCCGACGGGCCTGGAGCAGCCTTTCCAGTACTTATTACGGCGACCCGTCGAAGGATCTGTTTATGTATGGCATTACAGCAACCAATGGAAAGACCACCATTTCATTCATGCTCGATGAGATCCTTCGGGCCGCCGGCCGTCAGACGGGCCTGATCGGGACGGTGAAGATCCGGATCGGCGAGGCGGTCATCCCGGCCGCCATGACGACGCCGGAGAGCTTTGAGCTGCAGGGCTATCTCGCCCAAATGAAAGCAGCCGGGGTCGATACCGTCACCATGGAGGCATCCTCTTCAGCGCTGGAACAGTTCCGCTGCGCCGATGTGGATTTTGATGTCGTATCCTTCAACAATTTCTCCAGGGAACACATCGACCAGCATGGAACGGTGGAGGCCTACTGGGCAGCCAAAGCCTCCCTGGTCACCGGTGCGGCGCCGGAGACGGCGGTGATCATCAACGTATCAGATCCAAAGATCCGGGCGCTGAAAGACCAGACACCCGGGATGCAGGTGACCTATTCCGTGGACTCTTCCGAAGGAGACATCTATCCGGAGGACATCGATCTGAGCGGCAACGAACCCCGATTCACGCTCGTCGTGGCCAGGGAACTCCACCTGACGGGGAAGCGCCCCGTCACCATCCCGGCGCAGCGGATCCCCATCGAACTGTCGGCACCGGGACTGCACACGGTGGCTAATGCGGTGGCCTGCTGTGCCATGGCGCTGTGTCAGGGCATCGGGGCTGCCGCCATACAAAGCGGCCTGAACCGTTTCCGCGGACTGGAACGGCGTTTCGAATTGATCTACGACGGTCCCTTTCAGGTCATTGACGATCATTTCGCCAATATGAATAACATTGAGACATCGCTGAAAAGTCTGTCGGGTCTCCATTATGACAGGCTGCGGATGGTTTATGCCATCCGCGGGTCCCGCGGAATCACCGTGAACCGGGAAAACGTTCAGACCCTGGCCCGCTGGCTGCCTTTGCTGAACATGGAGGAGATCATCGTCACGGAAACGCGCGGAGAAGTCACCGAAAAGGATCTGGTGCTGCCCGAAGAAAAAGCCGTCTTTTTTGAAGAAATCGCCAAAACACCGCTGAAAGTCACATTCCGGGAGACCATGGATGAGGCCCTGGACTATGCACTGGAACAGATCAAGCCCGGCGATATCCTCTTCCTGGCCGGCACGCAGGGGATGGACATGGGCGGCCGCAAGCTCCTTGAAAAGCTCAGCTGCCGCCACCCTGAACAGGCCGAACAGATCATGGCGCCTTTGAACGGACGGATCTGCGGCTGAACAGACAGTTGCTCCAGGCAGGTCCTGGCGTTTCATTGAACAGCATGCGAAGAAACCCCGGGGGTCTGCAATCAGCAAAGCTCCAACGGAGTTTCCGCTGATCCAGAACCTCAGAACCTCAGAACTTCAGAAACTCAACCTCAGAATCTCAAACTCAGAAACTCAACCTCAGAAACTCAACCTTGGAAACTCAACCTCAGAAAAACAGATAAAACCAGAAGATGTCGATCTGTACTGATCACTGGGGAGAATGCGGATCAAAGCAAAGCACTGCGGCGTTGTCCGAACCATTCCAGATCAGTCTCCCCCAGACCATCGACCCATTTCAGCACAACATGACAGGAAGGAATCAATTCTATGACAAAAGTGATTTTGACCGGCGGAGGGACAGCCGGACACGTGATGGGCAACCTGGCGATCCTGCCGGGGCTGCGCCAAAGAGGCTATGAACTTTCATACATTGGATCTCACAAGGGCATTGAGCGGGAGCTGATCCGCAAAGAGGGGATCCCCTACCACCCGATCTCATCGGGTAAGCTGCGCCGTTACAAATCCCTGCGAAATGTCACAGATGTCTTCCGGGTGGGCAAGGGACTCTTCGATGCCATGGCCATCCTGCGAAGCGAAAAACCGGACCTGATTTTCAGCAAGGGCGGGTATGTCTCTGTTCCGGTGGCCATGGCCGCTGCAGCGCTGCGGATCCCTTTCATCGGTCATGAGTCAGATATCACCCCGGGCCTTGCCAATCAACTGGCCGCCCGCTTTGCGACAAAAATGCTGGTGACATTTCCCGAGACCCGGGAAGCGTTCGGGGCCAAGGGGGTCGTGGTGGGATCCCCGGTCCGCCAGGAACTCTACGCCGGCGATGCGCAGGCCGGCTATGACTTTCTCGGCTTTGTAAAGGGTGCGCCGGTTCTGCTGGTGATGGGCGGGTCCCTGGGGGCAGGTTTTCTCAATGAAACCGTCCGGGCCAATCTGGACCGCCTCCTGGAGGCGTATCAGGTGGTCCATCTGGTGGGCAAAGGCAATCTTCATCCTGACCTCGAGGGGCGTCCCGGCTATCGCCAGCTCGAATACCTTGGTTCCCCGATGAAGGATGTGCTCACCGCTGCGGATTTCATCGTCTCCCGGGCAGGGTCAAACTCGATTTTTGAATTTCTCGCCCTGAAAAAACCGAATCTGCTGATCCCGCTGGACCTCAACCAGAGTCGGGGGGATCAGATCCACAATGCTGAATCCTTCACCCGCGCAGGGTATTCAATGATGCTGAGGGAAGGGGAGTTCACCACCGAAAAGTTCTTCGGCGCACTGGATGAGCTAAAGATCCGGCAGGAGGCGTTCATCCGCAATATGGATCAGGCCGTCGTCACCGGAGCCCTGGAGAAGATCCTTGCCGTCATCGATGACACGCTGAAGGAAAAACAAAGGACCCGGCCGGCTCGCATCACAGAGGCGGATCCGGCGGAGCCGGTCTTCCAAAAAAACTTCGAGGAGCACGCTGCCAAAAATAAAACAGTTCCCCGTGAATAAATCATACAGATTTCAACCGGCTGTCATACAGATTGCAAGGGCCCGGGTCCCTGGTCGGAATGGGGAGATCCTCCTGCCACCCTGCTGATGGCGGTTTAATTTTCAGTGAACGATGGCCCGCCGGCATAAAAACGGCGGGCTTTATACTATAATTAAAGAAAGACGTCGACACTGCACGGGGGTGACCCCGTTGATAAGCGAGGTATTTATGAAAATCAAATTTTCCGGCGGAGCCGGATCCGTCACGGGTTCGTCCCACTTACTGGAAGTCAGGGGACATCAGATTTTGCTGGATTGCGGTCTGTATCAGGGCGCCGATGCCAGAGAACGGGGGAATGACGAATTTCCCTTCGATCCTTCAACCATTGAATATCTGATCCTTTCCCATGCCCATATCGACCATTCGGGCCGGATTCCCATGCTGTACAAAAAGGGATTCCGGGGAAAGATCCTGGCCACTCCGCCGACCTATGACCTGTGCGGGATCATGCTCCGTGACTCCGCCTACATCCAGGAACAGGATGCCGAACGTGAAAACCGTCGTCGGCGGCGCGGCAAAAAGTCGCTGGAAGAGCCGCTCTACACCATCAAAGATGCTGAGGCGGTCCTTGAATTCTTTGAACCCGTTGAGTATGAGATCGAGCGGGAACTTTTTCCCGGGTTCCGGTTCCGCTTCCAGGACTCCGGACACATGCTGGGATCTTCCTTCGTGGAAATGTGGTCCCAGGAAGAGGATGCCGAGGAAGTCAAAGTCGTCTTCTCGGGCGATATCGGCAATCATAACATCCCATTGATGCGAGAGCCCCGCTACATTGAGGAGGCGGATGTCGTCATCATGGAATCCACTTATGGAGACCGGCTTCATGAACCGCAGGAAAATGAAAATAAAAAGCTCTTGGACCTGGTCAATTCCACGATGCGGGCCGGGGGCAACGTGATCATTCCGTCCTTTGCTGTGGGCCGGACCCAGGAGATCCTGTATGTCCTCAACGAGTTTGCCGAAGCCGGCAAACTGGATCCCAAAACCAGGGTCTACGTGGATTCGCCGCTGGCCAGCAAGGCCACTGCGGTATTCAATAAAAATTCCAGCTATTTCGACCGCCATGCGCAGGAACGGATGGAGAAAGGGGACAATGTCCTGGAATTTCCGCAGCTGTTTTTCACCGATTCGGTGGAGGATTCCAAGCAGTTGAACCGAACTGAAGAAGGCCTTGTGGTCATCTCAGCCTCGGGAATGGCGGAAGCCGGGCGGATCCGCCACCATCTGAAACATAACCTGTGGCGGCCGGAAAGTACGGTCATATTTGTCGGCTATCAGGCGGAACAGACACTGGGCCGGCTGATCCTGGATGGCAAAAAAGACATTAAGATCTTCGGTGAGGAGATCGCGGTGGAGGCCCGCATCGAGCAGATGACCGGCCTGTCGGGCCACGCGGATCAAAACGGGTTGCTGGAATTTGTGGAAAATTTCAACAAACGGAAGCCGCGGCAGATCTTCCTGGTCCATGGTGATGAGGACGCCCAGGCAGTCCTGTCTGCCAAACTCAGAGACCGGGGCTACAATGTATCCATTCCTCAGGAAGGCACCATCGTGGATGTCTGTCACCTGGCCGATCTTGGCTGTCCGGACAAAACCACCATCGTGCCGGTGACGCATCCACGCCGTCCCGACGGACGGAAGGAAAGGATCCTGGAAGCAGTCCGAAAATGGGACATGGAAACACTCAGAGAAGACCAGGCACTGGAAGAGATCCGCAGACTGCTCCGCAAAGAGAATGGCAAAGGGCGCAAGTAGACCGCAGCGGACAGTTTCGCCGCGCAAACAGAATGATCGGCCGGAATGCCGTCAATCTGTTGCATAAAACTGATTTCAGTGTTTAATTTATGTGCCACAACTGTATCAAAAATTGGAACCAGCTATATCAAACGAATGGCCCATCCCGTCTGGCAGCGCTCTGGGCTTTGTTCACATTTAAAAGGGTTACAATGGTTCGATTATGAATAATTTGTAGCAGTTTCCATTTTTAAATTGAAGTTTTTTTGCAATATCCCCCTGTAAACCTTATATAATCACAAAAAACAGTATTTTTTGGAATGGGTCAATCTGTTGCATTTTATTAACAATAGTATATAATTATAGAGACGGAGAATTTTTTAAAAATATAATCGT
>CAYYVR010000011.1:17690-31255 GCA_964475185.1 uncultured Clostridium sp. | reverse complement strand
TCTGTGAGAGCAAAGAAGACAGGGTCGCACCCTGCCTTCTAGCTACTCGATATTGTCCGGATCATGCGCTGTTTTGGGCTCTTCGACAAATTGGAGCTCCGCAAATTCTGGCTGGCCCTGTGACCTGAGTGAGGGTTTGATGACGGGATGGGATGCTTTAGTTTTTTTGTCTATTGATTGGTGCCGGTGAAGGATCCCCGGCACCGTTTGGCGCTTTCAGTCTGATGGTGCAGCTTTCAATTTGTTTTCAGGCTATTAATATGCACGTAATGTTTCATTGATATGATTTGTATATTAATTTTTTTGAGTAGCAAAGGAACTTGGATCATGAATCATGCAAAAAATCAGAAGCAGGCCAAAGGTCTGAAAAGAGATTTGAACCTGACGGATGCGGTGGCGGTCGGCCTGGGCGCTGTGATCGGCGCCGGTATTTTTGTTGTCACCGGCGTGGCCGCCGGGATCGCCGGTCCCGCCTTTTTACTGGGTTTGCTTTTCGCGGGGTTTGCCGCGACCTGCAACGGCCTGTCCTCAGCCAAACTCGCCAGTGTCTTTCCGGCCTCGGGCGGGACCTATGAATACGGGTATCGGGTGCTGAGTCCTGAGGCGGGGTTTGCGGCCGGGTGGACGTTTCTTCTCTCCAAGCTGTCAGCCGGCGGCGTCGTCGCCCTGGGGTTCGGCGGATACCTCAGTGAACTCATCCCGGCGATCGACGGACGGCTGGCTGCCCTGGCAGCGGTGGCGGTGCTGACCCTGGCCAACCTGACCGGCATCAAAAAGGTCGGGCGGATCAATCAGATCACCGTCACCCTCACGCTGCTTGGTCTTCTCTATTTCATCGGATCCGGTCTGGGTTCCTTTCAGAGGGAGAATCTGATCCCCTTTGCCCCCTCAGGCTGGCGCAGCGTGGCTCAGTCGGCGGGGCTCCTCTTTTTCGCCTTCACCGGATACGCCCGGATCACCACGTTGGGCGGTGAAGTCCATGACCCGGCCAGGACCATTCCCCGGGCGGTGGTCATCACGCTGACCACCTCCATCATTCTCTACAGTCTGGTCGGACTGGTGGCAGTGGGTGCCGTGGGCAGCCAGGCACTGGCCGCCACCACTGCTCCCCTGGAAGCTGCCGCCCGGGTCATGGGTGCCCCCGGGATCACTACGGTCATCGGCCTGTCCGCCACCACTGCCATGCTGGGTGTTCTGCTGTCCCAGATTCTGGGGATCTCACGGATGATGTATGCCATGGCCCATCGGAATGATCTGCCGGACTTTCTCGGTCGGGTGAACTCGTCAGGAGTCCCTTCGGTCAGCATCCTGGCTTCAGCTCTGATCATTGCCCTGCTGGTGATGGTCAGGTCGATCCCGGTCATCGCGAAAACGGCGACCTTTGCCATCCTGTTATATTACTCCCTGGCAAATCTCAGTGCCATCCGACTCAGGGACGCTCCGAAGCTGTTCCCCGCATGGGTCTCCTGGGCAGGCCTCTTTGCCTGTCTGGCCATGGCCGTCACCATGGATCCTGGCGTCATTGCCTCAGGGCTCCTGATTCTGGGCATTGGTTTCATCCTTCGGTTTCTTGTGCAAAAAAGCAAAAAATAAGGTAATATTAGACAGATAGTGACGCTGATCAGGAAGCTGAACATGCAGATCCTGGAAGTCAGGGCAGCCTGAGAAGCGACCAGCCTGAGAAGAGATCAGCCGAAGGGAAGGAGGGAGCAGTTGAACAACCATCGAATCAATCAGCGAAGACAATATGCGATCCTCCTGGGACTGCTCTTTCTGGTGTCAGGACTGCTCGGCTACGGCGTAAGCACTCGTTATCCGGAACTCTTCACGACCATGACCCGACCGGAGCCCGTCCCCTCGGATGTGGACTGGGACAAACTGGGGATCATCAAAGACCACATCGACAACCAGTATAACGGACCTGTGGTGGATTCGACGCTTCTGGAAGGTGCGCTCAAGGGAATGGTGAATTCACTGGAAGGCGGCGGCCAGTTCTACAACGCCCGGGAATTTTCCGAGATCCTCAGCCGTCCTGACATGGTCAGGGGAACGGGGATCCACCTCGGGGTCCAAGACGATCATCTGGTGGTCCTGCGAACCGATAACAACAGTCAGGCTCAGAAGTCCGGGATCCTGCCCGGGGATAAGATCCTGAAAATCAACGGCCGGATCTATACGGCCAATGAGATCGAAACAGCCCGTAACCTGATGGTGAGCCAGGCCCGCACATCCGTTGATCTGAGTGTCCTGCGCGGAAATGACATCCTGGAGATCACGGTGCGCCTCCGGTTGCTGACTCCGCAGACCGTTCGGGCGTTGATCCATGAAGACATCAGCGTGATCCGACTGCCCGGTTTTGATGAAGATCCGGTGCGCGCTTTTGATGAGATTCTCAAGGGTCAGATCCGGCAGGGGGCCAAGGCGCTGGTGCTGGACCTGCGGGATCTGCCATCCGGAAAGATCACCGAAGCCGTCAGCCTCGCTTCCCGCTTCATCCCCAGCGGTGAAACCGTCATGGCGATCCGTGATACCAAAGGAAAGATCCGGGAATTCAAGTCAACGGATGGATCCCTCGCCGCCTTTCCCCTGGTGGTCCTGATCAATGAACGGACGGTAGGGACCGGCGAATTCGTGGCAGGATCCCTCCGCCAGAAGGCAAACGCTCTGCTCATCGGAGAACAGACCATGGGCGAGGGCCGGATCTATTCCTATATCGAACTGCCCGAAGGGGAAGGGATCAAACTCGTCACCGGCTACTTCACGCTCCCGGGAAACCATGAGATCCACGGCCGGGGCATCCAGCCTGCAGTGGTGGTTCCCGGGGATCTCAGATATGCCCCCAACCTGATCCGGCCCAATGATCTGCAAATGCGCAGAGCGCTGGAAGAGGCTGCAAAACTCATCGGCAGATGACAGGGGTCCGATCAGCCGGACCAAAAGCGGACAAATCAGCATAACACCAATCATTGCAGAACCCGAAAAAAGCAGGGAGACTCATTGGCGAGTCTCCCTGCTTTTACAGGTTCATCAGATCGGGGGGCAGAAGTCATTGCTGACCGAAGCGCCTCAAAATGAGTTCTTCCATGTCATCTTCATCGAGGAAGGGAAGCAGACCGCGGATCAGCTCCCGGGATGGAGACGGTGACGATTTGATCAGCTCCCGGATATCGGCGGGATCCAGGAACGGAGCCAGACCGATGAGGTCTTCCGGTCTCCCCTGGCTGCTCCCTGTCAGGCGAAGGGCCATCCGGCCCAGGGCCTCACTGTCCATGAAGGGGGCCAGGCCTGCAAGCTGCTCGGCGGAGAAGCCGGAGTCCCCAGAGCTTTGAGCGTCAGCAATGAGTCTGTCCGTGATGACCGCCAGTCCCTCAGGCGCCAGGAAGGGGGCCAGGGCAGGGAGAAATTCCGCTGCTGCAGATGATTGATCCAGTGCGGCCAGGGTCAGATCAAGGAGATCCTCAGGATCCAGAAACGGTGCCAGCGCAGTGAGGGATCCAACAGTTGAGACTGAACCGGAGTCCAGCAGCCGCCGGGCCACACGGGCAAGAACTTCAGGACTGAGGAAGGGTGCCATGCCGGCCAGCTCTTCCAGAGAGAGTTCCTGTGATCCCTGGGATCCAGTCGATTCAGCAGATTCAGCAGATTCAGCAGATTCAGCAGAGCCGGTGTCTGACGAACCGTCAGACCGGTTCGGACCAATCGGGTTCATCTGCGCAGGGCCGATGTCATCAACCTGTTTTTTCGGTGCCGGGGATGCAGTTTCGTTTGGGAGCGAGGCGATCCCGACCTGGTCCAGCAGCCGGTCTTCCAGCATGCGTGGTTTCATGTAGGGGGCTGATTCAGTCAGCTCGCGGATCGACTCAGGTTTTTCCTCGCCGGCGGCTACTTTCACGACCCGGGCAGCCTGCTCATTGCCCATGAGTTCATCCAGGGAGATCTCAAAGCGCCCGGCGATGTCCTTCAGACGGAGGACATCCGGTACGGACAGACCGCGTTCCCAGTTGGAGACGGCCTGATAGGTCACGCCCAGCTGGTCGGCCAGATCCTGCTGGGTCATATTCTGTTTCTTTCGGTGGTCGGCGATGCGCCGGCCGATCTGTTCCATTTCAAACATAAGCTGTTTCTCCTCTTGCCGGGATCGTCCATTCCGATCCCTGATCCATTGAAAAGGTGCCATCGTCATTTTCCTTTCAGAGCTCTGACTTTATTCTAATGCGCAGGGTCATCGGCGTCTATCAATCATCCGTTGAATCAGCCTCAAAGCCCACTGGAATCACTGATCATCCACTCAAGCAGCGGTTGAGTGTGGCATAAGGTCGGGAAAAGAGGGCATCGCAGGGGAGTGTTCTGACGGGAAGCTTTTCGAAAAAAGGGCGGTTTTTCGCGAAGCGGTTATATGATAAGCTGATCGAAGGGGGTGATCATTTGAGTAACTTGAACTTAAAGCAGCTTCGGGTCTTTCTGGCGGTGGTCGATGCGGGAAGTTTTACCGAAGGCGCGCAGAAATTGTTTCTGTCCCAATCTACAGTCAGCAGTCACATCAAGGCGCTGGAAGACGAACTGGGAGTGATCCTGTTTCAGCGTGAGGCAAAAAAACAGGTTCGGCTGACGCAGGACGGAAAACGACTGGTCAGTCATGCCCGTGATATCATCGCGCGCTGTGATTCCATTGAACAGAGTATTTCCGGCTACAGTGAGCGGGAACTGGTGATCGGAGCATCCACTGTGCCAGCACAAAGTACCGTTCCACTGTTGGTCCGGTCCTTCCTGAGGGATCATCCGGATGCCAGATTTTATATCCCTACCGGAGACAGCCGGCAGATCCTTGAGATGGTGATCAACAATGAGGTCCAAATCGGTTTTGTCGGGACTCAGAATGAACGGCAGGCACTGGTCTTTGAGCCCATTCAGGAAGATCATCTCGTGGTCATCACGCCCAATACCCCAGAGTATCGGCAGTTGCAGCACAAGGGGATCTGCGGACGGGAACTTCTGGATCGGCCGCTGATCCTGCGTGAAGAAGGGTCGGGCACTCAAGCCATGGTTGATTTTTATCTGCGCCGGTCCCACGTCGGCGATGAGACCATCAAGCCCCTGGTCCGGACGTCAGATCCGGATTGCATCAAGGAACTGGTTGCCCTGGGGACAGGGATTTCGATCCTTTCCGCCTCTTCTGTGAAGGAACAGATGGACTCGGGCAAACTGCTTGCCTTCGAGCTGGAGGAGCCGCCCATTGTCCGAAAGTTCTACATGGTATACCGCAAAGCCGGGGTGTTCTCTGACTATGGAAAGCGATTTATGGAAAAAGTCCGCGGTTCATTGGGATAGAAAAAGTTCGTTGTCCATTGAGATAGAAACTTTACGCTTATTATCGATAAAAACGATAATAAGCGTTTTTGATTGGAACTAACTATTTGTCATAATAATATCAATAACATACAATAAATATAGTTTGTTATCAATCGAAAGAAAATACGTGAATTTAGAGGGGAAAATGGAACATCTGATCGGGATCGATATCGGATCCACTTGTGCAAAAACAGTGGTCATGAATGAGGATAAGCAAATAATTACCAGGTTTGTCCAGCCCACAGGCTGGAACAGTTTTGAAACGGCTGACCGGATCCGGGAACAGCTTTTGACCGGGGGCATTGATGTCGAAGCGGCGTTCACTGTAGCCACCGGATACGGCCGCATCTCAGTTCCCTTTGCAGATGAGCGGGTCACTGAGATCTCCTGCCACGGGAAAGGTGCCTGCCATATCCACAACGGAGATGATCTCACCGTCATCGATATCGGGGGGCAGGATACCAAAATCATCCGGGTGGACAACGGCGGCGTCAGCGACTTCAGTATGAATGACAAGTGCTCAGCCGGCACCGGACGGTTTCTTGAAGTGATGGCCAATACATTGGGCGTTAGGCTTGAGGAGCTGTTCGATCTGGCCGGAAGAGGCGGAGGGACTGCCATCAGTTCCATGTGCACGGTGTTTGCCGAGTCTGAAGTCATCAGCCTCATCGGGCGGGGAGAGAAAAAGGAAAATATTGCCTTTGCCATAGTGGATTCCATCGTTCGCAAGGTCGCCTCGCAGGCGGGGCGGTTCACCCAGGGGAAAACTGCAGTCTGTCTGACGGGAGGGCTCTGTGACAGCCGCTATGTCGTTGATGCACTGAGTCTGGCATTGAAAGTGCCCGTGACAGCCACATCAGACGGCCGGTTCGCCGGCGCCATCGGCGCAGCGCTCTACGCACACGCGAGGAAGCTGAAAGGCGTCCGCGCATGATCTATCTTGATAATGCAGCAACAACGATCCACAAGCCCCAGCCGGTGATCGATGCGGTGATCCGGGCCATGGGAAGTGCCGGCAATGCATCCAGAGGCACCCACGAAGGGTCTCTGGGAGCTGCCCGAATGGTCTATGATGCCAGAGTCCGGCTTGCCAGACTGTTTGGCTGTCCTTCTTCCGACCATGTGGTGTTCACCGCAAACTCAACGGAAGCCCTGAATATTGCCATCAACGGCGTCCTGAAAGAAAACGATCATGTCATCACAACGGATCTGGAACATAATTCCGTACTGCGGCCCCTCTACCGGCTCAGGGATGAGCGCGGCATCCGGCTGAGTTTTGTCCCGGCTGATCAGAGCGGGAATATTGATCCAGAAGAGTTCATCCGCCTGATCAGTCCCGATACCAGACTCATCGTCTGCAACCATGCATCCAATCTGACTGGAAATCTCGCGGATATCCGTCGGATCGGGAGCATTGCCCGGCAAGCGGGGGTTCTCTTCCTGGTGGATGCTTCTCAGACGGCGGGCGTCTTTCCCATCGACATGGTCGCCATGAACATCGATATTCTTTGCTTTACCGGTCACAAAGGACTCATGGGACCTCAGGGCACCGGAGGGCTGTGCATTGGTCAGGGGATCGGGATCGCCCATTGGAAAGTGGGCGGATCGGGCATCCAGACCTACAGTGAGAGTCATCCCGAAGTGCTTCCGGTCAGGCTGGAGGCCGGAACGCTGAATGCCCACGGCATCGCCGGCCTGTCAGCAGCGCTGGGTTTCATCGAAGAGGTGGGAATGGAGCGGATCTGTCAGCGGGAACAGTTACTGATGGAGCGGTTTTACCGCGGTGTCCGCGGCATCCCCGGCATTCAGATCTATGGTGATTTCACAGGGCCCCGGGCGGCCATCGTTGCGTTGAATCTCGGGCCGTTGAGTTCCGGAGAAGTCTCTGATGAACTCTCCGAAAGGTACGGGATCGCAACGCGCCCTGGCGGTCATTGCGCCCCGCGAATGCACCGGGCACTGGGCACTGAATCGACCGGGGCGGTCCGCTTCAGTTTTTCCTGGTTCAATACCGAAGCGGAAGTGGACGTAGCGATCCGGGCCATGCAGGAGCTGGCCCGTCAGATCTGAAGCGGTCATTTCATGTCAGCAGGTAAAAAAAGTCAGCGAATCGGGGAAATCAGATCCGGTAAAAATGCGCAACGGAAAATCAGGAACACGGGGATCAAAGCCCGTTGCAGATCCAGATCACGGATCCGGGAGAATCAAAAAGCGAAACAAACCAATCACACCATCGAACCATAAAACATAGATATAAATATTAGGGAGGAAATTGAATTGGCGGATTATGTACAAATGTGGAAAGAATTGGGGATGGACCTGGAAAACCATGACAATCTCTGTCAGGTACTGCCCATGGCAGTGGGAGATGTATTCCTGACCCAGGAGAACCGGCCGAAAGCCATGGACTTCTGGGATCTGGTGATCTCTGAGGTCCATGGGATCCGTCCGGCGGAGCTCCTTGAAGCGCAGAAGAATGGACAGAAAGTATTCGGCACCTTCTGCGTGTACGTTCCCGATGAGGTGGTCCTGGCCGCCAACGGCATCGTCACGGGTCTGTGCGGAGGCTCCCAGTTCTGGGTGCCGGATGGGGAAGCTGTTCTGCCCAAAAGCACCTGTTCCCTGATCAAAGCATCGGTGGGTGCCCGGCTGGGCAAAACCTGCCCCTTTTTCCAGATCGCCGATATGTATGTGGGGGAGACCACCTGCGACGGCAAGAAAAAGGCCTATGAGATCCTGGGGGAGGAAGTCCCCATGTATATCATGGATATCCCTCAGATGAAGCGGGAAAAAGACATTCTGAAGTGGAAAGAGGAAATCGCGGACTTTGCAAAGACCGTGGAGTCTGTCACCGGCAATGAAGTGACGCCTGAAAAAATCAGCGAAGCGATCCGGATCCTCAATGAAAAACGGCGGGCCATGGCCCGGGTCTATGAAGCCAGAAAATCGGAAACGGTGCCGATTTCCGGACGGGATGCCCTGCTCATGACTCAGATCGCTTTCTTTGATGACCCGGTACGCTGTGCCCAGATGTGCAATCGTCTGGCTGATGAACTGGAAGAGCGCATTCGCGATGGCGTATCCGTCGTTCCTGCGGGAACCAAGCGGATCCTGGTCACGGGCACACCCCTGGCGGTCCCCAACTGGAAGCTCCATAACATCATCGAAACCAGCGGCGCGGTGGTGGTGTGTGAGGAAATGTGCACAGGGACCCGTTATTTCGAACACCTGGTGGATGATACCCAGACGACCCTGGAGGGTCAGTACGATGCCCTGGCCCGCCGCTATATGAAAAACAACTGCGCCTGCTTTACGCCCAACCAGGGGCGGATCGAGGATATACTGCGGCTGGCCCGGGAGTATCAGGCAGATGGCGTCATCGACTGCAATCTTAAATTCTGCGGCCTGTACGATATCGAAAAGTTCAATGTCACCAAAGCCCTGAAAGAGGAGGGGATCCCGATCCTGAACATCGAGACGGACTACGCGGATTCCGATGCCGAACAGCTTCGGACCCGGATCGGCGCCTTTGTCGAAATGCTCAATGGCTAAGGAGCTGAATTACTACATCCTGTTCGAGACCTATGAACAGGGGATGGCGCTCCATGACCTCCTGACCAGACATCACATCGACAACCGCATCGCTCCGACCCCGCGAGCGATCCAGGGCAGGCTGTCCTGCGGCATGTCCTTGCTGATCCGACCCGAACTCATTGATGGGGCCAGGTCAGTCATCCAGGCCGGGAACGCCGTGTATTACGACATTGTGCCAGTGGAAAATGCATTCAGGTCCAGACGCGATCGCTATTGCTGATGGATAAAAATCCCTTCAGACCGGAGAGTGGGTTAGACTCTCCGGTTTTATATGTTTCAATTTAAAATTCGAAACACCCCGTGATCCGTGCACAAAACGAGCCGATTCGCCTGCTCGCTTCAGATGTTGCCCAACGGCTTCACATTAATGATATAATGATGGTATGGATAACAACAAACTCATCACAAATAATGAATATAGCTGTCATACCTGTCACAGCGAAGATATCTGTGTACGTTCCGTGCCGGCCTTCATGAAGCTCAGTGAGGAGGAGATTCTGAAGATCGCCGATCTTGTCGAGCACCGGGATTATCAGAATCAGGACCTGATTTTCGGGGAAGGCGATCCCTCGGACCGCCTGCTGATCCTTCGCAAAGGCAAAGTCAAACTGGTTCGCTTCGGCCGTGAAGGCGAGGAGATCGTACTGGACATCATGACACCGGGTGACATCCATGGCGGAGAAGATCTTTTTTCAGACCGGCGGCAGAAGGAGTCCGCTATTGCCATGGGCCGGGTCGGGGTCTGCCTGATCTCCTATGATAAGATCAAGGAACTGATCATGAAACAGCCGGTCATCGGCATCAAGGTCATGGAGTATCTGTCCATGAAGCTGAACCAGAGCCATACCATCCTGGAGATCATCTCCACCAAAGATACGCTCAAGAAGATCGTGATGTTCCTTTTGGAACGCAGAGGCCGGATCGGTTCGGATACGCTGGAACTGACCCAGTCGGATATCGGCAATTCCATCCGGCTGACCAAGGAGACCGTGAATCGCAAGCTCAGTGATCTGACCGAGGAGGGGCTCATCGAAAAAGGGCACGGCTGGATCCGGCTGGTCCGGATCGATAAACTTGAAGAAATCGTTAAAAGTTGATTTGGATCATATTATTCATGATCCCTGAGGTCTATACTGAACCCATGAGACACCGGGGAATGATAAAAACAGGATGCGGTCAGAAGTCCATTTGATAGTTTGCCCAACAGGCATTTCCCGTCATATTCTCCTGCGTCACGAGATCCTCTGACGCAACGCCATCGCAACGTGCACTGCAACCGCAATGCCACAGGCAAACCCTGAGGCAATACGAAGCCCGATATCCACTTCTTCTGCTGCAGCTGTTTGGGAATCTGTGTACTATTCGACTTAAAAGGAGTTTGATCTATGAAAAGACATGTCAAGAACAATGTTTGGTGGCTGGGGAAAATCGACTGGGAGCTGGATAAGTTCCACGGAGACGACTACAGTGTGAACCACGGATCCAGCCAGAATGCCTATTTGATCCAGGAAGAGAAAACGGTCCTCATCGATACGGTGTGGAGACCTCATTCCACGGAATTTATGGACAACCTGAAGAAAGAAGTGGATCTGGATAAAATCGACTATATCATCGTCAATCACGGCGAAGTGGATCATTCCGGTGTTCTGCCCGAACTGATGGCGCAGATCCCCAACACACCGATCTACTGCACGGCCAACGCAGTGAAATCCCTGGTCGGACAGTACCATCATCCGGAATGGAATTTCAACGTGGTGAAAACCGGGGATTCCCTGGACATCGGTAACGGCAAGCAGCTGGTCTTCGTGGAGATGCGCATGCTGCACTGGCCGGATTCCATGGCCACGTACATGACCGGAGACAATATTTTATTTTCCAATGACGCCTTTGGACAGCACTACGCCTGTGACGGACTGTTCAATGACAGCGCCGATCAGTGCCTGCTCTGGGAAGAGGCCATCAAATACTACGCCAATATACTGGCTCCGTTCTCCCCGCTGGTCAAGCGCAAGATCGAAGAGATCGTAGGCCTCAACCTGCCCATCGACATCATCGCACCCAGCCACGGTGTCATCTGGCGGGACAATCCCCTGCAGATCGTCGAAGCCTATGCCAAATGGTGTGATGACTACCAGGAAGACCAGATCACGGTGGTATACGACACCATGTGGGACGGCACAAAAAAACTGGCTCATCGGATCACGCAGGAACTCAACGCGTTGTCCCCGGAGACCAAGATCAAACTGTACAACATTTCCACCACGGACAAGAACGACATCATGACGGAAGTGTTCCGCTCGAAAGCCATTGCCGTTGGTTCCCCCACGGTGGGTCAGGACATCCTCTCATCTGTTGGCGGATGGATCCATTTCCTGCGCGAGCTGAAACTCAAAGGCAAGAAAGCGGCAGTATTCGGCTGCTACGGATGGAGCGGCGAGGGCAATAAAGTCCTCCGTGAAATGCTGACAGAGGCTGGCTTTGAAGTCACCGATGCTGAGATCAAATGCAACTGGAATCCCACTGAGGAAGTCCTCGAGGGTGCGAAGGAAGTGGCGCAGAGTCTGATTTAGACCTGCTGCAAGGATCAAACGCTGGTCAGGTATACGAAAAAGCCAGAAAAGTCAGAAAAAGCGAGAAAACCAGAAAACAAACGAACAAAGGAACAAAACAGAAGAAAGCCATATAAAAAAGCAGTCCCGCTCCTTGGGTGAGCGGGACTGCTTTTTTTCCGGTGATCAGGTGTCTGAAGATCAAGGCTCGAATGCCGTTCCCCCGGGATCAGGGGAAGGAGATGGTCCGTCGGGGAAGGTTCATTCCCGATCAGGCTGCCTGGCTGCGTGAATCGATGAGATAAATCAGGGAAGCCTGGCTCAGGGCTTGATGTTCAGCTCCGTGATGGTCCTGGCCAGGGGATGCGCGGTGAATGTCTCACTGCTGAGATCATGGTAGAGGCTTTTGAGGTAAGTCTCCTTCAGTTCAATGATCCGCGGATCGGCGGATCCTGAAAAGTCGAAGGCTTTTTCCATGGCGCGATAGGCATCGGCGGACAGACCTGACAGGTAGGCGGTATCCAGTCGGCCGCGCTCGAGGTAGATCCCGTGGGCGCGGGTGGCGATGATGCCTTCCACATTGATGATATTCAGGATCATATAGAGACTGATGGCCAGGATCGTGAGCGGAGTCAGAACATCCCGGATCCGCTTTAAAACGAAAAGAACCAGAATGATCAGGCCCAGGCTGAAAAAGATCAGGGCGAATTTGACGACGATCCGCAGATGCGTGTAGCCGTATTCGGATTCATAGAGGGCCATTTTATAGAAGCTTGAAGCGATCATGTTGGCGGTGAACAGGAACATCAGAAGATATCCCGCTTTCATGGCCTGGACCAGCCGGCCCGACTTCCTGGTATACGTGGACAGATACCACAGAAGGAACAGATTGATGACCAGGACCAGCAGCAGGCTGAAGAAGCCGGACCGGGCGTAGTCGGCGATCCCCTGGTTCATGGCTGTCAGCTGAGTTCTGGGGAAATAGAGCGTCCGCAGCTGGGTCAGGGTGAAGAGGGCATACAGGGCATCCACGGATCCCAGGATGATCAGGGAGATCGTCGGGGACTGGCTGTAGGCTGAATTTACCGTCATGGGCGGGCGGTCCCGGTGGAACCGGATGGAGAGGAGAACCCCCAGGAAGTAGAGCAGGGCGATGAAGCTGGCGATGATCCGCGAAACGGCATCGTTGAGTTGAAAGTTTGAGATGAATCTCTCCATCAGACGATCAAGGGCTGCGCCAAATCCGGCATCGGAACTGGATAACAGAATCATCAGAAGGAATACCAGGGGTGCGGCGATGAAAATACCCGTGAGGACCTCTCTCGTCGTCTGACGGGCGGCAGCAGTTGCCTGACGTGGGCCGGCGCCTTTGAAAAAAGCCGGCAGGAACAACTGACTGCGAAGGGCGCCGAAAGACAGGGACTCCAGCGTGGACAGGAAAGGGCGGCCCGTCAGGCCCGGATGGTTCTGGACGCAGAGGATCAGCGTGAATACCGCCAGGAGCGGCAGGGCAAAGAAATTCAGGATGGTCAGCGGTTCGGCGGCATAGACGGCCGAACGCAGCGACCCAGTCATCAGAGCGGCCCCTGAAGAGAACACCAGTAGATCCCTGCGCCGGAGCTCGTCTTTTAAATACCAGAGAGCCGTCAGCAGAAAGACCGGCCAGAAAACGGCCATATAGAATCCGCGCGGTACTTCCATATAATGGTTGATGAAAAACCAGGCCATGGGAAAACCGATAAGGGCGAGAAGACGCCGCCGAAAGACGGGCATCGATTGAACGTCTGCCCGGTCCCGGACGACGGTGGACTGTGATGCCGGAACAGATGCCGGCTGGATCGTATTGTGATGGAACGGATCGAGATGTTCTGCCATGATGACCTCCGCAGTACGCTGCCTCAGGCAGGACTGTCTTTTTAGATTTTGATCGAATGGATCAGTTGGGCGGGTGAGCCTAATTTGATCCGGGTTCCGGTTGTTTATATTGAATTATAACATGATTTTATTGTAAAACAATATAAAGCGTGATAAAATCAAATAAATAAACAGTCCGTAAGACAACAGTCCGTAAGA
>CAYYVR010000011.1:0-17590 GCA_964475185.1 uncultured Clostridium sp. | reverse complement strand
AACAGGGCGGGATCCGCCGGGTTCTGCCCGAACCTTGTTGCCAGACTGGGAGGAGCCCCTTTCCGGATCAGGGTGACCCGGGGATGTTTCGATGTCTGATGGTGGATCGGATCCGCTGGAATACTGAATATGAGGTGAAAAGTTGAAAAAAGAAACATTATTTTTGAAGGCCGCGGTGGTCCTGATCGCGATGCCTGTCCTTGCGGCGGCGATCCTGGTCTTTCCGGCCCTGGTAAGGGATGCCGCAGCCGGGAGTGACTTGCGGGCCCTGGTCATGTACGGGATCCTCACGATCATGGCCCTGACCCTGATCCCGTTTTTCTTTGCCCTGGTCCAGGCGATGAAGCTGCTGCGCATCATTGATGGCGAGGAGGCCTTCTCCCGGGCGTCCGTTGCAGCCATCCGGTGGATCCGGCGCAGCGCATCCCTGATCAGTATTCTTTACCTGGCCGCCCTGCCGCTGTTCTATCTTGTCGGTGAAGGTGATGATGCCCCTGGCGTCATTCTCATCGGCGCCGGTCTGATCTTTGCGCCGGCTGTGATCGCTGTCTTTGCAGCGGTGCTGGAAAAGCTCCTGTGCCGTGCGCTGGATCTCAAACAGGAACAGGACCTGACGATATGAGGAGGAGACCATGGCAATCATAATCAATTTAGACGTCATGCTGGCAAAGCGAAAGATGAGCGTCACGGAGCTGACCGAACGGGTCGGGATCACCATGGCAAACATTTCCATTCTCAAGAACGGGAAAGCCAAGGCGGTCCGTTTCTCGACGCTGGATGCCATCTGCAAAGCCCTGGACTGCCAGCCGGGTGATATCCTGGAATACCGCAGTGAAGATCCGGCGCCGGAGACCCGGGGCTGATCAGCGGGAAACCTTCCTATCTATAGACTTTTTTTTACGGGGCGATCTTTGGGATCCTTCCCGGCGGAGTTCCGGGGAGGGGATGCGCGGTGTGTATTTCCAGTTGGACCTTCGGTTGTACCTTTCAGTTTACCTTTCAGTTGTACCTTAAGGATATCGTCTGTCTGAGCGCAGACTCATTACAGATGGACCTGACAGCAGGGATCTGCCGCCTAAGGCGGAGCAGGTCCCTGTTTTTCTGCCTGTGTGGCTAAATTTATTTCGTGTTCAGCTGATTGCCGGGAGACGATGCAGACGAAATCAATAGATCAGGCTGCCCAGGGGGCGGAGATCCCCGGGATCTGGAGGATCTGAAGGTGGTTTCGACAGTTTAGCAAATTTTTCTGGGCTAAAATTAAAAACAGATGAAATAAGTGTTGTAATTTGGGGTTCGTTGCTTTAGAATTATAAAGCTTGATGATTTACAATGCGGAAGTATGGTCTTTTCCCACTTTGACTTTCAAGGTCGGTTGGAAAAAAAGTGTTGAAAGTACTTGAAAGCCCGTGGTATAATAATTAAGTTGCGAAACAGTAGCGATGACTCAGGAGGTGGCTGGACTTCCAGGGAATTCCTGACGAGCAAGCCTCGGTCGAAAACCGGGACGCCGGAGTCATTGGCTGTTCCCTGTGCGCTTTTTTGGAGTGACACACCCGGGACAGTTTACGATGATACCGCTGTTGTGCGTGGAAGTAATACGTACCAGAAAAGGAGGAAAAACATGGCAACTCAGAAAATCAGAATCAGACTCAAGGCCTTCGATCACTCTTTATTGGATCAGAGCGCAGAGAGAATCGTGGAGAGCGCAAAAGGCTCAGGAGCAAAGGTCGTTGGACCGGTTCCACTGCCCACCGAGAAGGAGATCATCACGATCCTTCGTGCAGTCCACAAGTACAAAGATGCCAGAGAGCAGTTCGAAATCAGAACTCACAAGAGATTGATCGACATCATCAACCCGACCCCGAAGACCGTCGATGCACTCATGAGACTTGATCTCCCTGCAGGCGTCGACATCGAAATCAAGCTTTAATGGTTTAGGTAATCCCTAAAAATCATTATGACCGCAAGGGAAACTCTTGCGATCCGCTAATATTTACAGGAGGTATATGTAATGAAGAAAGCAATCATGGGCAAGAAAGTCGGAATGACTCAGATTTTCGACGAACAAGGCAGAATGATTCCTGTAACCGTCGTTGAAGCAATGCCCAACGTCGTGGTACAGATCAAAACAGAGGATAAGGAAGGCTACAACGCCATCCAGGTCGGATTCGGAGAGATCCGGGAATCCCTCGTCAACAAGCCGAGAAAGGGAACTTTCGCAAAGGCCGGCGTGGCGCCCAGAAGATTCCTCAAGGAATTCAGACTGGAAGACATTTCCTCATATAACGTAAAAGATGAAATCACAGTGGATGTTTTCGCCGAAGGCGACAAGGTCGATGTATCCGGAGTATCCAAAGGTAAGGGATTCCAGGGTGTCATCAGAAGATGGAACTTCAGCCGCGGACCTGAAACCCACGGATCCAAATTCCATCGCGCAGTCGGTTCAATGGGAGCTTCCTCAGATCCTTCCAAAACATTCAAAAATAAAAAGATGCCCGGTCACATGGGTAATGTCAACACAACCGTGCAGAACCTCGAGATCGTCAAGGTCATGCCGGAGCGCAACGTCATTTTGATCAAGGGTGGTATCCCAGGTCCCAACAAGGGAACCGTTGTGATCAAAAACAGCGTAAAAGCATAGGAAGGAGGACTAAACAATGCCGAAAGTTGGATTATTTAACATTGAAGGCAGCCAGGTTGGCGATGTGGAACTGAATGCTTCTGTATTCGAATTCCCGGTCAACGAAGCTGCAATGCATCAGGTCATCCTGGCACTCCTTGCGAACAAGAGACAGGGAACCCAGTCAGCCAAGACCAGAGCAGAAGTGCGCGGAGGCGGTATCAAGCCGTGGCGCCAGAAGGGAACAGGCCGTGCCCGTCAGGGTTCCACCCGTTCACCTCAGTGGGTACACGGTGGTGTCGCATTTGCACCGAAGCCAAGAAGCTACCGGATGTCGATTCCGAAATCCATGAAGCGAGTTGCCATGAAGTCCGCTTTATCCTCAAAGGTTAAAGAAGAGAACGTTGTGGTCATCGACTCCCTCAAAATGGAATCACCCAAAACCAAAACCGTCGCTGAGCTCCTGAAGAAGCTGTCCGTCAGCAAAGCCCTCATCGTAACCGGTGATGTGGAGATGAACGCTTACAAGAGCGCCAGAAACATTGAAGGGGTCTCCATGATCCCCTGCAACAACATCAATGTCTACGACATCGTAAAATACGAAAAACTCATCCTCACACAGGATGCGGTCAAGAAACTCGAGGAGGTGTACGCATAATGGCATTAAAGCTTACAAGCTGGGATATCATCAGAAAACCAGTCATCACTGAAAAGTCCATGGCCGGTATGGAAGCAAGAAAGTACACATTCTTAGTTCATGTCGATGCAGACAAGACCATGATCAAGAACGCAGTGGAAGAAGTCTTCGACGTCAAAGTCAAAGAAGTCAAGACACAGAACAGACTCGGCAAAGACAAGCGGGTCGGCGTTCACATGGGCAAGCGTCCTGACACCAAGAAAGCCGTCATCACGCTGACAGCGGACTCCAAGTCCATCGAGTTCTTCGAGAACATGAACTAGCCGGCATCAGCAGCCGGCGGGAAGCGATTCCCACTATTGGCAAGTGAGCCAGATAATAAACACAGGTAAACCAGGAGGAAAGAAAATGGCAATCAGAGGTTTTAAACCGACGACACCTTCCAGAAGAGCGATGACCATGAGTACCTTCGAGGAAATTACTACCGATAAGCCGGAAAAGTCACTTCTTGTCAGCAAGAAGAGACAGGCAGGTAGAAACTCCCAGGGTAAGATCACAGTCAGACACAGAGGTGGCGGACATAAGAAAAATTACAGAATCATTGACTTCAAGAGAAATAAAGACGGGATCCCCGGCCGTGTAGCGACCATCGAGTACGATCCCAACCGGTCAGCCTACATCTCACTCATTGTCTATGCAGACGGTGAAAAGAGATACATCATCACTCCCGTAGGACTGAAAGTCGGCGACAAGATCGAATCCGGTCCCAATGCCGATATCAAACCGGGCAACGCGCTGCCGCTGAAGAACATCCCGGTCGGTACCGTCATCCACAACATCGAGCTGCAGAAAGGCAAGGGAGCCCAGATGGTTCGTTCAGCCGGAGCTTCCGCTCAGCTGATGGCCAAGGAAGGCGACTACGCCACCCTGAGACTGCCCTCCAGCGAAATGAGATATGTCCGCATCGAATGCATGGCAACGATCGGAACCGTCTCCAACACCACGCATGAAATCGAAAATCGTGGTAACGCAGGACGCGTCAGACACCTTGGTTTCCGTCCCACCGTCAGAGGGTCCGTCATGAACCCTGTGGATCACCCGCATGGTGGTGGTGAAGGAAAAGCACCAATCGGTCGTCCCGGCCCGCTTACTCCATGGGGTAAACCGGCACTGGGTCTTAGAACAAGGAAGAACAAAAAATACTCTGACAGACTTATCGTCAAGAGAAGGAATGAGAAGTAATCCCGCGGGATTGCTTTTCACCTTGAATTCTCGAAGGGAGGAAGAACTTGAGCAGATCAATTAAAAAGGGGCCTTTCGTACATGAAGGTCTCATGAAGAAAATAGAAGATATGAATGCTAAGGGAGAAAAGAAGGTTATCAAGACCTGGTCCAGGTCATCAACCGTCTTCCCCGAAATGATCGGTCACACCATCGCTGTCCATGACGGCAGAAAACACATCCCGGTTTACATCTCCGAGGATATGGTGGGACACAAGCTGGGTGAATTCGCATTCACTCGCACCTACAGAGGTCACGCCTCTGAGAAAAAGTCCAAAATGAGATAGGAGGAGTGCTAAATGTTTGATGAAAAGAATCTGAATGAAACAGCTGAAGTCAACGAAGAAGCTGTTGTTGAAACAGTCGAAGCAACAGAAGCTCCTTCTACTGAAGAAGCAGCTGAAAAAGTAAATGAAGCACCCAAGTCCAAAAAGTCATCCGAAAAGGAAGATCAGCGCGCACAGGGCAGAGCCAAGGCGAAAGCCAAGAAGGAAGACCGCCGCGCCAGATTAGCCGAGAAGACGGCAAAGCCGAAGGAAAAGCTTCATCTGACCAAGGAAGAAAAAGCTGAGCGCAGAGCCGCCAAGGCCGCTGCCGCCCAGAGAACCACTGCCAAGGCAGTCGCCCGCTACATCCGCATGAGCCCCATGAAGGTCAATGTCGTATTGGACCTGATCCGCGGCAAGAATGCAGTGGAAGCAATGGCGATCCTCCAGTACACACCCAAAGACGCAGCTGTCGTCGTCGGCAAAGTACTGAAGAGCGCAATGGCAAATGCAGAAAACAACCTGGAAATGGATCGCGATACCCTTTATGTGACAGAGTGCCACGTTGGACCTGGTCCGATCATAAAGAGATTCCAGCCCCATGCACAGGGACGGGCATTCTCCATTTATAAGAGAACCAGCCACATCACCGTGGTAGTCGCAGAAAGAGCATAAGGAGGTATAAAGCTAGTGGGACAAAAAGTTAATCCAAACGGATTCAGAGTCGGCGTCATCAGAGACTGGGATTCCAGATGGTACGCTGACAAGAGAAACTTCGCCGACAATCTGGTCGAAGACAACAAAGTCAGAGAATTTGTTAAGAAGAAACTATACACAGCCGGAATCTCCAAGATCGAGATCGAACGGGCTGCCAAGAGATTAAAGCTGAACATCTTCACTGCCAAGCCGGGCATCGTCATCGGCAAGGGCGGATCGGGGATCGATCAGTTAAAGAAAGAAATCAGCGCACTGACTCCTGACAAAAACGTAGTGTTGAACATCGTTGAAGTTAAGAACGTCGATGCCAATGCGCAGCTTATGGCTGAAAATATCGCAGCACAGCTGGAGAAGAGAATTTCCTTCCGCCGCGCCATGAAACAGACCATCCAGAGAGCCATGAGAGCTTATGGCGTCAAGGGTGTCAAGACCATGTGTGCAGGCCGTCTGGGCGGAGCCGAAATCGCCCGTGACGAAAGCTACCATGAAGGAACCATTCCGCTTCAGACACTGAGAGCTGACATTGACTACGGATTCGCCGAGGCCAATACCATCTACGGAAAGATCGGTGTCAAGGTCTGGGTGTACAAGGGCGAAATCCTTCCTGTTAAAAAGAACCAGGAAGAAAAGAGCCAGAGAAACTAGGATCTTTTGAAAGGAGGAACTACACATGTTAATGCCTAAGAGAGTAAAGCACAGAAAGCAGCAGAAAGGCAATATGCGCGGCAAAGCGACCCGGGGCAATTTCATTGCCTATGGTGAGTTTGGCCTGCAGGCCACTGAACCTGGCTGGATCACATCCAACCAGATCGAAGCTGCCCGTGTTGCTATAAACCGTTATATTAAAAGAGGTGGAAAGCAGTGGATCAAAATATTCCCGGATAAGCCGATCACCGAAAAGCCGGCTGAGACCCGTATGGGATCCGGTAAAGGTTCCGTTGAATATTGGGTTGCTGTCGTCAAGCCAGGCAGAGTTCTGTTTGAATTGGCCGGGGTCGATGAAGACCGCGCCAGAGAAGCTATGAGACTTGCATCCCACAAACTGCCGATCGCCACTAAATTCGTTACAAGAAAAGATTTTGAAGAAATGGGTGGTGAAGAGTAATGAGAGTCAGAGAACTTAATGAAATCAGGACAAACTCAGCTGAAGACCTTCAGGCAAGACTGATGGATCTGAAGAAAGAGCTCTTCAACCTTCGGTTCCAGCTTTCCACCGGCCAGCTTGAGAATCCGACCAGAATCAAGGAAGTGAAGAAATCCATCGCTCAGATCAAAACGGTCTTGAGAGAACAGGAAATCGGCTCCTTTGTAGAGCAGTAGACTTTGAAAGGAGGTCATTAAAACATGGAAGAAGTTAAGAATGAAACAGTAGCAGCCGAAGTTAATGAACTTTCAGGCAGAAAAACCAGAAAAACCTTCATTGGGCGTGTTGTCTCCGACAAAATGGACAAGACCATCGTTGTCGCCATCGAAACCAAGGTAAGACATCCTCTGTACGGAAAGACCGTTAACCGGACCACCAAGTACAAGGCCCATGATGAGAAGAACGAAGCTCAGATTAACGACAGAGTTTTAATCATGGAAACAAGACCTTTGTCAAAGGACAAACACTTTAGACTGGTCGAAATCATCGAGAAGGCCAAGTAGGGCTTTGGAAGGAGGTCAGAAATGATTCAGCAACAGACACGGTTAAAGGTCGCTGATAATTCCGGTGCGAGAGAAATCATGTGCATTCGGGTTATGGGCGGATCCAAAAGAAGATATGGAAATATTGGAGACACCATCGTAGCTTCTGTTAAGAGCGCAACACCAGGCGGAGTTGTTAAGAAGGGCGATGTAGTCAAAGCTGTGATCGTTCGGTCCGTAAAAGGCGTCAGACGCGTGGATGGCACATACATCCGGTTCGACGAGAACGCAGCAGTGATCATAAAAGACGATAAGAACCCGAGAGGAACACGTATTTTCGGGCCCGTAGCCAGAGAGTTGAGAGACAAGGAATTCCAGAAGATCCTGTCTTTGGCTCCGGAAGTAATATAGAGGAGTGTGAGACAATGAAAATGCATGTTAGAAAAAATGACAAAGTTGTCGTCATCTCCGGTAACGACAAGGGCGTAAAGAGTGAAATTCTTGCAGTCAACCCCAAAAAGGGTACCGTTCTGGTGAAAGACGTCAACATTGTGACAAAGCACCTGAAGGCTTCCAAGAATGCCATGAAGTCAGAGATCGTAAAGATGGAAGCGCCCATCAATTCCAGCAAGGTAATGCTGTGGTGCGAGAAGTGCGGTAAAGCAGTTCGTCCCAGCTATCGCTTCCGGGAAGACGGTGCCAAAGTTCGGTACTGCAAGTCCTGCGATGGCGAACTTTAATAAGGAGGTAACATATGACAAGGTTACAGGATAAATACAACAACGAAGTTGTAAAAGCCATGATGGAAAAGTTTGGCTACAAAAACGTCATGGAAGTGCCGAAAATCGAGAAAATCGTGATCAACATGGGCGTTGGCGAAGCCAAAGAAAACGCCAAAGTTCTGGAATCCGCCGTATCGGACCTCCAGACCATCTCCGGCCAGAAGCCGGTGATCACAAAAGCAAAGAAATCTGTTGCCAACTTTAAGCTGAGAGAGCTGATGCCCATCGGGACAAAGGTCACCCTGAGAAAAGCCAACATGTACGAATTTGCTGACAAACTCATCAACATCGCTCTTCCCCGAGTCAGAGACTTCCGCGGTTTATCCGACAAGAGCTTTGACGGCAGAGGAAACTTCTCACTGGGGATCAAGGAACAGCTGATCTTCCCTGAGATCGAGTATGATAAAGTCGATAAAATTCGCGGCATGGACATCGTGTTCGTGACCACAGCAAAAACCGATGAGGAAGCCAGAGAACTCTTGAGATTCCTCGGCATGCCCTTCGCACAGAATTAGGAGGTAAATAGATTTGGCACGTAAAGCTATGATCGAAAAATGGAAAAGAGAACCCAAGTTCTCCAGCCGGGCTTACACAAGATGCAGAATCTGTGGAAGACCTCATTCAGTACTACAGAAATATGGTGTTTGCCGTATATGCTTCAGAGAACTTGCGCATAAGGGCGAAATTCCTGGCGTGCGCAAAGCCAGCTGGTAATATAGGAAAGGAGGCATATAAGATATGATGACAGATCCGATTGCGGACCTTCTGACGAGAATCAGAAACGCAAATGATGCAAGACATGAAGCTGTGGAAGTTCCGTCTTCCAGAGTCAAGAAGGCCGTCGTGGAAATCCTTCTTCAGGAAGGCTATATCAAAAGTGTTGAAGAATACAGCGTGGGGATCGTTCCCATGATGAAGCTCACACTGAAATATGGCGAAGGCAAGGAAAAGGTAATCAAGGGGCTCAAGAGAATCTCCAAGCCCGGATTAAGAGTATATTGCAAGTCAGGTGAAGTACCGAAGGTTCTGAACGGACTGGGCACTGCAGTGATCTCAACCTCCAAAGGGGTGGTTGCTGACAAGGAAGCCAGAACGTTAGGACTTGGCGGCGAAGTAATCTGCTACATCTGGTAGAAGTTACAGCTAAGGAGGAAACTATAGTATGTCAAGAATAGGCAAAGCGCCGATAGCTATTCCGGATGGTGTAACTTTCACAGTGTCTGACGCAAACGTCGTCACTGTCAAGGGACCGAAGGGACAGCTTGAGAAAGCGTTCAACAATAGAATGAAGATCGAAACCAATGAAAACAACGAGATCGTTGTTTCCAGACCTTCCGATCAGAAGGAAGACCGCGCTATGCACGGCCTGACCAGAGCACTCATCAACAACATGGTTGTCGGTGTCACCGCAGGATATCAGAAGAACCTTGAACTCAACGGTGTCGGTTACAGAGCCTCCGTTCAGGGCAACAAACTGGTCATGAACCTCGGTTACTCCCACCCCGTGGAAGTCGTTGCACTGGAAGGTGTAACGTTCGAAACCCCAGCTCCGACCAAGGTCATTGTCAAGGGAATCGACAAAGAGAAGGTCGGCGACATGGCAGCGGATATCAGAAAATGGAGAAAGCCGGAACCGTACCTGGGCAAGGGTATCAAGTTCGAAGGCGAACACATCCGTCGTAAAGTCGGAAAGACTGGTAAGTAAAGGAGTGAATCGCGATGTTTAAAAAGGACAATAAATCCGCTTCACGGGAAAGACGTCACCTCAGAGTGAGAAAAAAAGTCGCAGGCACTACTGAGCGTCCAAGACTTTCCGTCTACCGGAGCGAAAAGAATATCTACGCTCAGATCATCGATGACACAAAGGGTGTTACCCTGGTTGCCGCTTCAAGCCTGGATAAGGATTTTGAGGGAACCGGCTGGAACATCGAAGCAGCTAAAAAGGTCGGCGAAGCTGTAGCAAAGAAAGCCAAAGACGCAGGGATCAACCAGGTTGTTTTCGACCGCGGCGGCTATATCTACCACGGACGCGTCCAGGCCCTTGCAGACGCTGCAAGAGAAGCAGGACTCGAATTCTAGAAGGAGGTAACATCAATTGAAAATAGATCCAAACACACTGGACCTTAAAGAGAAAGTCGTTAAAATCGGCCGAGTCACAAAGGTCGTTAAGGGTGGACGTAACTTCAGATTCAGCGCCCTTGTGGTCGTTGGCGATGAAAACGGACATGTTGGTGTCGGAACGGGTAAATCCATTGAAATTCCGGAAGCCATCAGAAAAGGAATCGAGGATGCCAAGAAAAACCTCATCGAGGTCTATCTTGAAGGAACAACCATCCCTCATGCCATTGACGGAACATTCGGAACCGGACACGTTCTGATCATGCCGGCCAAGGAAGGTACCGGAGTTATTGCCGGAGGACCAGCCAGAGCCGTTCTCGAGCTCGCCGGACTCAAAGACGTTCGTGCCAAGTCCCTGGGATCCAACAACCCCAGAAACATGGTCCGTGCGACCCTCAATGGTCTGTCTGAACTTCGCTCGGCAGAAAAGATCGCCAAGCTTCGCGGCAAGACGGCTGAAGAAATCCGGGGATAGGAGGAGAACAATGAAGATTACACTGACAAAGAGTTTGATCGGAAGAAAGAAATCTCACATTGCGACCGCCAAAGCCTTAGGGTTGTCCAAAATCGGCAAGACGGTTGAAAAAGAAAGCAATGATGCCATCAACGGCATGATCAAGGAGATCTCATATCTCCTGAAGGTAGAAGAATAATTTTTAGCCAAGGAGGTGTAACACGATGAAATTACATGAGCTTAAGTCTCCGGAAGGATCCAGAAAAGGCCGCAAGCGGATTGGTAGAGGTACCGGTTCAGGTTGGGGCAGAAACTCCGGTAAAGGAGAAAACGGTCAGAATTCCAGATCGGGCGGCGGTGTAAGACCGGGCTTCGAAGGCGGACAGATGCCTTTGTTCCGGCGTTTGCCCAAGAGAGGATTCACAAACCCCTTCTCGAAGAAATACAATGCCATCAATTTGGATCGTTTGAATATATTTGAAAACGGAACTGAAGTCACCGAAGAAATGCTGTTGGAGAGACAAGTGATTTCCAAGAGACTTGACGGTGTCAAAATCTTAGGAAACGGTACGATCGAAAAAGCATTAACTGTAAAGGTAAGTAAGTTCTCTAAGTCTGCTTCAGAAAAAATTGAAGCTGCTGGAGGAAAAGCGGAGGTCCTGTAATGTTCGAGATTTTTACCAATGCCTGGAAGACAAAGGAACTGCAGAAACGCATGATGTTCATGCTGCTGGTCGTGTTCGTTTTCCGCCTTGGAAATCACATCACAGTGCCCTACGTCAATCCCAAAGATCTGGCGAACCTGACCAACGAAGGCAATCTTCTCGGTCTGTATAACCTGATCTCCGGTGGAGCGCTGGGGCGATTCAGTCTCTTTGCACTGGGTGTCATTCCCTACATCAATGCTTCCATCATCATGCAGCTTCTGACTGTCGCACTCCCTCCCCTGGAAAACCTCCAGAAGGAAGGCGAAGAAGGCCGCAAAAAGATCCAGAACTGGACCCGGTATGCAGCCCTTGCCATTTCGGCCCTCATGGCCTATGGTACCTATCTGCTGGTTGCCAGCACAGGTGCAGTCAGTGACCGCAGCTTCTCTGCCATCGCTCTGATCGTTCTGACCCTGGTTGCAGGAACTTTCTTCCTGATGTGGCTGGGGGATCAGATCACACAGTATGGGATCGGCAACGGGATCTCCGTTCTGATCTTCATCAACATCATTTCAAGACTGCCTCAGACCCTGCAGCAGATGGCGTTATCCGCCTCTGTGAATCCCATGACTGCCATCCTGGTCACCCTGCTGATGCTCGCCCTGTTTGTGGGCGTCGTCTACTTCTCCCTGGGAGAACGCAGGATCCCTGTCCAGTACGCAGGACGGATGGTCAACGGGCGGGCCATGAAAGGCCAGACCCAGCATCTGCCCATCGGCGTTGCTTCGTCAGCTGTACTCGGAATCATTTTTGCCATGTCCATGATGGAATTTCCGGCAACGCTGTATCAGCTGTTCCCCAACAATAAGGTCCTGGAATCCATGGCCATTTCCAACGTATGGTGGAATCCCTTCAACCGGGAGACCTGGGCATACATCATCCTCTATTTCATCATGGTCGTCTTCTTCGTCGTGTTCTATACGGACATCACCATGAAGCCCGATGAAATGGCGGAAAACATGCAGAAGTCCGGCGGTTACGTCAATGGCGTCAAACCGGGCAAAGCAACCGAAACGTATCTTGGCGGCGTATTTTTCCGCGTGGCATTCTATGCCGGTATCTTCGCGGCAGTGATCGCCATCTTCCCGTTACTGACCGGCAAGCTGGATTCAGCCTATCAGCAGATGAATTTCGGCGGAACCGTTCTCTTCATTGTGATCGGAGTAGCCTTAGATACCATCAGACAGCTGGAATCACAGCTGATGACCCGGCATTACAAAGGCTTCCTGAAATAGGAGCGTAGGAATGAAAATTGTTCTGTTAGGCGCACCGGGTGCAGGAAAAGGGACACAGGCACAGAGCATCAGCAAGTACTTCAGCATCCCGCACATTTCAACCGGTGATATTTTCCGGAAAAACATTTCGGAAGGGACCCGGCTTGGCAAAACAGCCAAGCGATACATGGATGCCGGACAGCTGGTTCCCGATCAGCTGACCCTGGAACTCATCGAAGACCGTCTGGGCAGGGAAGACTGCAAAAACGGCTACCTCCTGGATGGATACCCCAGAACAGTGGTCCAGGCTGAATTTCTCGAGGAAATGCTCAGCAAGCTGCAATCCGGTTTGGACTGCGCGCTGCTCATTGAAGTTCCCCGTGAAATCATCATGGAGCGAATGACGGGCCGTCGGGTCTGTCCTTCCTGCGGCGCTTCCTATCATTTGAAGCACAACCCGCCGAGAAAGAAAGACATCTGTGACATCTGCGGTCACAAGGTGGTCCAACGGGCAGACGACGTGGCGGAAACCGTGGCGGAACGACTGGACGTCTATGACGAACAGACCCGTCCCCTCATCGATTTCTACGCGCAGCGAAACATTTTAAGATCCGTTGACGGCACCAGGGCCATCAATCAGATCTTTAACGACATTGTGAAAGTACTGAGTGAGGTCAGATCAGATGATCATACTCAAGAATGACAATGAGATCCGCAAAATGAAGGAAGCGGGGAGAATCGTCGAAGAAGCGCTTCGTCTAATGGAAGCGAACATCCGGCCGGGCATTTCCACTTTTCATCTGGATCGAATTGCAGAAGAATTTATAACTAAGCAAGGAGCGGTACCGTCCTTCAAGGGATACGGCGGTTTTCCAGGTTCCATCTGTGCATCGGTGAATGACGTGGTCATCCACGGGATCCCCTCCAAAGAGGTGATCCTGAAGGAAGGCGATATCATATCGGTGGACATGGGGGCACTGAAAGACCACTACCACGGGGACGCCGCCAGGACCTTCATGGTCGGGGAAGTCAGCCAGACCGCCAAAGATCTGATCCGGGTCACCGAAGAATCCTTTTTCAGGGGTTTGGAAGCATTCCGGGCAGGCAATCGGCTGGGTGACATCTCCAGCGCCATCGAAACCCACATCACGGCAGCCGGTTTCGGCATCGTGCGGGATTTTGTAGGTCACGGCATCGGACGCAATCTTCATGAACAGCCCAATGTTCCCAATTACGGGCGGCCCGGCTTAGGGCCGGTGCTGCGTGAAGGCATGGTCCTTGCCATTGAGCCCATGGTTAATGTGGGCAGTTATGAAGTGAAAGTACTCAAGGACAACTGGACGGTGAAGACCAGAGACGGCAGTTTATCGGCACATTACGAGAACACCGTGGCCCTGACCGAACAAGGTCCGCAGCTGTTGACATTAACAATATAACGCATTGAATATCAGTGCTGCTTAGTTATAAATTCCCTCACGGATTTATGACTATTGGTAATCAGGAGAATGACCCATGGAAGATTTACTGGGACGTGAAGTCGTGTCGGTCAAAGGACGCGACAAAGGAAAATGCTATGTTGTGGTGGAGATCATCGATCGATATTTCGTCCGGGTGGCAGACGGCCGTAAGAAAAGCCTGACCTCACCCAAACGGAAAAACAGAAACCACATCGCATGCACTGATTTCACCGAACGGCTGACCATGGATTGGACTGACAGCAGACAAGGCGATGACCGGATAGAGAAATTTTTAAAGTGTCGCAAATAAGGAGGGTTGATTACCTATGTCAAAAGACGATGTAATTGAAATGCAGGGAGAGGTATTAGAGGCTCTGCCCAATGCCCATTTCCAGGTCAAACTGGAGAGCGGGCACTGCATTACAGCACACATTTCAGGAAAACTCAGAATGAACTATATCAAAATTCTGCCGGGAGACCGGGTGACCGTTGAACTGTCACCGTACGATCTCACCAAGGGCAGAATCACCTGGAGATCCAAATAAGGAGGTTTGAACGATGAAAGTAAGACCATCAGTTAAGCCGATCTGCGAAAAGTGCAAAGTGATCAAGAGAAAAGGGAAGGTCATGGTTATCTGTGAAAATCCCAAGCACAAGCAGAAGCAGGGCTAAGTTTACAATTTAAACACGGAGGTGTAATACGAATATGGCGAGAATCGCTGGTATAGATCTGCCCAAGGAAAAACGGGTAGAGATCGGATTAACATATATCTACGGTATCGGAATTTCAACAGCCAGAAAAATCCTGGCACAGACAGGCGTCAACCCCGACATCCGGGTGAAGAACCTGTCAGAAGAAGAAGAAAACCTTTTGCGTGACTATGTCAACAAGTTTGTCAAAGTCGAAGGTGATTTGAGAAGAGAAGTTGCTCTCAACATCAAGCGGCTCTCTGAGATCGGATCCTACAGAGGGATGCGTCACAGAAAGGGCCTGCCAGTCAGAGGTCAGCGGACCAAGACCAACGCGAGAACCAGAAAAGGCAGAAAAAAGACCATCGCGAATAAGAAGAAGTAAGGAGGCAGGAAAATGGCACAAGCAAGAAATGTCAAGAAGACAAGAAAGAGAAAAGAACGCAAGAATGTCGAACGTGGCCAGGCCCATATCCAGTCGACCTTTAATAACTCCATCATCACCATCACCGATGCAGCAGGCAATGCGCTCTCATGGTCCAGCGCCGGAGCGCTCGGATTCAAGGGCTCCAAGAAGAGCACACCCTTTGCCGCTCAGCTGGCCGCTGAAAATGCAGCCAGGGCAGCAATGGAACATGGCCTGAGAACCATCGAAGTTTTTGTCAAGGGACCTGGTTCAGGCCGCGAAGCCGCGATCCGTTCCCTCCAGGCAGCCGGATTGGAAGTAACTCTGATCAAGGACGTTACGCCGCTTCCGCACAATGGATGCAGACCCCCCAAGAGAAGGAGAATGTAATCCGAAAGGATCCATTCCACCTGCCCTGTATCAAACGGGGCAAAGCATGGTACGTGAATAGAACAGTTGCCCTCACGTATAGTTGCCAAAATCATCAAGGAGGGTTTTAAATCTATGCTGGAAATTGAAAAGCCAAAAATAACGGTCGTTGAGACCAATGAAGACGGAACCTATGGAAAAATCGTTGTGGAACCCCTGCTGCAGGGATACGGCATCACCCTGGGCAATGCGCTGAGAAGGATCCTTCTTTCCTCGCTGCCCGGTGTGGCACCCAACGCCGTCAAAATCGACGGCGTGCTCCACGAATTCTCCACGGTGCCCGGCGTGAAAGAAGATGTCACCGAGCTCATTCTGAACATCAAGAACCTTGCCATCAAAATGCAGGGTGACGGACCGAAGAACATCTACATCGATGCAGTGGGACCCTGCGAGGTCACCGGAGCCGACATCAAGACCGACAGTGACGTGGAAATCGTCAATCGGGACTTCCACATTGCGACATTGGACGAAAATGGCAAGCTCTATGTGGAGATCGCCATCGACCGCGGCAGAGGCTATGTATCCCAGGCCAACAACAAATCTGAGGATCATTCCCTGCAGACCATTCCCGTGGATTCCATTTATACACCGGCGAAGCGAGTCAACTTCACGGTCAATAATACCCGGGTCGGTCAGGTCATGAATTATGATGAACTCACCCTCGAGCTGTGGACCAATGGCACCATTAAAATCGAAGAGGCCATCAGTTTATCTGCCAAGATCCTGATCGAGCACTTCAAGCTCTTCATGACATTGGTGGACAACGACAATGACATGGAGATCATGATCGAAAAAGAAGAGGACAAGAAAGAAAAGGTTCTGGAAATGACCATTGAAGAACTGGATCTTTCCGTACGGTCCTATAACTGCCTGAAACGGGCAAACATCAACACGGTCCAGGAACTGACCCACAAATCCATGGAAGATATGATGAAAGTCAGAAACCTTGGCAAGAAGTCCCTGGAAGAGGTTGAAAGAAAATTAAAGGACCTTGGATTAGGTCTGAAATCGAGCGACGAGTAGGAGGATAGAAAATGGCTGTTGAAAGAAAACTCGGCAGGAGTACTGACCAGAGAAGAGCCATGCTGAGAAGCCTTGTAACAAACTTCTTAAAGCATGGAGTGATTCAGACAACATATACAAGAGCCAAAGAAACCCAGTCCATTGCAGAAAAAATGATCACTCTCGGCAAGAGAGGCGATTTGCACGCAAGAAGACAGGCTCTGGCCTTTATTACAGAGGAAGCAGTGGTTGCTGAATTATTTGACAACATTGCACCAAAGTATGCTGAACGCGAAGGCGGATACACCAGAATTTACAAAGTTGGACCACGGCGCGGCGATGCAGCGGAAGTTGCAGTACTCGAACTGGTTTAATTGAAAAAATATTAAAAAGGCCGGCATTGCGCCGGCCTTTTTAATGGACTGCAGGGGAGCCAGGATTCAGGCGCTACCCGATCACGGGCATGGGCTGTTCCGTGCCGGCAGCCCGGATCAGTCCGGGCTGTCGCCATCGGTCTGGGATCCTTTGCGTCCGGAGGCTGATCGGAGCACGTCCCGGCGGCCGCGATGGATGACATTGCGCTGCCGGTGATCCTTCAGGGTCATCAGAATGAACCCGGTCACCACCGTCATGGCAAGGGACAGATAGAAGCCTGGAGCCAGCCGATTCATGTTGCGGGCGGAAGCATAGAACAGCTGCGCCAGAAACAGCAGAACGAACAGGCCTGAGATCACAGAGTACTGCCCGATCAGGGTGAGCATCAGCGCCAGGATGGCCAGGCCCATGATGAGCCAGCGGTACTGGGCAATGAAGTCCAGTCCGGTGAGGTCACGCTGGACCCGGTAATCGAACCAGGTCAGGAAGAAAGACCCGAAAAACACGGCCAAAGCCAGGACCAGGAGAATGGTTTTCTTCGTCATGGAATCATCTCCTTTTCTTTATTCTAATCCTCCCGGAGGCTGAATTCAACTCATCCACAGACGCTCATCAACAGACGGAGCCGGTTCCGGCGACTTCATGACCCCACGGACGGAGACCACCCCCCGGTGAGGCGGACAAGAAGGACCGCAAGGCCCTGGACTGGCCTGGCAGGGCGAGGCCGGCATGCAGATCGTGGCATGAAGAAGCGGACAAAAGAGGCGGGCAAATGGATCGGGCACAGAGAAAATAACGTAAAGAGGCGG
>CAYYVR010000010.1:0-31270 GCA_964475185.1 uncultured Clostridium sp. | reverse complement strand
AGCTAATTATATCGTGAGAGTGTACCGATTGGGAATTAATCAGCGTTTCCTTAAAGAGTCATGTATAGCGAATGAGTAATGGACAGATAAATGCCTTATTTCTGATTGAATATAAAATAACAAGAATTAATAAAATTGACAGTTACTTAATTAACGATATAATAGAATATAACAATAGAATATTCTAATAAAATATTCAAAATATTAGAGGAGAGGATTTTTATGAACAAATTGTCCAAAAAACTTGTTTCCCTGCTGTCAGTTGCTGCCATGACTTTATCTATTGCAGGTTGCTCGGCTAATCAGCCTTCTAGTCAGTCAAGCTTCAAAGCAGGCTCTTATACTGCGGAATCATCGGGAATGAATGGAGAAATCAAAGTTGAGGTAAAGACTGATGAAAACAAAATCTTGGAAGTGAATGTTCTTGAGCATAATGAATCCCCGGGGATTTCTGACTTTGCAATCCAAAATATACCATCGCAAATCGTCGAATTCCAGAGTTTGAATATCGATTCAATCTCGGGTGCAACATATTCCAGTAATGGAATCCTGGAAGCAGCAAAACTTGCACTTGAGAAATCTGGGGCAAATATAGCCGATTTAATGACAGAAAGAGAACAGATGGAATCCACGGGGAAGACCATAACCAAGGCTGCTGATGTTATCATAATTGGCGGTGGCGGCGCAGGACTGGCAGCTGCTGTTTCCGCGCTTCAGAATAATGCATCGGTTATCGTTTTGGAAAAAATGTCCAGTCTGGGAGGCTCCACGATAATGGCGGGGGGGCAATACAATGCGGTGGATCAGACCAGGCAGAAGAATTTTGAAATGAGGCCTGAGCTGGTGGAACAGATTCTCACATACACTAAGGATGCTCCAGTGAATGAAACGCATAAAAAACTCATGGGTCTGCTTGAAGAACAGATAAATGAATATAAAAGCACTGGAAAAACTACTGTGTTTGATTCCCCGGAACTTCATGCGCTGCAGTCCTTCAGAGGCGGTGATCAGGTTGGGAATATAGATTTGATCTATGCTTTAGCGCAGGGGGCAGAAAAATCGATTCCCTGGCTTGAAGAGCTGGATGTTGAGTTTGCTGATGAAGTGGCGACTGTTACAGGTGCATTATGGCAAAGGACTCATCAATTTGTTAAGCCGCTGGTAACCGGTCCCCTTGATGCATATCAGGAATTCATTGCTTCCAAAAGCAGCATGGCTGAAATCATGCTCAATACCAAGGCAGCCGAATTAATTGTAGAAGATGAAAAGGTGATTGGCGTCAAGGCGACGCAGGGTCAGGACCAGGTTATACTCACTGCTGCAAAAGGAGTGATTATAGCAACGGGTGGGTTTGCAAGAAACAGCGACCTGGTCAAAAAATACGACACCCATTGGGGCGGTCTTGAAAGTCTGGGGTCTACCAACAATGTAAGTGCTACAGGAGATGGCATCTTAATGGCTGAAGCGGTTAAGGCGAGCTTGGTAGGTATGGAATGGATTCAGCTGCTTCCGGTTGGAGATCCAATTACTGGTGGAATGCAAGGCAACATTAGTATCAATGCAGCCAATCAGCTCTTTGTCAACCTTGAAGGGAACAGATTCGTTGCAGAAGATGAAAGACGGGACAACTTAACAAAGGGTCTGATGGAACAAACGGATAAAGTAATGTTCATTCTCCATGATGCGCATGAATATTATGACGAAAATGTAAAAAATGATTTCAATGAGCCGATCGGACAGCTTGTTGAAAGTGGTGTCGTTGTGAAAGGGGATACCATTGAAGAGCTTGCAGAAAATATGGGTGTGAATCCCGATAATCTGAAGCAGACAGTGGATACTTACAATAAAGCGGTTGCTGGTGAAATAAAAGATCCATTCGGCAAGAATCTCATGAAAGATCCTTTCAACAAAGCACCATTCTACGCATCAAAACGAGTTCCAACCATTCACCATACGATGGGCGGACTGGAAATCACATCTGAAGCACAGGTCATCAACACTGATGGGAATATCATCCCGGGTCTTTATGCGGCAGGTGAGGTTACTGGTGGTATCCATGGTGCGAATCGACTGGGTGGAAATGCAATACCCGATACTGTTGTTTTTGGTAAAATTGCAGGAGAGAGTGCAGCACTTGGAAAATAAGCAGTGATATTCTTTTCAAAAGGACACATGACCCACATAATAGATGGGGGCATGTGTCCCTTTGATTATGACTACCTGAAGTTGTTGCTGGCGGGATCAGCATTAGGATATAATCGATTCAGGAGATGGTTATACATGTACAGTTCAAAAAAGGGGTCAATTTCAAAAAGAAAAAAAATAGTGGACGTAGTCGTCACTTTGATGGATGAGCAAGGGCTCAAAAATGTCACCATACAGGACATTTGTGAAAAAGCAAATATTTCTGTGGGCACCTTCTATCATTATTTTAATTCAAAGGAATCCATTCCAGTGGAGATGTACAAGCTGCTTGACCAATACCTTCTTGACCACAAGGAAAAGATGTTAAGTCATCCCACTGCCAAGGAGGTTCTTCTGGACTTCGTTTCTCACTACGGGATGTATGTTTCAAAATGGGGTTATTATGCTAACTACATTATTGTGCGAAATTCAGTTGAAGGAGGATCGAAAAAAAGTAACGATGAAATAAGAAAAATCAATGAATTACTAATGGATTTGATTCAGATCGGTATTCAACAGAAGGAATTTAAAATTAATATCGGGGCTGAACAATTAAAAACGTCGATTCTTTTACTGATGAGGGGTGTACTATTGGAATGGGTAAAAAGCGGCCCTGAATATAAAGTTCATGATGAACTGGTTAACCATGTTTGCTGGTTTATTGACGGGATTCAATGTTAAACGAAATCAGATTACGATAATTTTTAAAACAAAAATAAACACCATTCTTCCTTTTGAGCGGAGAATGGTGTTTTATTTCTTAATGATTCGTCATTAGTTTTTCTTTACCAGGAACGAGGCTAAAAGAACGACCACACTCATGATGGCGATGGTTCCGCCAGGCGCTGAATCGATGTAATAGGAAAGGACCAGACCTGTCATGACGGTGATCAGACCGAATAAAACAGCGAAATAAAGGGTGTGGCGGAAGCCTTTTCTCAGATTCAGCGCTGCGGCCATGGGCAGGACGAGGATGGAGGAGATCACGAGAAGCCCGGTGATGCGGATCGAAACGCCTACCGCCGCCCCGGTGAGGGCCATGAACAGATAGTTCAGGGTTTTGACGGGGATCCTGGAAATCTCTGCGCCTTCCTCATCAAAAGTAATGTAAAGCAGCTGTCCGTAGAAGTGACGGACAAAGGCCAACGTGATGAAGGTAACGGCTGCAATGAGGATGAGATCGGTGACTTCCACGGTGAGAATGGACCCGAAGAGAAAGGAGTTGATGTTGGCGCTGCGCCCCCTGGAGGCCAGGATGATGGCCAGACCGACGTTGAACGTCATGACGATGGACATGACGACTTCCTCGTAGCTTTTAAACCGGTTGCGAAGGTACTCAATGAGCAATGCCGCCGCCAGGGTGTAGAGCAGGGAGGCGAGAGAAGGGTTCATTCCGAAAAAATAGCCCAGTGCCACGCCGGCGAAGGCCGAGTGGGAAAGGGTATCGCCCATCATGGAGAAGCGCTTCAGAACCAGAAAGGAACCGATGATGGGGCACAAAATGGCGATGAGAAACCCTGCCGACAGGGCGTTGCGCATGAAATCATATTGTAGCATCAGAGGATTCCTCCCGGTGATAGAGATAATTGTCCCGGTCATCATGGCCGATGGTGCGCCGATACTCTTCGGCGGTGTGCCATTTGACCTGCGATTCCTTCATGGTCAGGATGTGGGTGGAATGATGGAGCGCGAAGGCAACATCATGTTCGATGGAGATGATGGTCATGCCGTCCGCGTTGAGTTTCAGCAGCAGCTCCCGGATGACTTCCCGGGAATGGCCGTCGATGCCGGTGAGCGGTTCATCCAGGATCAGAAGATCCGGGCAGGCTGAAATGGCCCTTGCGATCAGGACACGCTGCTGCTGACCGCCGGAGAGTTCGCCGAACAGCGTGTTGTCATAGTCTGCCATCTCCACCATGGACAGAAAATGTTCCGGGGTATCTTCGCACCGGCCGGCCATATGGATCTCCAGCATTTCCCGTACGGTGATGGGAAAGCGCATGTTGAATTTTTCTTTTTTCTGCGGTACATATCCGATTTTCCCAAGGGACCGGATGATCTCTCCGCTGACGGGCTTCAAAAGACCCAGCATCAGCTTGATCAGGGTCGATTTGGCCGAGCCGTTTTCACCCAGCACGGTCAGAAACATGCCAGGTTCAATGGTCAGGTTCAGATGTTTGATCAGGATCGGTGATCCCGGTTCATAGTTGAAGTCAAGATTTCTGATTTCCATGGATTTCCTTCATTCCTTTATAAAAACGATCGATGCGTGAAGATCTGCAGTTCAATACACTAGAAATTATAGGCATCCTGCGGGCAAATTGCAAATGATTCGCAAATAGCAGGCTGACCGCCACGGGCCATGGCTGGTTTTCCGGGGAGGGTCCCCAAGACATTGGAAGGATCTTATTTTAAGTCAGGCGCCGGATTTTAATTTGGGTTGAATGTAAACAAGGTAGTATGGATATCATTGAAGACCTCCGGGATGGGCAGACAGGGCGTGAATATTGAATTTTATGTTACCAATATTCAAAATATCAGAGCCTTCTCTGTTTTTAAGGTCCGGATTGCTCTAATATAGAAGGGAAGGAACACAGCGTGTTCCGTAAGGAGAATATTGAAGTCAATGAGTCAAATGAAAACCAGAACCAAAGGGATCGAGGTCACCATGATCCTGATCGTGATCAACGCAGCCGTGTTTCTTTTTTCCGCCTGGCTGTCGGGATCACTCAATATCAATGCGCTGGTGCTGGTCCTTTTGGGCGGAAACTATAAACCGCTGGTGCTGGAAGGGGAATATTACCGACTGTTCACGGCCATGTTTCTGCATGGGGACATTCAGCATCTGGCATTCAACATGTATTCACTGTACGCCCTGGGAAGCAACCTCGAGCGCATGATGCCCAAATGGAAATACCTGATCCTGTATCTGGTGGCCGGCCTGGGCGGATCCTATCTGTCCCATCTGCGGATGGGCAATATCGTCAGCATCGGTGCTTCCGGAGCCATCTTCGGCCTCCTGGGCGCTTTGATCGGGTACGTCATGAAGAACCGCGAGATGTTCCGCAGCGGTGCCCTGCTGAACCTGGTCATTATTGCCGGCATCAACCTCGCCTGGGGTTTTCAGCCAGGCTCGGGAATCGATAATTACGGTCACCTCGGGGGCCTGATCAGCGGATTCCTATTATCTTTCGTTATCAAACCAGGCAGGAGGAAATGAAATTATGAGTGCAAAAGTAACCTCAGTAACAACGACATTATCAGAAACCGACTTAATGGAAAATATCAGGGAGTTTGTCCAGGTGGAAGGCCTGACGGTGAATAATGTGGAGTTCAAAAACAATTCCATCGAAGTCACCGCCAATTTCCACAAGGTCATCGATATCCCGTTCTATGCCAGTGTCCATGTGGCATCCGTTGCCAACAACGTCATCCGGATCAAGATCGAGAAAATCAAAGTGCTTAAAATGGGCATTCCCAATACCGTGCTGTCGGCCGGGCTGGCTCTGGCCATGAAAAAAGCTCCGGATCTGGGGATCACCTATGAAGACGGCCACATCATCGTGGATGTGGACAGCGCGCTGCAGAAAGTCCCTCATGTCCATGTCCTCATCGACAATATCATCATGGAGAACGGACTTCTGGCCGTGAAGGTATCCGGCATCCAGGCTGACGTCAAGGCCATGCAGGAAGACAAGGCCAGGGAAGAAGCAGCCAATCTGGAAGCGGAAGATGAAGCTGTCCGCCTGGCAGCGGTCCAGGCCAGGGAAATGGAAACTTTCAATCTGAAACTGGCGGCGATCCGGCCGGTGGAGGATGAATATTCCAAATTCCGCCGGGACATCACCAAACGGGTCCCGCTGGATCATCAAAAGCATTTTGAATACATTGCCGCGCTGCCCGACATTCTGGCTCTGGGCTACCGCGTGCTGCGCGACAAGCGGGTCCTTAAGAAAGACAAGTGGATCATCGGGCTGACCCTGGGGTATTTCCTATCACCCATCGACGTCGTACCGGATAAATTCCCTGTCATCGGCGCCATGGATGATCTTGCCCTGTTTGTATTCGGCGTCAACCATCTGACCAATCGAATCCCGCTGCCCATCGTGGTGGAACACTGGTCCGGAGATCTGAAGACCCTGAAATTCGTCAAAGACAATGTCAGTAAGATCATGACCGTCACCGGCACCGCTAACATCGACCGGGTCTACAATCTGGTGGATGAAAAGCTGGATGAAAAGTTCGGCGCCTACGGGGATGATGACCTCTATTTCAGAGAGTCCGCTGTTCCCGTGGCTCCCGTGGCTCCCGTCGCTCCCGTCGCATCGGATGCCGCGGAAAATCAGGCTTAATGCCACAGTCAAATTAATGTATAATAGAATGAACTGAATCAGGAAGGCATCCGCAGGCAGGATGCCTTTTCCACGGAAGAGGCAATATGGCAAAAAAATATTACGCAGTGGCCTTCGGCAGAGAGGGCTCCGGGATCTACACAAACTGGGATCAGACCGAACCCAATGTCAAAGGCGTGTCCGGCGTCAAATACAAATCATTTCCCGGGATGGAACAGGCCCGGGCATTTCTGTTGGAGAAGGGCGTTGCATCCGAAGAGATCCGGCAGTTTGAAGAAAACAGGCGCGCATCATCACCCGATGGATCTGCGGATCCATCCCGGCAGACCGATTCTGAATCTCCCCTGACAAAGGACGTCCTGTCTGCAAAAACCAGCAATACCCAGGGACAGACTGTTAATGAAGACCCGTTCGGGTCAGGATCCAATGAGGCCCTTCAGGACGGGGCGTCCCTGGCAAAGACCCAGGTCCCTGAAGGAAACCATGTCGGTGAAACCGTCTATGCCTACGTGGACGGGTCCTTCCGTCAGGGCTATGCCGTCTATGGCTATGGCGTGGTCATCGTATCCGAGGGGAAAGTCCTCAAGACCTTTTCCGGGACCGGTTCCCGCCGGGACTATGTCACCATGCGAAACGTGGCCGGTGAAGTCCTCGGGGCGGTGAAAGCCATGGAATACGCAGTGGCTGCCGGGGCGAAGAAACTGGTGCTTTATTTTGACTACCAGGGCATCGAAAGCTGGGCCAGGGGAACCTGGAAACGCAACAACGACCTGACCCGGGGATATCATGAATTTGCCCGCTCGATCCAGACCAGACTGGAACTGGCATTTGAAAAGGTCAAAGGACATTCCGGAGATGAGTTCAATGAACTGGCGGATGAACTGGCCAAACAGGCTGTGCTGGATTCAGGCGGCGGGGCTCCGGTGGAAAACGACCAGTAATCAACCGTCAACCGCAGATCCCCGGGGCACCACCCGGGGAAGGGTCCCTGGGACGAATGCTTCCGTGGGATGAATGCTCCCGTGGCATGAATGCTTCCGTGGGATGAATCCTGCGTGAAAAAATTTCCGGGGATCAAATCATATAAGTTCGGATCCCTGATGAGGATCCGGGTGACGATCCGGAACGGGAACTGGAACGGGAACAGGATCCGGATCCCGCAGAATAAATGGTAAATATCGCACCAGACCGGTGGAGGAGGCCGTTATGAGTTTCAAATCAAATCATACAGAATTCGAATACTATACCCTGATCTGTGCCATCCATGAAGAGGGCGGCAAAGTGTACATCGTCCTCGACCGCTCTGAATTTTATGCTGAAGGCGGCGGCCAGCCTTCAGATCAGGGAACCATCGCAGGCCATCCGGTCCGGTCTGTCCGAGAAGTGGCCGGCGCCAACTGGCATGAGATCGAAGATCCTGCGGAGCTGTTTAAAGGAATGCGGGTCAAAGTCGAAGTGGATGCTTTCCACCGGATGGAAATGTCCCGGCAGCATACCGGACAGCATCTCTTGTCGGCTTTTCTGCACAATGAGGTTGCCATTCGGACCGTCGGGTTTCACATTGGGCCTGACACGACAACCATCGACACGGATCGGCCGGTGGATGAAGAGGTGCTGGAAGAGGTGGCCCTGAAGATCAATCAGGCCATCCTGGAAGGGCTGGAGGTCACGTCATTCGTTGAACCGGCCCAAAAGATCCAGGAGCTCGGTCTCCGTAAGGAGGTAGATCTGACCGGTGATGTCCAGATCGTCCGGATCGCTGATCTGGATGTCAGTGCCTGCTGCGGCACCCATGTGGATTCGACCCGGGATCTTCTCTTTTTTCTCGTCCGCAAAGCGGAAAATTACAAAGGCGGGACCCGGATCTATTTTCAGTTTGGCCGCAGGGCCCTTGATTTTGCCATGGAGGCAGTCCGCATCGTGCAGGATGCCAAGGAACAGCTGGCGATCCATGAAACGGAGATCCCGTTCCGGCTGCGTCTGTTAGTGGAACAGACCCAGGAGGATGAGAAAAAGATCACCGAACTGCGCAGCAAACTGGCCGGCCAGATGCTCCTTCTTCCCGAGTACAACGGTTCACTGGTTTATCAGGAACTGGATGAAGAAGAAGAGCTCATTCGCACACTGGCTGCGGAACTGGGCAGGCAGAAGCGGAATTCAATTTTGCTGGATTTAAGGGAACGCAGGATTTATGGTAATATCTTTAAGGAACCGATCCACGCCGGGAACCTGTTCCGTGAACAGAAGATCCCCGGTGTCCGGGGCGGCGGCGGACCCAGGGCGTTTCAGGGTGTCGCCGACTCCGAAGAGGAGCTGGTCGAGTTCGGACGCAGGCTGCAATCTGCATTGGAGGGAGTACTGCAATGATTTATCTTGATAACTGCGCGACTACTCCGGTTTATCCGGAGGTCGCCCAAACCATAAAGGAAGTGCTGGATCTGGAGTACGGCAATCCCTCCTCGCTCCACGTCATGGGCCGCAAAGCCCAGGACATCATGGAGGAGGCCCGTGCTTCGGTGGCCCATGTACTGGGCGCCCTGCCCGGGGAGATCATCTTCAACTCCTGTGCCACGGAGGGCAACAATCAGGTGCTGAAGCATTTTGCCGGCGGTCACATCATCACCACGCAGATCGAACATCCCAGTGTCCGCAATACGCTGCGGACCCTGGAGGAATCCGGCACCCGGGTGACCTGGCTGGAGGTCGATGAAAGGGGCCGTTTTTCCATGGCTGCCTTTGAACAGGCCCTGACCCGGGATACCGCCCTGGTCAGCATCATGCACGTCAACAATGAGATCGGCGTCATCAATGATCTGGTCCGCATCGGCGAGATCATACGATCTTCCGGGTCCAGAGCCCGCTTCCATGCCGATCTGGTCCAGAGTTTCCTGAAATTCCCGTTGGATGTGAAAGCCATGAATCTGGACTTTGCCACGGCCTCGGCCCACAAAGCCCACGGCCCCAAGGGGATCGGCCTGCTCTATATCCGAAAGGGCCTGCGCCTGGACAGTCTGATCCAGGGCGGCGGTCAGGAAAGCGGCCTGCGGGCCGGCACGCATAACGTGCCCTATATCGCCGGTTTCGGACGGGCCTGCCAGCTCATCGAGCCGCACATGGCAGAAAATCTGGACCATGTCCGGCGGATGAAACAGAGCCTGGCAGAATTTTTCCAGGCCCATGACCAGAGCGGCATGTTCCATCTCAACGGCGGGATGGAAGGGGTCTCCCCCTACATCCTCAACGTATCGTTCCGCGGCATCCGGGCGGAGATCCTCATGCGGCTGCTGGAGGAGAAAGGCATCTGTGTTTCCACCGGATCGGCCTGCTCAGCCAAGAACATGAAAGACTCCCATGTCCTCACCGCCATCGGCCTTGCCAGGGACAGCATCAAAGGATCCATCCGGATCTGTTTTTCCGATACCAATTCCATGGAACAAATCGAACAGGCGAAGGAGGGCTTCCGATATGCCCTTGACTTTGCAGGAAGGATAAAAAATTGAACGAAAGAATCCTGATCAAATATGCACCGGAGATCTTCCTCAAGGGGCTCAACCGTAAAATCTTCGAAGACCGGCTCATCGCCAATATCCGCGCTGTTCTGGAAGGCGAGGACTACAAGCTCACCCGGGACCAGCTGCGCTGGTTCATCGAAACCAAAGACGGCGAGCGCATCGCCCGCAAAGTCGCCAGGGTCTTTGGGGTCATGGAAGTCGACCTGGTGGAAGAGACACCGGCAGATCTTGAGATCATCGGGGATCACCTGGTGGAGATCCTGAATACGTATCCCAAAGGGACCACCTTCAAAGTCAACACCAGCCGGGCCAATAAGAAATTTCCCCTCAATTCCATGGAAGTCTCCCGGGAACTGGGGGCCATTCTCCTGAAAAAAACCGAGGGCTACTCTGTGGATGTCCGTGCCCCCCACGTGACGCTGAAGGTGGAGATCCGCAACAATGCTTATATCTACAGGCAGAAGATCGAAGGCGCCAAGGGCATGCCCTATGGCACCAACGGCTCCACCATGCTGATGCTCTCCGGCGGCATCGATTCTCCGGTGGCAGGCTACCTCATGGCACGGCGGGGCGTCCAGGTCACCGGCATTTACTATCACAGCCATCCCTACACCTCCGAGCGGGCCAAGGATAAAGTGAAGGAGCTGGCGGCCATCCTGGCCCAGTCCACGGGGAAGTTCCGCCTCATCATCCCGTCGTTCACCGAGATCCAGATGAGCATCATCGAAAAATGTCCGGAGGACGAACTGACCATCATCATGCGCCGGTTCATGATGCGCCTGGCCTGTGCGGCGGCGCAGAAATACAAGATCCATTCCGTGACGACGGGGGAATCCGTGGGCCAGGTGGCCAGTCAGACCATGGAAGCGCTGGTGGTATCCGATGCCGTCTCCGACCGGCCGGTGTTCCGCCCGCTGGTTGCCATGGACAAAACAGACATCATGGACATCGCCCAATCCATCGGGACCTATGAAACTTCCATTCTTCCCTATGAAGACTGCTGCACCATCTTTGTGCCCAAGCACCCGAAGACCAAGCCCAGACTCTCGGACATCGAAGCCCATGAAAAGGCGCTGGATGTGGAGGGGCTGGTCCAGCGGGCCATGGACTCAGCGGAGGTGATCGACCTGTGATGCGCAATGAAGACCTTCTGAAAGATACCGAAGAGACGGGAGAAGAAGGGTATACCGAAAATATGGAGCAAAGCTGCGCCGGATCATGCTGCCAGGGAGGCATCCGCCTCCTGACCCGGGAAAGCGGGGATCGGTCTTGAAAAAACCCAGTATGTATTCCCGTCGTTACGACAGGGCGAAAAAAAAGGCCCGGCGGCGGCGAACCCTGATGCTGGCTGCGGCTTCTCTGTTTTTATTCCTGCTGTTTTTCCTGCCTTACCTGGACGGCAAGATCAGGGAATTCAAAGCCAACGGCAACCAGTTTTCCAGTCAGCCATCAGCCACTGCAGCGGATCCGACCCCAAAGACGGAGGATCCCGTGACGGGCACCACCACGCCGGTGCCGGCCACAAAACCTGCAGCCACGACGGCGGCCGGCCCTGTGATCCAAACGCTGACCCATGAGCTCCCTGAGGGCACAAAGGTCCAGATCCAATACGAGGTCACCGGTGCGCAAACCATCCGCTATACCAGCGTGGAAGGGGATGCGGCAGCTTTCAGCTATGATATTTCTCCCGATGGGACCCAGGTCCTGATCAATGCGCAGTCTGACCAGAGCCTGGTCATGTTCGGCCCGGACCGAACGCCAAAGGATCATTCGGTGAATACCTACAGTCACCGGGACCGGGGCACGCTGGAGCGGGCAGAAACCATCAGGGACGCCGATTTTCTCTGGATGGGCAATGCCCGGTTCATGACCGGCGAAGTGATCCTGTTTGAATCGGAGCTGTCCCTGGCGATGGATCGGACCTACATCTGGTATTACAACATCCCGGAGCGTATCTACAAGCTCATCAGCGGCACCGGCTCGGAAACCACAAGGCTGGTGCGTCCGGCCGAGACGGGCTATGAGATCCTCATTGACGGTCAGCCAGCGGTGATCACACCGGACCTGGAGGTGGCCGAATGAAAATCGGATTATCGACAGCCAACTTTTTCCCGGAGTACAACACTGAGGACATGATCGATCGTTACGGGGCCCTCGGGGTGGATTCGGTGGAGGTCTTTCTCAACACGTATTCTGAGATGGAACCGGATTTCATTGCCATGATCCGGGACCGGTGCGACCGGCACGGGATCGCCGTCAATTCGGTCCACGTCATGAGCGCCGCCATGGAACCCTTTCTGTTCGATCTCCTGGACCGGCGCAGACTGGATTTCATCGGCATCTACAAACGGACGCTGCAGTGTGTCCGGGGTCTGGGCAGTGATATTTATACGTTCCACGGCGTCCCGAAGAACATGGCGGATCCGCGCCGCTATGATCATCTGGCCCGGTGCTATGACATCCTGTACGACCTGGCCGGGGAAGCCGGCGTCCGTCTGGCGCAGGAAAATGTGGCCTATCTGGCATCGGGCAGCCCCCAATTCATTGAGGAAATGAAAAGCCGGATGCATCACCGGATGTTCCATACCTTTGACATCAAGCAGGCCGTCCGCGCCGGCATTGATCCCTATGACTATCTGGCCGTGATCCGGGATGACCTGGTCAATGTCCATCTCAATGATCACGACAGCGAAAACAGCTGCCTGCTGCCGGGGCAGGGGACCTTTGATTTCAGACGTTTTTTTTCAGAACTCCAACGCATTGGCTATGAGGGGAATGCCATTCTGGAACTGTACCGGCATAACTTTACTGACGAAAAGGATCTGAAACGAGCCCGACTGGCTCTGCTCAGACAGACGGAGGCCCATGGATCATAAATTGACGCAAACCACCCCAGCGGCGAACCGCCCCCGGACTTCGGATCCCGATCCGGAAGAGCTGAAGGTGAGGATCCTTCAGACGGAACTGGATTTTCCCAAATACATCTGCCAGTATGAGACCGCTGACTTCGGGGTGATGTACTGGGATGCTTCCAATCAGACCAGTCAGATCCTCAACCACGCCATCATTTATCCCGATCGCGTCAGGGATCTGAAAGCAGTTCTTGCCCGGATCACTGATTTTTATCTGCGGCGGGGCATCCAGCCCAGGATCCGGCAGCCCTTCACCAGGGGATTTTTCATCGATCATGCTGATGAATTCCGAACCAGCGGCTATGACATCCAGTTATTTGCGCCGACCCGATTCATGCTCCTCACCGGGGAGAACCGGATCCGGGGAAACCGCTCCCTCACGATCAGGGAACTCAGTGAATGGGATGACCGGGTCGCGGAGGATATTCTCATCCCGAACGGAAATCAACAGGCAGTGGAGCAGATCCGCCGAAACATCACCAGCAGCCGGTATCGTGTTTTTGTCGGATACCTTGGCGAGAAAGCAGTGACTCTGGTCACCATTTTCTACGGCGACCATGGCGTGGCCCGGCTGGATTCGGCCGAGACGGCAGCGGAGCTGCGCGGTCAGGGCTATGCCCGGGAGCTCATCAGGACTGTCGTCGACATGCACCACGTCGAATCCGACGCACCACTGTATCTGTGGCCGAAGAATGTCACAGCGGAAAAAATTTTCCGCGAAGCCGGCTTTACCGACTTTTTCGAAGAAGAGCTGGCCATTGCCGCCTATTACTCGGGCACTGACCGGTGAAGAGCGGTCAGGAGACCGATTCGCGTGAGGAATGCCTTTAACCAACAAAAACATTACGAGGTGAATAATGAATCAAGTCAATCTGGGTATCGCCACTGCCATTCTGCTGATGATCACCCTCCAGCTTTACCGCCGGACGAAACTTTACATCAAGGCAAAAAACACAGTGGTGGAGAAAACATCACTGGGGATCAGTCTCGTCATGGTTGCCGTGGTGACACTGTTTGGGTCCTCTGAACCCATGCATTACGTCATCGGGGCTCTTCTGGCCCTGCTGATCATTGCATCCATGGCCAAGACCGGGATCTCCCCGGGCGGGCTCCACGCCATGAACCGTATTTTCATTGCCCTTCCCTGGAGCAGGCTTCGTTTTGCAAAAATCGTGAAGCGCAAGAACGGGGAAGAGTTTCAGCTGCACAGTGTGGGACGGGTCTGGACCAATGTCATGACCTTTGACATGAAGGATTTTGACCGGACGATGGATCTGCTCAAAAAAAGGCTGTCCAGTGATCAGTACGAAGTCACCATGGAAAAGCTGGAGGAAGGTCTGCGGGAACAGACCAAGAGCAGGAAATAAATGACGATGAAAGCTATGACGATGAAAGATAAAATGCTGGCCGGTCTGCCGTACCGGCAGGATGAACCGCTGGTCCGGGCCTACCACGACTGTGCCAGGCGGATCAAAGCATACAACGAGCTGGGCCGCTGGCAGCGGGATGAGATGGATTTTCAGATCCGGGGGATCCTTGGCACCGCCGGGGACCGGATGACGCTGAATCCGCCGTTTTACTGCGACTACGGCACCAATATCCACATCGGAAGTGATTTTTTCAGTAACTACAATCTGACGATCCTCGATGTGGCACCCGTCCGTATCGGAGATCATGTCATGCTGGGTCCCAACGTCGCCCTCTACACTGCGGGGCATCCGCTCCACCCGGATCCCCGGAATGCATATTATGAATGGGGCGCGCCCATCACCATCGGCGATAATGTCTGGATCGGGGGAAACGTGGTGGTCAATCCGGGGGTCACCATCGGCAGCAATTCGGTCATCGGTTCAGGTTCCGTGGTCACCCGGGATCTGCCCGAGTGGTCACTTTGCGCCGGTAATCCCTGCCGTGTCATCCGAGCCATCACAGAAGAGGACCGCAGGTTCTACCGCCGCAGCGACCCGTGGCCGCCGGATCACACCGTCTGATCGACAGGAACTATCTCAGCAGACAGATCAATATGTAATCAGAAAAAAATGTCGAAGAGCCCAAAAAAAATCCATAAAAAACTCCATCCCATCAGTCTCGGTATGTACCGGGACATTCTGGAATGGAGTTTTTACCCTATTCGTTATTCTTTGTCATGAGGGATTTTTCTGGACGAGAGGGGGATGATTGATCCTCTGCAGTCATGAAGACGGGACTGCAATTATTTGCGCTTGCCGCCCTGACGGCCTTTTTCAGCACCGCCTGAACCGTAGAGCTGGCGCTCTGGTGTTCCGCCGGTTCCAATGTTGTCACATTCGCCGTCGTCATTGGCATCGACATAATTTTCTCCGCCGTCACCGTCTTTGCCGGTGCCGTCGAGTTTTCTTTCAGGCGTACCGCCGGTTCCGATGTTGTCACATTCACCGTTGTTGTCAACATCTTCATAGTTCTGTCCGCCCTTGTCGGGGTTTGCTGAACCGTCGAGTTTTCTTTCGGGGGTTCCGCCAATGCCGATATTATCACATTTGTCGTCATTGTTTTCGTCAACGAAATTCTGTCCGCCGTTTCCGTCTTTGCCAGTGCCATCGAGCTTTCTTTCGGGTGTTCCATCGGGTCCCAGATTATCGCAGACACCGTCTTTGTCAGCGTCTTCGAAGTTTGGACCGTTGCCGGTGTTGGCAGTGGGCCCATTGCGACGGGCGGCTGGGAGTTCATTTTCGGATTCATCCGCATTTCGGTTCTGGTAAGCGGGGCCGGCCTGGGCTGCGAATTTGCTGCGGGCTCTGAACTGAGTCAGGACGTCTTCGCCTGTCTGGTTCTGTACGGGTGCCTCTTCGGGTTTATCGATCTGAAGCTGGATCTGATCTCCAGACTGAGCTTGTACCGGCGCCTCGCTGTTGGAAGCCAGGACTGCCGGGGCGGAGATGATAGAGCTGGTGACGGCAATTGCTGCGATCAGAGTGATTAGTTTTTTCTTCATTTGTAATTTCCCCTTTTGTTGTTTATTTACAACTCTAATTTACCATTAAGGTGTGGATAAGTATCAGTAAAGCTAGCGTGAAAATGCGTGAATTCTGGGGCAGTGCTGCCATAGGTTTGCCACAGTTATAAATGACCGGTTTACATCCGTTTAAGCGAAAGGGGGAACTAAATTGCCGAACTATCATTTAGCACCCGTTTCTGATCTGCTCTCCAAGGACCAGGCCTTCCGGATCTTCCTCAGCAATTCCGCGTATTTTATGATGATGAACGGGAAGGCACCCGGCAGAGAAACGTTGAAAGCGGCCCTGCGGGAACGGCCGGAAGAGGTTTTGGCCCAGGACAAGCATTTTTGTCTGGTCATGGCGGAGACCGACGGAACCATGCAGCCGGCTGCAGTGGTGGACTGGCTGGATGACTTCCCGAAAAAGGGGACGCGGTATCTGGGCTTGTTCATGACGGACGCGCCCCTGCACGGCACCGGTGAATCCTTTGAGATCCTTACCTGGATCCTCAAGGGGTTTCAAAGAGAATGGGTCAGCCAGGTCAGACTGGGGGTTCTGGAGGCCAATGAACGGGCCCTTCGTTTCTGGGCCAAAGCCGGGTTCCTTCCGATCAAAACGGTGGAACACGGACAGGGTTTGCTCAGCCACCGGATCCGCGTCCTGGAAAAACAGCTGGTATAGCCAGGCAGAGCTGCTGAAGAAAGAAATGGAAGGGATCGCCGCAAGTAACGGTCAAAGCATCCATAAAACGTTCATGATTTGACCTTCGCGGACATCTTCAGAAAAATATTTTTTGTGTTATAATTGTAAGGCATGATTTTGCATGAGTAACACACGTCCGAAAAAAGGACTGTGAGGAGGAAGAAATGGATTATAAAATCGAAAAAATTTCAAGCAACCGTCTGAAAATCGAAGTGACTGTTTCCGCAGAGGAATACCAGAAGAACCTGAAGGAATCCTATGAGAAGAACCGTGAGTACTTCCAGATCCAGGGGTTCCGCCCGGGCAAGGCGCCCTATGAAATGGTCAAGAGAAAATTCGGTGTGGAAGCATTGTATGAGGATGCTGACAACTTTGCATTGAATGAATCATACTTTAAAATCGTCGAAGAAAATAAACTGGAGGCCGTTGATTACCCTCAGATCGATATCCAGGATCGCAGCGAGACCGAAGGCATGAAATACACAGCTGAAGTGGAAATCATTCCTGAATTCGAACTGGCTGATTACAACGGTATGGAAGTGGCTAAACATGACCACCCGTTCTCAGAGTCTGATGTGGACGCTGAACTGGAAAACATGCGCAGCCAGGGTGCCCGTCTGCTGTCCCGTCCCGAAGGCGAAGCAGCGCAGACCGGCGACTCCGTCAACCTTGATTTTGATGGCTATATCGATGGCGAGCAGTTCGAGGGCGGCATGGCGGAAGGCTATGACCTGGAACTTGGTTCAGGCAGCTTCATCGGCAACTTTGAAGAACAGCTCGAAGGTCTTAAGGTCGGCGATGAAAAAGACGTTGTGGTCACATTCCCTGAGTCCTATGGCGTAGACAGCCTCAATGGCAAGGAAGCGACCTTCAAAGTCAAGATCAATGACATCAAATACAAGGAACTGCCCGAGCTCAATGATGAGTTCGCATCGGAAGTTTCAGAGTTTGAAACGGTGGAAGAACTCCGCGGCGATCTCCATAAGAAGATGAAGGAAGACTATGACAACCACATGGAAGAAGCTGCCCGCGAAGGCGCTCTGACCGCACTGGTTGAGAAAACAGAGATCGAAGTGCCCGGCGCACTGGTGGAACGCCAGCTGGACATGATGATCAAGGATCTGGAACAGAGACTGTCCTATCAGGGGATGGATCTCAAAACCTATTATGAAATTACCGGCAGCACGGAAGCGGATTCCAGAGAACAGATGAGAGAAAATGCAGTCAAGAGAGCTAAAACGGATCTCGTGGTCGAAAAGCTCATCGAGCAGATCGCTCCGGAAGTGACTGACGAAGAAGTCATGGACCTGGCCAAAGAATATGCCAAGGCATACAACCAGGACGAAAAGTTCGCCGAAACCCTGGTATCTTCCAACCGTGAAGGGGTGGAACATGACGTGAAGCTCAAAAAAGTTCTCTCCGAGCTGGTCACCAAGGTCAAGTTCGTTGAAGGACATGACCCCATGGCCCACGAATAAACCAAAAAATCAACAGCTGATATATAAGCAAGCACTGCTCCAACCGGATCATTCGGCTGGAGCAGTGCTTTTTCCCTGGCAGTGAACCTGCACACCATGGCTTGGTCCCAATGGTTTTCAGAGCCGACAGTATGAACAGAACCGGAGGACTCAGCCGAGGGCAAATGTCCTCATCCGGGGTCAACCCATATCAATTTTGGCTACCCAAAAAACGGTCCACTTTACATTGCAATCCGGATCGCGATTCGGAGCCGGTTTAAAGCCGAGAGAAACAGTGGGAAAAAGCAGAGATTTATGGTACAATTATTTAATGTGCAGGCATAAATATCAACTGCTGCCCGGAATGATCGGGGCGGACTTAATATGGTTTTAATATCTGCATAGAATAATAAAAAGAGAATGCATCTTTAGATGAAAGGTCCGTTCCATCAAAATATCCCATCCGGTCTCAGCTCTGATCAATAGCAAATTGGCACGAAGAGACCGCATCAATAGAGAATCAGCGATTTACATCAGGAGGTAATCAAATGAGTTTAGTACCAATGGTCGTAGAGCAAACCGCCAGAGGCGAAAGATCCTATGATATTTTTTCAAGACTTTTAAAAGATAGAATCATCATGCTGTCAGGTGAAGTCAATGATACCATGTCCTCCCTGGTCGTGGCACAGCTTCTGTTCCTGCAGAGTGAAGACCCCGACAAGGACATTTTTCTTTACATCAACAGCCCGGGTGGGTCCATCACGTCCGGCATGGCGATCTATGACACCATCAAATACATCAAACCCGATGTGGTGACCATCTGTGTCGGTATGGCGGCTTCCATGGGCCAGTTCCTGCTGACGGCCGGAACCAAAGGCAAGCGGTTCGCCCTGCCCAACTCCGAGATCATGATGCATCAGCCCCTGGGCGGTTTCCAGGGACAGGCAACGGACATCGAGATCCACGCCAAACGGATCCTCAACATCAAGAACAAGATGATCCGGATCCTCTCAGAGAACACGGGACAGCCCATCGAAAAGATCCGTCAGGACATTGAACGCGACTTTTTCTTCAGTGCTGAGGAAGCAACCGAGTATGGCCTCATCGATAAGGTCATCGACAATTACGCGCAGGAAGTCAATCCTGAACCAGCGGCGAAGGAATAACCAGAGAATGGAATCCAATGGATTCTTACGGAGGCAATAAAAATGGCAAAGAAAGAAGATAACAATAATTTCCGATGTTCATTCTGCGGCAAGCCGCAGAACCAGGTCAAACGGCTCGTAGCCGGTCCGGGCGTCTACATCTGCAACGAGTGCATCGACCTTTGTTCGGAAATCATAGATGAAGAGCTTGGCACCGAGGATGAATTTGTCCTCACGGATCTGCCCAAGCCCATAGAGATCAAGCGGCACCTGGATGAATATGTGATCGGCCAGGATGATGCCAAAAAGACGCTGTCGGTGGCGGTCTATAACCACTACAAGCGGATCAACAGCAAAGAATCCCCCCTGGACAATGATGTGGAACTTCAAAAGTCCAACGTCATTCTGATGGGACCGACGGGTTCGGGAAAGACGTATCTTGCCCAGACACTGGCCAAGCTTCTCAAGGTCCCTTTCGCCATCGCCGATGCCACCACGCTGACTGAGGCGGGCTATGTCGGAGAAGATGTTGAAAACATTCTTCTGAAGCTGATCCAGGATGCTGATTTCGATATCGAAAAAGCCCAGAAAGGCATCGTCTATATCGATGAACTCGACAAGATCTCCCGCAAGTCGGAGAATGTATCCATCACCCGGGATGTTTCCGGAGAAGGCGTTCAGCAGGCTCTGCTGAAGATCCTTGAAGGGACCGTTGCCAATGTTCCGCCCACCGGCGGCAGAAAGCATCCCCACCAGGAATTCCTGCAGATCGATACGACGAACATCCTCTTCATTGTCGGCGGTGCGTTTGACGGCATCGATAAAGTCATCAACCGGCGAACCAGTTCTTCCGCCATGGGCTTTGGCCAGGAAGTCAAAAGCAAACACGGCGAAGAGATCGGGCAGACCCTGAAGAAAGTCCTGCCTCAGGATCTGACCAAATACGGACTGATCCCTGAACTGGTGGGCCGTCTGCCCATCATCGTCACCCTGGAGACCCTGGATCAGCATGCACTGGTCCGGATCCTCAAGGAACCCAAAAACAGTCTGGTGCGTCAGTATGTCAAACTGTTCGCACTGGATGATGTGGAACTTGAATTCACCGATGACTCCCTGGAGGCCATCGCCGATATCGCCATCGGACGGGATACAGGAGCCCGCGGACTTCGCTCCATCCTGGAAGATGTCCTGCGTGAGATCATGTTTGAGACGCCTTCGGATCCCGACATCCGCAAAGTCATCATCAGCCGCAAAACGGTGGAGACCAAGCTTCCGGAGATCATCCGGGCATTGGATGCCAAGGAAACGGAAGAATCTGCTTAACCAAATGACATTGATTTGAGGGCACACCCGCAGGTGTGCCCTTAAAAGACAGCACAAACCTGCCGCCGCCACTTTGCCGGGACGGCGCCGGGAATTATGAAAGCTGTGTAAAGCATTGAAACAATCGCCTAAAACAAAGCCTTGCAATGATATAATTTTCTTAACAAGGCAAAGGAGAATAATAATTTATGAATATACAAAAGGAATTGCCGCTCATCCCGTTGAGAGGTCTGACCCTTTTTCCATACATGGTACTGCACTTCGATGTCGGCCGTGAAAAGTCGATCAAAGCGCTGGATGCGGCCATGATGGAAAATCAGGAGATCCTCCTGGTGACCCAGAAGGATCCCAGGCTGGAAGATCCTGCCAAAGGCGATATCTACGAAATGGGAACGGTGTGCACCATTCGCCAGCTGCTGAAGCTCCCGGGCAACACAGTGCGCGTTCTGGTGGAAGGAACGGTCAGGGGGAAGGTCCTGTCCGTTGAACAGTCGGATCCGTACTTCCGGGTCAAACTGGAGGAAGTCACGACGGTCTCAGATGTGTCGGAAACGGAAGAGGAGGCCCTGGTGCGCAGCGTCAAGGATGCCTTCGACGATTTCATCAAAATGAGCGGGAACATGCCGCCGGAAGCGCTGATCACCATGGAAGACATGGATGATTCCGACCGGTTCTCCGACATGGTCTGCTCCTATATGAATCTCAAGATCGAAGAGAAGCAGGAACTTCTGGAAGCGGTCTCCATCAAAGCGCGACTGGAAAAACTTCTGGTCCTGATCAAGAATGAACTGGAGATCCTGAAAATCGAGCGTAAGATCGGTTCCAAGGTCAAATCCAATATCGACAAATCCCAAAGGGATTACTATCTGCGCGAACAGATCCGCGCCATCCAGGAAGAACTGGGGGAAGAGGATGAGACCCAGAAGGAAATGACGCGGTACAAAAACAAGATCTCCAAGGCCAAGCTGCCCAAGGAGGCCAAAGAGCGTGCGCTCTATGAGCTGGACCGGTTGAAGAACTCCGGACCCTATTCGTCGGAAGGCGGGATCATCCGGACTTACATCGACTGGATCCTGGACCTGCCCTGGAATCAGTTTACCAAGGACAACAATGACATCACACGCGCCCGCGAGATCCTGGAAGCCGAACATTACGGCCTGAAGGATGTCAAAGACCGCATCATCGAATACCTGGCCGTCAAGGCCACCAAGGATTCCATCAAGGGCCCCATCCTCTGTCTGGTGGGACCTCCCGGCGTCGGAAAAACCTCCATCGCCAAATCCGTGGCCCATGCGCTGGACCGTAATTTTGTCCGGATGTCTTTGGGCGGTGTCCGGGATGAAGCCGAGATCCGCGGCCATCGCAGAACCTACCTGGGAGCCATCCCCGGCCGGATCATCTATGGCATGCGGCAGGCAAAATCCAGCAATCCGCTGTTCCTTCTGGATGAAGTGGACAAAATGGCGCAGGATTTCCGGGGCGACCCGGCCGATGCACTGCTGGAAGTTCTCGATGGAGAACAGAATTCAACGTTCCGGGACCATTATCTGGAGCTGGAATATGATCTGTCCAAAGTCATGTTCATCACAACGGCCAATAATCTGGATACGATCCCGCGTCCGCTGTTAGACCGGATGGAAGTCATTGAAGTCTCCGGATACACCTACGAGGAGAAACTGAACATCGCCAAACGCCATCTGATCCCCAAGGAGCTGAAGGAGCACGGCCTGGAAAAGAAAGAGATCAAATTCAGCGATGATGCCATCAAAGCCATCATCGACGGGTATACTCTGGAATCCGGCGTCCGTAACCTGGAACGCAACATCGCCTCTGTGATCCGCAAAGGCATTGCCAAACTGTTGGAAACCAAGCGCAAATCCATGACCATCAATCCAAAGATCGTGGAAGAGTTCCTGGGTCATCCCCGCTTCACCTATGATCAGGCGGACAAGGAAGACAAGGTCGGCGTGGTCACCGGACTTGCCTGGACGCCCTATGGCGGAGACATCCTGCCCATCGAGGTCCAGGTCATGGAAGGCTCCGGAAAGCTTGAACTCACCGGTTCCCTGGGCGAAGTCATGAAGGAATCAGCCAAAGCGGCTTACTCCTACATCCGCAGCCAGGCAAAAGATTTCCAGGTGCCGGAAGACTTCTACAAGACCAAGGATATCCATATCCATGTACCGGAAGGAGCTACCCCCAAGGATGGCCCGTCAGCGGGCATTACCATGGCCACGGCCATGGTGTCGGCACTGGCCAACCGCAAAGTCAGCCACGAGATCGCCATGACCGGGGAAATCACCCTGACCGGAAGAGTTCTGCCCATCGGCGGGCTGCGTGAAAAATCACTGGCTGCCTACCGCGCCGGGATCCGCAAGATCATCATTCCGAAGAAGAATGAAGTCGATCTGGAGAAAATCCCGGAAAGCATCATGAAGGACATGACCTTTGTTCCGGTGACTCAGATCTCTGAAGTCATCAGGGAAGCTGTGCTGGGAGAAGAATAATGGAAATCACCAAATCTGAATTTCTGACCTCTGCGGTCAAGCGGGATCAGTATCCCGAGGGAAACCTACCGGAGGTGGCCTTCATCGGCCGATCCAATGTCGGCAAATCCTCCATCATCAACTCACTGACCAACCGCAAAGGCCTGGCCAGGGTGTCCAACACACCCGGCCGGACCCGCCTGGTCAACTTCTTTCTCATCAACGAATCCATGTACCTGGTGGATCTGCCGGGATACGGCTATGCCAAGGTTTCGAAAACGGAGAAGGAGAACCTGGGAAAGATCAATGAGGAATATTTCACCAGCCGGACCAATCTGAATAAAGTGGTTCTGCTGCTGGATTCCCGCCATAAGCCCAATCAGGACGACATCATCATGTACCGGTTCATCCGTCATTATGATATTCCCTGCCTGGTCGTCGGCACAAAACTCGATAAACTCAAACGCAACGAGATCCGAAAAAATGAAAAGATTATTCGGGAGACCCTGGGCATGGGACCGGAGGAAAAGATCCTCATGTATTCCTCCCTGACCCGGGAAAATCGGGAGACGGTACTGGATGCTGTATTTGCTGACCTGTTAAACGAACAGGAGATGTAGAAAAATGAAGGGCTTGATGAAAAAGTGGCTGCTGCCCATTGCCGGTGTTCTGATCCTGGCCCTGTTATTTAACCGCTTTCTTTTCTTTCAGATCGTGGTCCGTTCCGGATCCATGGAACCCACCATCCTGGCAGGGGATCACATCATTGTTCTCCGGGAATATTCTCCGGAGGACCTTCAAACAGGGGATGTGGTCGTTTTCCAGCGTTGGCCGGAAGGAAAACGGGTCCTTGTCATCAAGCGTCTCATCGGCACACCCGGAGATCATGTCGTCTTTGAAGACGGCCTGATCACATTGAACGGAGAACGCCTGGAGGAGAATTACATTGAATTCTGCGACTGCTACACCGGCGAGTTCTATGTCCCGGAAGATCAGTACTTTTTCTGCGGTGACTGCCGCTCCAATTCCATGGACTCCCGGTACAACAGCATGGGCTACATCGACGGCAGCGATATCCTTGCAAAAGCAGGTCTTCGGATCTGGCCGCTGGCCCGGTTCGGGCTGATCCGCTAGCAGATGGACCCGCCGTCAAGAAACGAAAATGGATCCTGCAAGAGCACAGCAGCAAAAAAACTCCCCAGATCCCAATACATCAGAATAAACAGTGATCCAAAGAGACGCGGCAGAGGAAATGCGATGCAAAGCCAGGTGATGTGAACTCCTGACAATGCATCAGCCCCGTCATGCCGGCGATGGATGCTCAGAGGACTCATTAAGAGGAGACATAGAGAATGAAAAACTTTTTTAAGGAATGGGTCTTCCCCATGGTGGGGGTATTCATTCTGGCTCTGCTGATCCAGCGCTTTGTCTTTTTCCACGTCATGGTCCCCACCGGATCCATGATCCCGACCATCAATGAAGGGGACCGGTTTCTGGTGCTTCGGGAATATTTCCCGGAAAACCTGGATACGGGTGACATCGTCGTATTCAAAGTCTGGCCTGACGGAGTGGAAACACTGTATGTGAAGCGTCTCATCGGGAAACCCGGCGATACCGTGACCATTGAACAGGGTGTCGTATCCGTCAACGGAGAGCGGCTGGAAGAGGATTATGTGAAGTGTCCGGATAAATTTAACGGAAAGTTTGAAGTCCCGGAAGGCAAATATTTCTTCATGGGAGATAACCGGCGTGATTCCAAGGATTCGAGATATCCGGAGGTCGGTTACATTGATGAAGGAGACATTCTTGCCCGGGCGGGCCTCAGGTTCTGGCCCCTGAACAATATGGGGCTGGTCAGATAAAACGGAATAGCCAGACGATTGGAGCCTCCAGTAAGCTGAGTCCGGATCCATCCGATCCGAAAATGATGGGCAGGAGAGTCATCGGGCTGTATATTAAACAGAGGCGGATGCCATAATCATGGTATCCCCAGTTTCAGCCGCTCCATTGCGGCTTTTTTTCATCCGGTCTGATCCGCTGATACAGGATGACACAAAATGACACAGAATGACACAGAATGACACAGAATGACACAGAAACGTGAATCCATCGAAGGGAAGTGAGGACGATCGCAGCCAAACGAAAGTTTAAAACAGAAAGAGACAAACAGCGGACCAGCATGCTCCTCGGGATCGTGTTCCTGCTCCTGTTCGCCGGGGTGTATTTCATCGGGTATCAGTTCAGACCGCCGGCAGGGAATGATGTCTACCGGGATATGAGAGAACTGCTCCGCAAAGAGCCGGCCTCATCCTATGAATTCAATATCCAGAAGACGCAAAGTCCGGTCCTCATCATTTCACCCCATGGCGGAAAGATCGAACCCTTCACTTCGGCCATCGGCAACGGGATCGCCGGGGATGCGTTCAGCTTTTTTGAATTCCGCGGATTGCTGGAGAAAGGGTCCTACCGTCAGCTCCATGTCGCTTCGGTGAATTACAATCCGCCGCAGCTGGACGACCTGAATCGGGCAGCCCAGGTGACCGTATCCGTCCATGGGCTGTCGGGCATGGAAAAGGTCACCTATGTGGGCGGCCGGGATCTGGCAGGGGCTCAGATGGTCCGTATGGCACTGGAAGCGGAGGGCTTCCATGTGGAGACAGCACCGGTGAATTACAATGGCAACGACGTGAGAAACTTTGTCAACCGGAACGGCCGGGGGCAGGGGATCCAGCTTGAGATCACGCTGGCCCAGCGCCGGGCGCTGTTCACCAAGCGAAATGAAGAACGCCCCAACGAAACCTATGACCGCTATGTGGGCGCCATCGCGAAAGCCCTGGCGGCTCTGGCCGAATCAGACGTAATAAAAGAGTAATTTTGCCCCGGCAAAATTACTCTTTTTCGTATAAAACCATAGACAAGGGATCATCCCTTCTGCGTGGAAACGCCCAGTTGAGATTGCCAAGGAGAATGGGAGACGGACCCCCGGAGCCAATCCGGAGCCAATCCGGAGCTGACCCGAAGCTGACCAGGCGTTGACCGTGAGCCGGCCAGGGGAGATCAGGCAGCCATTTTCCCTGCTGCCGGGCGATGATCGGTCAGGTACCAGCGCAGGAAGAAAGCCAGGGCACTGAGCAGACGGAAACCGGCGGTGACATAAAGGGCGGTGTGGATGTTCCAGGTCCGCAGGACCAGTTCACTGACAAAGGGGGAAACGAAAAGGGTCACATTGATGAGGGTCTGATGGACTGCTGTGCAGAGCATCACTTCATCCTGACTGGCAGATTCCAGCAGGGAGCCCAGGATGACCACCGTGGTGCCGGCCACGAAGATCCCCATGAAAATATTCATCAGGGTGATCATGGGCAGGCTGTCGGTGAGGGCGTAGAGGACCGGACTGAGGGCCATGCCCAGGATCACGATGAAGGTCGTGAATTTATAGCCTTTGCGGCGGATCAGATGAGCCCAGAGATTGTAGGAGAGGACCATGGCCAGGGCATTGGATACACTGATGAGGGCCAGCCATTTTTCATCGGCGCCCAGGTATTCGATGTGATAGAGGTTGAACAGCGGCCAGCCCATCTGCCATCCGAAATGAAACATCAGGGAGCAGATCATAAAGATCACAAATTCCCGGTGCCGGAAGATCGTCTGGATGGACGGTCCCAGCCGAAGTTGTCTGGGGACGGCAGAGATCCGGACTTCCTTAATTTTTTTAAGCGCGCTGATCTCAAAGAGTCCAAACACAACGGATGCAATGAACAGACTCTGATAGATCTGAATGACCTGCTCATTTTCGCCGGAAGCCGGCAGGGATAGGATCACACCCACCAGAGCCGAAAAACCGATGGTGAAAACCTGAGACAGCTTATTTTTCTGACTGAGCGCACCGGCAATGTCCTGGGGATGGAATATATTGCCGGTCCAGCTTTGCAGCGCTGTCTGGCCAATGCTTTCGGGCAGGTTCATCAGGCTGAACAGGATCACGAAGACGTAGCCTCTGATCTCGACGGGGAGAAACGGCGTGCCCACCAGAAAGAGGGGAAACAGGCGTGAGATGTAGAAAAAGGTCCGCATCAGTTTGCTTTTGTCTTTGGCATTCTGGATATAGAGGATCCCGGGGATCGTGGTCAGGACCGCCACCAGGCCGGGCAGTGAATTGAACAGAGAATAGTGCAGGGACGTCGCACCGAGGCGATCCATGAACTTGGGTGCATAGGTGCGGGAGAATATAGTGACGATGGTGAACAGGATCCCGTTGAGGGTAAAATACCGTAAATTGGCAGTGGGGCCAAGAAATGACTTCATTTGATTCTTCAGCTTCTTCATGATTGCATAAATTCCTCTTCCATATTTTCTGACAGTCTGAAAATCATTATAACTGTTTCTTTGAAATATGATAGACCAAATCGGCAACAATCGTACGTTAAATGAGCAGTATCTTAACTTAAAGGATCAGCTCCTTAATTCGAATGAGCAGCATCTCAGCATCAAGGGGCAATGATCTGAAAAACCAGGATCGGCAGTCTTTTTTTGAACCCGTCAGAAGTAAGCTTCATGGAAATGAAAAAGCAGCTAATGCTCCCTTGGAAAGAGAGCATTGGCTGCCTTCGAGAGCCCGTTCCTGCCGGGATCTCTCTTGCCGGCCGGATCATTCGACCTCGGCAAATTCATCGGTCAGCGCGTTGAGCAGATCCTGCTTGGTCTGCCAGAGCTTCTGAGAAAGGTCAATGTAGTAGCCATGCGGGTTTTCGAAGCGTTTGATCTCTTCCCAGAATTTACCCAGTTCCTGTCTGGAGTACGCGGCGATCTCCTGAACGGTGGGGCTTTCATAGACCTGTTTTCCCTTGAGGAAGATCGGGACCTGGAGTTCCTTTGCGTAGAAATGTTTCAGGGTCTTCTTCTTCCAGGTGAAAATGGGATCAAAGATGGTATAGGGCTTACTGTCATCGATGACTTCATCATGATGGCAGATCACATCGGCCAGTGCGTGATCATCCTCACTGGAGAACAAACGGTAGATTTTTTTAAAGGCCGGGGTCGTGATTTTTTCTTCATTTTCGGACAGCTTGATTTTGGGCACGGGATTGCCGTCCTCATCATCTACAGCCACGAGCTTATAGACTCCGCCGAAGACCGGTTCGGACCGGGCGGTGATCAGGCGTTCACCGACACCGAAGGAGTCGATCTGGGCACCCTGGGCCAGGACATCCCGAATGATGAATTCATCCAGGGAATTGGAGACCAGGATCTTGCAATCCGGGAAACCGGCTTCATCCAGCATTTTCCGGGCTTCGGTGGAAAGGTAGGTGATGTCGCCGGAATCGATGCGGATCCCTTTGGGGCGGAATCCCTGGGGGACCACGATTTCGTTGAAGACGCGAATGGCATTGGGGATGCCGGATTTCAGCGTATTGTAGGTGTCCACCAGGAGCGTGCAGGAGTCGGGATAGGTCCGTGCATAGGCAGCAAAGGATTCATATTCAGAATCGAACATCTGGACCCAGGAATGCGCCATGGTGCCGAGGACGGGGACGTCGAACATCATGCCGGCCATGGTGTTGGACGTGCCCACACAGCCTGCGATGACCGCTGCCCTGGCGCCATAGGTGGCTCCGTCATAGCCCTGTGCCCGGCGGGAGCCGAACTCCAGTATCGCACGGCCTTCCGCCGCGCGGACGATGCGGCTGGATTTGGTTGCGATGAGCGTCTGATGATTGATGGTGAGCAGGATCATGGTTTCCAGCAGCTGCGCTTCCAGAATGGGTCCGCGAACGGTGACCAGGGGTTCATTGGGGAACACCGGTGTCCCTTCCGGGATCGCATAGATATCACAGCTGAAGTTGAAGTTTCTCAGAAAATCGATGAATGCCGGCTTGAATTGATTCAGGCTCTCCAGATAAGCGATGTCAGTGCTGGTGAACTGCAGCTCGGAAATATATTCCAGCAGCTGATGAACGCCGGCCATGATGCCATATCCGCCATCATCGGGGATCCGGCGGAAGTACATGTCAAAATAGGCGATCCTGTCCTGCATGCCGTTGTCCAGATAGCCATTGCCCATGGTCAGCTCATAAAAATCAGTCAGCATGGTCAGATTTCTGGAATCACGCACATTAAACTTAGGTTTATTACTGTTCATTACATACCTTCCTATCGTTGATTGATAAATTTAGGTTTAAGAATAATATAACTGAATCGGAGCGCAATGGCAAAGAAGAACCTGTGAACGATCTCGCAACGACAGGGATTGGTCTTTCGCCGGGACCGAATCCGAAATCTGAATGTAACGAACGAACCGGAGGCGATGGGATGAAGCTGGATGAATATCAGGACCGGGCCCGTACCAATCTGGACCGGCGGGTGCTGCTCGTGGCACCGCCCGGATCGGGAAAGACCACAGTGCTGCTGGCCAAAATCGAATATCTGACCAATGAACAGGGGGTCGATCCATCCAGGATCCTGGTCCTGACATTTTCCCGGTCAGCCAGTGAAAACATGAAGGAGCGGTTTTTGAAGCTGCGGCCCAGCGGGCAGCCGTTTTTCGGGACGATCCATTCACTGGCCTACCGGGAGATCGCCAGGCGAAAAGGGACGATCCAGCTGATCTCCCAAGCCCAGGCCATGTATGCGCTGCATCCCGTCCGGCGGGCGTTCAGCCTGTCCCCGGAGGAGGTAACGAAAGCCATCAGCGCGATCTCCAGGGAACGGGCAACGGGCGCCATCGACGAGTCGATCCCCGAACGGTTCAGGACCCAGGTCCGTACCATCTATGACCAATATAAAAGAGATCATCAGCTCATGGACTTTGATGATCTGGAGGAAGAGTTTGCCCAGATGCTGGACGATGATGTTTACCGGCACGCCATGCAGGAACACATCGACTGGATCATGGTGGATGAATTTCAGGATCTCAACCGCATCCAGCTCAGGATCCTGAAGCTCCTGGGGGAGCGGTGCAGATTGTTCTGCGTCGGGGATGAAGATCAGTGTATCTATGCCTTTCGCGGGTCCGACACCCGGGCCATGGTGGGATTCGCCGATGAGTTCCAGGGCGGCAGGATCCTCTATCTGCGCTATAACTACCGCTGCAGCGCAACCATTGTTCGGCATGCCAACCGGGTCATCGCCTGCAACCGGGAACGCTATCCCAAAGAGATCATCAATTTCCGGACAGATGAAACGCCGCTGAAGATCCATTCTTTTCCGGATGAACGACAGTCCTGGGCATATGCAGCCCGGCAGCTGGCTGCGCTGTCCCGTGATACGACCTGTGCCCTGATCTTTCGGACCAATGCAGAGTTGGAAGCGGCAGCGCATCATCTGCTGAAACGGGGGATCCGGTTTTCCTTCCTGGACCGGCCCCATGATCGCTACGGACGGGGGATCCTCAAGAATCTCATCCCGTACCTGCAGTATGCGGTACATCCGGATCGGAGGGCATTTCTCCAGCTGATCAGGACCGCTCAAATCCGGCTGCCGGAGGAAGTCATGCAGCAGCTGAGCCGATCTGATCACCTGAAGGAACAGGATCTGCTTTCGCAGGACTGGTTCCCGCTGAAGACAGAGCTGAGGGAAAACCTGGTGCAGCTGTTCCGGGATCTGAAGAAACTGAAGCGGCAAAAACCGGAAGCGGCCATCCGCTACATCCTCTACGTCATGGGCTATCATCACTGGCTCCATGAGATCACCGGGCATACGGGCGCTCCGCTGGCAGAACTGGTGGAGGAAGTGGAAGGGTTTGCGCGGGAAGCCTCGGCCTTTCCTTCGATCCGGGATTTTCTGCGCTATCTGACAGCCTGGCGTGAGATCCTTGAACAACCGGGCCTTCAGGAAAACATCCTGCTGTCGACGATGCATGGCGTCAAGGGGATGGAGTTTGATGAGGTGCTGATCCTCAATGCCTATGACGGCGGGATCCCCCATGAGAAATCTCTGGATGATCTGGAAGCTGAACGGCGGTTGTTCTATGTGGCAGTCACCAGGGCAAAAAATAAGTTAAGCGTGCTCCACCCGCAAACCTGGCAGGGCTCAGAGGCCGAACCATCACGGTTCATCAGGGAGCTGGGCCTGCCGGTGGAGGAAGCAGCGGTACACGTGGAGGACAGTGCTCCGGCCGGCTGGATCCAAAGATTTCGTCAGCGGATCAGTCTGCCCAGGTCCATCCTGCCCAGGTCCCTGCAAAGAGGAAATGACGGCTAAATGGGATGGGATCAGCAGGAGCG
>CAYYVR010000009.1:0-31688 GCA_964475185.1 uncultured Clostridium sp. | reverse complement strand
ATAAAATCGAAGGTGCTATTAATCCCATTTGTATTTGTCTTCCTCCCTGAGTTTTTTAAGCATGTACTGATAGTATTCGTAACGGTCCGGTGAGATCTCGCTGCCCACGGCGGCCTTGACGGCGCAGCCCGGTTCTTTGTCATGGAGACAGCCGTTGAAGCGGCAGTCCCCCTCAAGGTCCCGGAACTCCGGAAAATAGTCCTTCAGTTCCCGGTAGGCGATGCCCTGGGGTTCGATGTTGGAAAACCCCGGCGTATCCGCCAGCAGACCGCCGGCCAGTTCCACCAGTTCGGTGTGACGGGTGGTATGCTTGCCGCGTTTGATCCGGTCCGAGACTGCCCCGGTCTCCATTTTCTCTTCGCCCATGAGCTGATTGAGCAGCGTGGATTTCCCGGCGCCGGACGGGCCGCACAGCACCGTCACTTCATGGGCCAGCCGGGGCACCAGGATCTCCCGGACCGCCTCGGAGGTGGCACTGATAAAGATCAGCTCATAGCCGGTGCCCTTGAAGTAGCGCGTCGCCTTCTCCAGTAATTCGCCGGAGGCCAGATCCTTTTTGTTGAGCAGGATCACCGGCCGGATCTCTTTTTGCTCCATGACCAGAAGAAAATGGTCCAGCAGGGTCCAGTTGATGTCGGGCTCGGCCAGCGCGAACACCAGAAAGGCCTGGGTGACGTTGGCAATGGCCGGGCGGACCAGGTCATTGCGCCGGGGCAGGATCTCATCGATGATCCCCTCGGGGACCGCCGGTTCGTAGATCACATGGTCTCCCGGCAGCGGCGAGCCGCTGCGCCGGAATTTTCCTCTGGCCCGGCAGGGCGTCACCGTCTCCGACGCATGATCCCGCACATAGTAAAGACCGCCGACTCCTTTGATAATGATCCCTTCCATTCATACCTCCATGAACGAAAAAGCCCGTTTGACACGGGCTTTTTGTATTGTTAATCGATGTCCACATTGCTCAGGACATTGACCAGGATCCGTTTGCCGGAAATATCGACTTCCTTGACGACGCCGTTGATCTTGCCTTCATTGAGCAGTTCATTCTTGTCAGCGGTGGAAACCACCGATCCGTCCGGATTGTGCAGATTCAGGATACTGATGGTGTAGCCGGCCTTCAGGGCGATCTCTTCGGCTTCATAGTAATCCTTCTCCAGAAGGTCTTTCTTCGTGAGTTTGGTTGCCACCGGCGGCTTGGTCTTGGGCGGCGTCGTCGTGGACGGCGTCGTGGTCGACGGCTTGGTCGACGGGGTCGTGGTGGACGGTTTGGTCTTGGGCGTCGTCGTCGACGGTTGGGTCGCCGGCGTCGTGGTATCAGCCGCTGTGGTATCCGGTGTGGTGGCGGATGCCTCGACGTACTGTCCGATCTCTACATTGATCACCGTATCCCGGGTCACCAGCGTGCCGCGGGGCAGACTCTGGCTGACCACCTTGCCGTCCAATGCTTCATCATCCAAGTTCACCGGATTGGTGGTGCCCAGTTTGAGCCTGGCGGCGGTCAGGGCTGCACTGGCTTCACTGGGTGTCAGCCTCAGCACATCGGGGACCACCAGATCCTGTTTGTCGGGATCCTTGCCCTGAGACACCGTGAGATTGACCGTGCTGCCTTTTTCCAGTTCGCGGCCGGACAGCGGATCAGAGGTGATGATGATCCCGTCCAAAATATAATCATGGAACGTCTCATCCACCCTGCCCACGACCAGATCCGAGGCGGCGATGGCTGCCTGGGCCTGTTCCAGGTTCATATTGGAGAAATCGGGGACCTTGACGATCTCACGGGTCTTGGAGATCTTGGCTTTGACGGTGCCGCCGGTCTGGATCTCCTGGCCGGCTGACGGGATCGATTCAAGAACGATGCCGCCGGGTGTCTCAGAGGTCACATATTCCGGTTCCAGTTTGATCTGGAATTTGGAGAGTTCCAGACGGGCCTTGGCTTCGCTCATGCCCACGATGTTGATCATGGACATGGATTTCTGAGCTGCTTCAGCCCGACGCTGTTCATTGAGGCCGTTAAAATAATTGACCGCAAACACGGTGACGCCGCTCAGCACGATGATCAGTCCGATGAGCAGGGCAAGGAGGCCCTTGTTGCGCCGTTTTTCCTTTTCTTCCTCCTCCAGGAGTTCATCATATTCAAATTCATCCTCCGCCTCTGCCGACAGATCGTCCAGCTTGGACTTGGCGGTCACAGGGCCCGTGGTCCGCACCGGAGCCATGACCTGGGTGGAATCCATTTTGACCTTGGTCCGGACTGCATCCTCCCCGTCGGCCACAGCGTAGACCAGGGGATTGGCTCCCTTGATGCGCTGGATATCGGTGAGCATGTCATCCATGCTCTGGTAGCGGTCGATGGGGTCTTTGGCCACTGCCTTCATGATGACGGCGTTGAGCTTGTCGGAGATGCCGGGATTGATGGTTTTGGGCGGGATCACCGGCTCCTGCATATGTTTCAGGGCAATGGTGACCGGGCTCTCAGAATCAAAGGGGAGCCGTCCGGTGACCATTTCGTACATGACGATCCCCAGAGAATAAATGTCGGATCTCAGATCCGTGGTGAGCCCGCGGGCCTGTTCCGGAGAAAAGTAGTGGACCGAACCGATGATGCGGCCGGAATTGGTCATGGTGGAGGATTCCGAATGCTTGGCAATGCCGAAATCAAAGATCTTGACCCGGTCATCATCGGTGATGAGAATATTGTGCGGTTTGATGTCGCGATGGATGATGCCGTTGATATGGGCATGCTGCAGTCCCCTGGCGATCTGCTCGGAATAGCTGATCACCTGATCCTGGAACAGGCGTCCTTTCTCCTTGATGATCTTTTTGAGGGTGCGCCCCTTGATGTATTCCATGACGATGTACTGCAGGCCGTTTTCCGAGCCCACATTGTAGATATTCACGATATTGGGATGGTTCAGACCGGCGACGGAATTGGCTTCCTGGCGGAACTGATCCAGAAACTCAGCGTTCTGGGCGAATTCTTCTTTAAGGATCTTGACGGCGTCATAGCGCTTGAGGTTCATGTCCAGCGCCTTATATACATTGCTCATGCCGCCCATGGCAACTTTTTCTACGATCTGGTATCTTTTACCCAGTATTCTTCCAATCATTTACGGTCTCCTTTGAAAATCAACAGTGAAATGTTATCCTGGCTTCCCCTCTCTTTGGCCAGGTTCACCATCTTTTCCACAAATTTCTTTTTATCGGGCTCATTGAGATGAGCCTTTAGCATTTCTTCTTTCGTGACGTGATCCGACAGACCGTCGGTGCACAGGATCATATAGTCGAAGTGGCTTTTTTCCACCTCAAGGATATCCAGTTTGATGTCGTCATGGGTCCCCAGGGATCGGGTGATGATGTTCTTCTGCGGGTGATGGACCATTTCTTCTTCCGTGAGGCTGCCGGTATCCACCAGCTCCTGGACCAGGGAATGGTCCCGCGTCAGCTTGGCGATCCGGTCATCCTTGATCAGAAAGGCCGAAGAGTCGCCGGCATGGGCGATGTAGACATCGCTGCCCACATCCAGGGCGCAGGTGATGGTGGTGCCCATCCCCGTGAAGTCCTCGTTCTCCGAGGACATCCGGAACACTTCCCGGTTGGCCTTTTGAATGGCGGACTCGAGGATGTGCGGCGCAATGCTGCGGTTGTAGAATTCGCGTATATAGTTTTTGATCAGTTCCACCGCTTCCCGGGACGCGATCTCACCGGCCCGATGGCCGCCGATCCCGTCACAGACGATGTAGAACCCGTACTCTCTGGTGATGTCATAGTCGACAAAATCTTCGTTGGTCTCTCTGTAATTGCCGATATCAGTCCATTTCTCCGCCATGGAGCCCACCTCCCTGATCGAGATAGCTTCGTTTGAGCTGACCGCAGGCGGCATCGATATCCGACCCCATTTCCCGGCGGATCGTGGTCTGGATGCCGAACCCTTCCAGCCAGCGCTGGAACATCTCAATTTTTCTGACGTCCGGTTTATGGAACAGACCGTCCTTGATCTCGTTGAGCGGGATCAGATTGACATGGCTCTTGAGCCCCCGCAACAGATCCCGCAGCTGCGCCGCGGCCTGGGGCGTGTCATTGACCCCGTCCACCAGGGCATACTCAAAGGAAATGCGCCGTTTGGTCTTTTCCTGATAATAGCGCAGCGATTCGAACAGTTCCTTCAGATCATACTGCCAGGCCACCGGCATGAGCCTGCGGCGCGCTTCGTCCGAGGTCTGATGCAGCGAAATGGCCAGGGTCACCTGATTATCCAGGTCCGCAAAATCACGGATCCGGGGTGCGATGCCGCAGGTCGATAACGTGATGTGACGCTGTCCGATGTTCAGCCCCCAGGGGGAAGACACCATCTGGAGGAATCTGGCCACATGGTCAAAGTTGTCCAGCGGTTCCCCCGATCCCATGAGGACCACATTGGAGATCCGCTCGCCGGCCACCTGCCCCAGCGCCAGGATCTGACCGATCATTTCGCCCGCAGTGAGGTTCCGGATCAGGCCATCCCTGGTGGATGCGCAGAAGCTGCAGCCCATCCGGCAGCCGACCTGGGTCGAAATGCAGACGGAATAGCCATGCTCATATTTCATCAGCACAGCTTCGATAATGTGAGAGTCCTTCAGTCTGAGAAGGCCCTTGCGGGTCCCGTCCGCAGATTTCAGCAGTTTGATGATCTCCGGGACATCCACTGAAAACTCCCGTTTCAGTAATTGACGGGTCGATGCGGAAAGATTTGACATGCTGTCAAAGTCAAAGACGCCCTGATAGATCCAGTTCAGGATCTGATCGGCCCGGAACGGTTTTTCACCCAGTTCCTTCAGGCTTTTTTTTAATTCCTCCGGTGTGAGGTCCAATATATTAATCAATGATTCTCCATCCAAACGTTATAAGTCAAAGTGCATAAATTTCTAAATTATTATATCATACATCGACGCTTCGTACATGACAAAACAGGTGTCTGTTCCCCTTTGAATTACACTTTCCCGCACCCTGTTTCATCCCCCGGGCCAGGCTTTTTCCGCCGCCCCGCAGCGCCTGGATCCTCCCACGGGTCCCGCCGCTTCCAACGCCGCCTCGCCGAAATGGTTCTTATGCCGCAGCCCCTTCTTCAAAGGCTGCCTCAGCGCTGCCTCGGTCCTCTGTCCGGGGACGGTGCGTTTCTGGGCCTGAACAGGCCAGATCCCTGCGACAGTTTGCCAAAAGAGACAAACTGTCACAGGGATCTGGTGGGTTCAGATGCGGGGTTGCAGCCTGACAGATCTTTTACGTTCCGTCAGCGGCCCCGGTTTTTTTTAATCATTTTTTTCTGAGGATTGCCAGAAAAAATCCATCCAGGCCCCGGCCCGGCAAGACTGTCAGCATGCCGGAGGCCACGATGAGCTGATCCAGGCCCTGGGCTTCGGCCTTTGCCGCCAGCTCCAGCAGCGGTGTCTCATCCAGGCTGTATTCAGGATGTTCCTTCAGGAAGTCTTCGACGACCTGGCGGTTTTCCGCCTGGTTCAGCGTGCAGGTGGAATACACCAGGCTGCCGCCGGGTTTTAAATAGCGGGATCCGTTTTCCAGGATCCGCCGCTGGATCCCGGCCAGTTCCTTCATGGCTTTCCCATCCATATGCTGGCGGATATCGGGTTTGCGGCCCAGTAGGCCCAGGCCGGAACAGGGCACATCCATGAGGATGCCATCGGCCCGCCCTGCCAGTTCCGGCAGAAATTCGGCGGCATCGGCTGCCCGCGTCTCGATGGCCAGATCCAGGCGTCGGAAGTTTTCCTTCATCCGTCCGAGCTTTTGCTCGGTGAGATCGAAAGCGATGACGGTGAGGTCCGGCTGTTTTTCCTTCAGATAAGCGCTCTTCCCGCCGGGAGCGGCGCAAAGATCCAGCGCGAGCCCTGTATCCAGCCCCTGGCTCAGCACCATGGGGGGCAGGGCCGCCGCTTCATTCTGTACGGAAAAATAGCCCTCCCGGTAACCCGGCAGATTGCGCATCCCGCCCTGGCGGTCCAGGTAGAGGAAGGAATCGGAAAACCAGCCCGGGCGGTGGTCAATGCCCGCCTCATCCAGGAGCCTGCGATACGCATCCGGTGAGGTCTTCTGCTCGTTGATGCGGATCGCGATCCCTTCGGGATGGACCAGGGCGGCCAGCACCTCACGGTAGCGCTGAGGCATTTCGGCCTTGAAATGGCGGATCAGTTCCGGCGCCATGGAATATTCAAAGGCCAGCTCCTCGATTTCGCTCCCGAACTTCAGCGGTTGATCGTCGCGCAGGATGCTGCGCAGGATGCCGTTGACAAAGCCGGCGGCCCGGGGGCTCTTCTTGCGGACGATGGTCACCGCCTCGGAAACGGCGGCAAAGGGCGGCACCCGGTCCAGGTATCTGATCTGGTAGACGGCCAGCCGCAGCTGCGCCAGGACCTGATCCTCCATTTTATTCAGTTTGACTTTGGAGTAGCCGGCAAGGATCCGATCGATGGAATAAAGCCTTGCCAGGGAGCCGTAGACCAGCTCCGTGACAAAGGCTTTATCCCTGGGTGACAGTTGATCGCCTGATAAGGCGGCGTCCAGCTCCGCGCCGGAGTACGCCCCCTCTTTGGTGATTTTTGTCAGAAGATCCCCGGCAAGCTTTCTTGCCTGATCCATCTAATCCCGCCTCCGGGCCAGCAGAAGGATCCGCAGAAAGCTCAGGATCCCGGTGACAGCGGCAGCCACATACGTCAGCGCCGCCGCATTGAGGACTTTCCGGGCCCCTTCCAGTTCCTGGGGCTGCAGGATCCCCGTATTGAGGATGCGCAGGGCCCGCTTGGAGGCATCGAATTCCACCGGCAGCGTCACCAGCTGGAAAATGACAGTGAACAGAAACAGGACTGCGCCGATCTTGATCAGGAATTCAAATCCGCCGATGAACAGTCCGGCCAGGACCAGGATCATCGACAGGTTGCTGCCGATGGAGGCCAGGGGCACGATGACGCCGCGCAGCCGCATGGGGCCGTAATTGGTGGCATCCTGGATGGCATGGCCCACTTCATGGGATGCCACGCCCAGGGCCGCCACGGACTGGCTGCCGTAGACGCCCTCGGACAGACGCAGGACTTTTCCCCGCGGATCGTAGTGATCCGTCAGATTGCCCCGCACCGGTTCAATGCGGACATTCTGCAGTCCGGAGTTATCCAGGATATAGCGGGCCACCTGGGCACCGGTGAGCCCTCTCTGGTTGCCCACCCGGGAAAACTGATTGTAGGTCGATGAGATTTTAGACTGTGCCCAGGCGCCCAGGAGGATGCCGGGGATCAGGATGATCATCGTGGGATCCATGTAGGGAACCACGGCTGCCACGGCTGAGAATATCGTCATTTTGATTCACTCCTTTGAAAGTGGTCTTGTTCAAAGCGGTTGCCATTGAGAAAATCGCGCACCGCCATGGGCCGTTTCCCCGGCAGCTGCAGTTCATGGATCACCAGGGCGCCGTCGCCGGTCCGGACCGTGATGCCCGTCTTTTCCTGTGAAAGGATGGTGCCGGGGGCCTCCGGCCCCTGCCAGCCGACGGCGCTGGCCCGGGCGATCTTCACCATCATATCGCCGGCCCAGGTATAGGCCAGCGGATGGGGCGTCATTCCCCGGATGAGATCCAGGATCTGACGGGTGGGCCGGGAAAAATCGATCTGAGCGTCTTCCTTGGCGAGCTTGCGGACATAGCTGACACCTTCGGCGGGCTGCGCCACCGGAACAATGGTGCCCTCATGCAGGCCCCTGATGGTCTTCACCAGAAGTTCCCCGCCGCGGTCCATGAGCAGGTCATGGAGCTCCCCGTAGGTCATATCCGGCGGAATGGGGACTTCATCCGTCAGCAGGATGTCGCCGGTATCCAGGCCTTCATTCATGAGCATGGTGGTATTTCCCGATCTCGCATCCCCGGCCATGATGGCCTGCTGGATGGGCGCCGCGCCCCGCCAGGCGGGAAGCAGACTGGCATGCAGATTGACACACCCCAGACGGGGCAGCTCCAGGATCTCTTTGGGCAGGATCTGACCGTAGGCCACGACAACAATGGCATCGGGCGCAATGGCATCCAGCGTCTTGCGCGTTTCCTCATCTTCTCTGATCCGCTCCGGTGTCAGCACCGGGATCCCCAGCGCCTGGGCCGTCTGCTTCACCGGCGACGCTTTGAGTTTTTTGCCCCGGCCCGAGGGCCGGTCCGGCTGGGTGATGACCAGTCGGACATCGAAGGCTTCCGCCAGATGCTCCAGGCTCCTGGCTGCAAAATCCGGTGTTCCCATGAACACCAGCAACGGTTTTGGGCTGCTCAAACTATTCCTCATCCTCCTCAACGGCCTCGGTGAATTCCGGCTTGTCGATGAACAGGATGCCGTTTAAATGGTCCACTTCATGGCAGATGGCCCGGGCAAAAAAGTCTTCCGCCTCCAGGGTCTTCGCCTCGCCGTTCTCATCCAGATACTCCACCGTGATCCTCTCGGGCCGGTCGACGTAGCCGAAGAGGCCCGGCACCGACAGGCAGCCTTCGGTGCCGTTGCAGGTCCCTTCCGTCTTTGTGATGACGGGGTTGATGAACACATGGGGATCCTTCTCCTCCATGTTGATATCCACCACGATGACCCGTTTTAAGATCCCCACCTGGGGGGCCGCCAGGCCCACCCCGTTGGCGTGGTACATCGTGTCTTTCATATCGCCGATCAGGTCCCTGATCCGCGGGGTGGCTTCCCTGACTTCCTTGCTGATTTTACGCAGTACGGGATCGTGCTCTTCCCGGATCTGTCTCAATGCCATGTCATTTCTCCTGTATCCCCCATCCCCGGCGATCCTTCGCCCCGGGATGGAGCCTGTTTATTTTTCGTTTTGCCCGTCCGGCCGGGCCGGACATTCATTGTATCGATTATAAAGTATTCATCCTTTAATATACAGCTTCAAGCTTAAAATCAGTTAAAAACGGGCACTGCCGATTCAGCGGCCCGCCCGGGACCATCGCTGATACGATCTATACCAGATTCACCGGATGCGTGTCGATGGACACGCGGATATCCCTGCCCCGAACGGCATCATAGGCCAGTTCTTTTACTTTACGGGCGACCTCATCGCTGATGGCGCCTTTGAGGATCAGCTGCTGACGGTACCATCCCTTGATCCTGGACAGCAGGCAGGGGGTGGGTCCCATTAATGTAATGGTATCATAGCCCGTTGTATATTCCCTTAAGCCCTGCGCAACATTCTGTATATTTTTTATTAAATCATCTTCATCCCGGCCTGACAGGACCAGAGAGAGCATGTGCCCGCAGGGCGGATACCCCAGGGCCTGGCGGACCTGCATCTCCTGCCCGAAAAACCCGATATAATCGGCCCGGGCCGCCAGGATGATGGGATAGGTGTCGGGCTGATACGTCTGAAGGACGACCAGCCCGCCCTCATCGCCCCGGCCGGCCCGGCCGGAGACCTGCGTGATGAGCTGGAAGGTTTTTTCATAGGCCCGAAAATCCGGTAGGTTCATGGACAGGTCCGCCGCCAGGATCCCCACCAGATCGACGCCGTGGAAATCCAGGCCCTTGGCCACCATCTGAGTGCCGATGAGAATATCGGCTTCCTGCTTGCGGAACGTGCGGTAGATCTCTTCATAGGCTTCCTTGTGGCCGGTGGTGTCGCGGTCCATGCGCAGAACCCGGGCATCGGGGAACTGCCGGCGGATCTCCTGCTCGACTTTTTCGGTGCCGATGCCGAACTCCCTGATATAGGAGGACCCGCAGGCAGGACAAACGTCCTTCTGGTACTGGCTGTGCCCGCAGTGATGACAGGTCAGCCGGCCCCCCTGATGCTTGGTCAGGGACACGGAACAGTTGGGACACTTATAGACGAAACCGCAGGCCCGGCAGGAGACGAATCCCGACACACCCCGGCGATTGAGGAACAGAATCACCTGCCGCCGCCGTGCCAGGCTTTTTTCCATCTCCATTGCCAGGCGCCCGGATAAGATGCTCCGGTTGCCCAGCCGCAGTTCCTTGCGCATATCCACCGTCACCACCCGGGGCATGGCGCCGGCGCCGGCCCGTTTGGTCAGGGACACCAGATGATACTGACCGCGCCGGGCCCGGTCAAAGGCCTCCATGGACGGGGTGGCCGAGGCCAGGACGACTTTGCCGCCACGCAGCCCCATCATGAAATCCGCCACGTCCCGCGTGACATATTTGGGGTTGGTCTCGGATTTATAGCTGAATTCATGTTCCTCATCCACCACCACCAGTTTGAGATCCCTGAAGGGCAAAAACAGCGCGGAGCGGGCACCGATGGCGATGCGGACTTTGCCCTGACGCACCCTCATCCACTCATCGTAGCGTTCGCCGTCGCTGAGACGGGAATGGTAGACGGTGATCTCGCTGCCGAAGCGGCGCTTGACCCGTTCGATCATCTGCGGGGTCAGCGCGATCTCCGGCACCAGGATCACCGAATCATGACCGGCTTTGAGCATCCGGCTCACCAGATGGAGAAACACTTCGGTCTTGCCTGATCCGGTGATGCCATGGAGAAGATAGGTCCCGGGATCGCCGTCCATGATGGCGGAGTAAGCTGCCTGCTGTTCCTCATTGAGAATGCGGGCCGTATCTTCTTCATACGCCGCGGTGGAGTAGCGCAGATCCACCTGTTCCCGGGCGGTGAGAAACCCATGGCGCAGCATCGTGTTCACCGAACTCTGGGAAAAACCGGCCCGGACGGCCTCCGCCCTGATGACGCCGCCGTCTTTGAGCGAGCGCCGGACAAAGTCTTGGATGGGCTGCCAGGTCTCATAGAAGCGATGATCCGGCGGGATCTCTTCCCCGGGGAGCAGAATGGTGCGGTACTTATGGCCCACCCCTTTGAGTTCGCCCCGGGGGATCAGAAGGCGCAGGGCATCCAGATGGCCGGACAGGTACTCCCGGCGCATGAACTCCACCAGGGCGATGCCCTGCTCATCGAAGAGGCCGCCGGAGATCACCGAACTCACCGGCTTGATCCGGCTGCGCTTATCCCGGGGGACCTCGCCGGGGATCTCATCGTGGACGGCCATGACAAAGCCCTGGAGTTTGCGTTTGGCCCCCAGCGGGACTAAGACCAGGTCGCCGGCGGCCACCTTCATCCCCTGTGGCACTTCATAAAGAAAGGGCCGATCCAGATTCTGAGTCGTTGAATTAAGTATGATATCGGCAAAAGCCATGGTCTGCCTCCTTCGTTTGGGGGTCATTCAAAAAACCCGCCGTGCGGCGGGTCACATCCCAAGGGGTCTATTCGACGATTTCCCTGACGGTCTCGTATTCCACCATGCCCTGGTTGACTTCATCGATGGCTGTGGTCAGCGGCTTGTCGTTGTCACCGTCCTCGGTCAGGGGTTCCTGATGGCCCACCAGCTGACGGGCCCGCCGTGAAGTCACGGTGACCAGACGGTAGCGGTTGTCGACTTTTTCCAGCAGGTCCTTGATGGACGGATTGATCATGGTTTTCTTATCAGTTTTCTTTTCCATTGTTTTGTTCTCCCTTTAAATCAGAAATATTGGGCAGCACCCGGTCGACACGGCATTTTTCAGCCCGGACGATGGCTCTGACATTGCTCAGGGCTTCCTCCACGGTGTTGTTGATGACGGCGTAATTGTATTTTGAAATGTAGTTGATTTCCTCGAAAGCTGATTCAAAGCGGCGGATCAGTGATTCCGGTGTCTCCGAACCGCGTTTGATGATGCGGTTTTTCAGTTCCTCCATGGAGGGCGGCAGGATGAAAATAAAGATCCCTTCCGTCGTGTTCTCCTGGACTTTCAGCGCGCCCTGGATATCGATCTCCAGAATGACATCGATGCCCTGTGCCAGCTTCTCCTCGACCCGGGACCGGGGCGTGCCGTAAAGGTTGCCGTAGACTTCCGCATGTTCGAGAAAATCGCCGCGGACCAGCATTTCTTCAAATTCCGTCCGGTCCATGAAAAAGTAGGAGGTGCCCTCCTCTTCCCCGGCCCGGGGGCCCCGCGTCGTTGCCGACACCGACAGCCAGGTATTTTCCGCTTCCCTGAGATAGGCACTGCAAATGGTGCCTTTTCCTGCTCCGGACGGCCCGGAGATCACAAACAATAGACCTCTATTCATTCTGGGCATCCTCCAGTTCATCATCCTTGGCTGAGATCCGGTGTGCCACGGTCTCCGGCTGAACGGCCGAAAGGATCACGTGATCCGAATCGGTGATGATGACGGCCCGGGTCCTGCGCCCGTAGGTGGCATCTATTAGCATGCCGCGGTCCCTGGCTTCCTGGATGATCCGCTTGATCGGTGCCGATTCCGGTGACACGATGGCCACCAGGCGGTTTGCTGAAACAATGTTTCCAAAACCAATATTGATCAGTTTAATACTCATTCAATCGCTGCTCCTGTCTGTCTTACACTGCTGATTTATTCGATATTTTGAATCTGTTCTCTGATTTTTTCAATGTCATTCTTGATGCTCAGAACGTGACCGGTGATCTCAAGATCCACCGATTTGCTGGCCATGGTATTGGCCTCCCGGTTCATTTCCTGGGCCAGAAAATCCAGCTTGCGGCCCACCGGTTCGGACAGCTCCAGCATATCACTGAACTGTTCCATATGGGAGGAGAGCCTGGTGATCTCCTCGTCGATGGAGGCCCGGTCGGCAAAAACTGCCACTTCCTGAGCGATCCGGTCATCCTCGATGTAGAGCTGATTCAGCTCCCTGAGGCGTTCTTCCAGCTTACTGCGGTAGCGGTCCGTGATCCCCTCGGCCAGCTTGGCGATAAGGGCCAGTTTTTCCCTGATGGAGGCCTGTTTTTCCAGAAGATCGATTTTCAGATTTGCGCCTTCGGCCACCCGCATGGTCTCATGCTGGCTCATGGCATCGGCCAGAACACCGGACACCAGTTCCCAGACCTCTTCCAGGTCCTCGGTCCGCTCTTCCAGATTGATGACATTGTCCAGTTTCAACAGAAAGCTGGCGGCGATGTCATCAACGATCTCCAGTTCCCGGGTCACCTCGCGCAGGGCTTCCACATACTTGCGGGCAGCCCCGCGGTTGACGCGGACGTCCAGATCCGCTTCGTTGTAATTGCGGTAGGTGAGGAACACATCCACCTTCCCTCTTGAAATGCCGGAGGACAGCTGTTTTTTGATCCGGTCTTCCAGTGCCATCAGTGATTTGGGCATCCGGATATTGATGTCCAGATACCTTGAATTCACGGATTTGAATTCAAGATCCAGTGACCGGCCGTTGCGTACATTCGATGCCTTGCCGAACCCCGTCATGCTTTTGATCATAATTTTCCATCCTCTTTAAATACTATTATTCCATTATAGGCCAAAAGACCATGTAAATTCAAGGAAAAGGGAGAAAAACCCGGATTTCTCCGGATTTCCTCCGAAAACCCGTGAAACCCGGCCATGGCCCATCCATCCCGCCTGGTTTTGAAAAAAACCGGCTCCTTGGCCCCGAAACGATCCGCTGCCCTCAAAAACTTCACTTCTGCCGGGCTTCGCTGATCTGCTGTCAGTCTGTCTGGTGAAGCTGGACCTGATGCGGAGAACCTCTCAGATCAGGTCCCTCATGATCTGCTCATACAGATGGGCTGCCTGCTCCACCTGGGCCAGTTCAACGGATTCGTTTTCGCGGTGGGCCAGACCCAGGTCCCCCGGCCCGGTGATGATGCAGGGCGCACCGGACCGGCGCAGTTTGGTTCCGTCGGTGGTGCCGGGAAATACGCCTGTCCGGATGGGCAGATCCAGTTTTTCAAAAACGGTCTTCACCTGCCCAAGGAAGGGATCCGCCTCCTGTGTGATCCAGGGTTCACGCTCATCATCCACCGTCACGTGCCAGGTCATGTCCGGATGGGCCTGATTGAGTTCTCTTAAGATGGCGTCTGCCTTTGCCCAGATCACCGAAGGCGGATGGCTCAGCCCCAGGCGGGCATCGATGCCCAGGGTGCACTGATCGGGAATGACGCCGGGTTCCACGCCGGCCTGGATCGAAAGCACCTGCCAGAATGTCCCGTCGGATGCTTTGGCCTCATCAAAGGTCACCGCTTTCATGGCAGTGATGAATGCATGGGCCAGGTCGATGGCATTGAGACTGGCACCCGGGTCCGATCCGTGACCGGTGTGGCCGCCGAAGGCGATCTGACCAAAGGTGCGTCCCCGGCTGGCATTGCAGATGGACAGGCCCGTCGGTTCGCAGACGATGATCCCGCAGGATCCATCCATCAGATCCGCTGCCATGATCTGTTCGGATCCGGCCATTTTAAACTCCTCATCCACGGTGGCGCACAAAAGGATGTCATGGGGCGGGACGAACCCCTGCGTTTTCAGGCGGGTCATCGCCGTCATCACAGCCGCCAGTCCCCCTTTCATGTCCGTGGCGCCGCGGCCGAAGAGACGGCCCTGGGCGACGACGGGATCAAAGGGGTCCGTCTTCCAGCGCCGGGCTTCCTCGTGACTCACCGGCACCACATCCATGTGGCCGGTGAACACCAGGGGCGACGGGTCAGCGCCGGGGAGACGGGCGATGAGATTATATCGTCCCGGAAACACGGCCTGACGCTTCACGAGGATGCCGTGACGTTGAAAATAGTCCCCGATGAAACCGGCCGCCGCCGCCTCATCGCCGGGCGGATTGACACTGGGCCGTGCCACCAGTTCCCTGAGGATCCTGACTGATTCATCCATTGCGGTTCCTCCCTGCTGACTTTGTGGTGGTGATGTCTTTTCGTGGTGATGTCTTTTCGTGGTGATGTCTTTTCGTGGTGATGTCTTTTGGGATCCGGATCGCAAAACGGACTTCAGCGAATGAGCATTCCCTGAAGTCCGTGATCCGCCGGATCCACTGAAAACCAATTTCGGTTCTGTTGCCCTGATTTCATGCCCTGTGTCCGATGCCTGATCAGAATCTGTGCTACGAGCAGTGCGTCCTAGCGTTCGTTATAGAGATCCCGCTCGAACCACTCGCGCAGGGTGGACATGTCATCGGTGGCCGACAAGGCCACCATCAGCTTGATCCGGGCTTTCTGACCGTTGAGGTTGTCCCCCAGGATGACGCCCAGTTCACGCAGGTTGCGGCCGCCCCCGGGGTAGCCGTAGGAATCGAAGACACGGCCCTCAAAGCAGCGCGACACGATGACCACCGGGACATCCATCTCAATGGCCCGGCGCACGCCCTGAACCATCTGCGGCGGGATATTGCCCCGGCCCATGGCTTCCAGGACGATGCCCACATACCCCTGATCCAGAGCGAAGTTGACAAATGAGGAATCCATGCCCGTACAGGTCTTGATCAGCGCCACCCGGTCCTCCAGATGATCGATCTCATGGGATTCATGGTTCTGCGTCTGGCGGTAGAAAATGACCTGATTGTTGTCAACGATGCCCACGGGACCGTAGGTAGGCGTTCTAAACGCATTGAGGGCCATGGAATTGGCTTTGGTCACTTCCGCCGCTGTATTGAGTTCTCCGTTGAGGCAGACCAGGACACCCCGGCCTCTGGACTGTTCCGATGCCGCGGTGCAGATGGCGGCCGCCAGATTGGACGGACCATCGTAACCCAGCTCCGAGCCGGAACGCATGGAGCCGGTGAAGACGATGGGCTTATTGGTTCGGACGGTGAGATCCACCAGGTAGGCCGTCTCCTCCAGGGTGTCCGTTCCGTGGGTGACGACCACGCCGTCAAAATCCTTCAGTGTCAGTTCCCGGATCAGCTTGGCCAGATCCATCATGATCTGCGGCGTCATGTGAGGACTGGGAAAAGATGAAAACTGGAAGGATTCGACGTTGGCATAGTCTTCGATCCCCGTCACCAGATTCATGATCTCCTCACCGGTCAGCGACGGCACCGCCGCCTTCAGCTTCGGGTCGACTTTCATGGAGATGGTTCCGCCATTAAATACAACAGCAACTTTTTTCAATTGATCTTCCCCCATATGTTTGTATCGTTTGAAGTCCTGCATTGTTTCTGACTGGACTTTGTCTTTATCCTGGCTGCTCCTGGCCGGTTATTCGCTCTTCCCGAAGTACTGATAGAGATAGCACAGCAGCCGCCCGTTGTAGAGTTTGCGGTTCTTGTCGGGTTTCTGGCCGAAATACTTGTCAAAATCCTTCAGCGCGGTGAAGACATTCATGTCCATGGCCGGATAGTTCTGATGGATCCGGCCCAGGGCCGCCGACAGATCCCGGGCGATTTTTTCCTCATCGAGCCGTTCGCCGTAGGGCGGATTGGTGATGATCATGGCAGGATCCTGGGATTCGATGAAATTTCGGGCATCGCGCTCCTTGAAGAACATGTCCCGGAAGACCCCGGCCTTTTTGGCATTTGCCTTGGCGGTGTTGAGGACCCAGGTATTGATGTCAAAGCCGGTGATCTGCAGCGGTTTTTCATAGTCGATGCCGCGGCGGGCGCCGTCCCGGATCATTTGAAAGGGATCTTCCTCGATGAAGTTCGGCCAGGCTTCACAGCTGAAGGTCCGGTTCAGGCCGGGGGCCATATTCCGGGCGATCATGGCCGCCTCGATGAGGATGGTGCCCGATCCGCAGAAGGGATCAAACAGCGGGACATCGCCCTTCCAGCCCGAGAGCATCACCAGAGCCGCCGCCAGGGTCTCCTTCAGGGGCGCCGCCCCGGAGTCCTTGCGGTAGCCGCGCTTGTGGAGACCGGCACCGGTGGTGTCCACCGTCATGGTGACGTGGTCTTTGAGCAGGGCGACTTCGATCTTATAGGTGGGGCCATCTTCGTTGAAGGTCTTCCCGGGATAAGCCCGGCTCATGGCCTCGATGATGGCTTTTTTCGTGACAGACTGGCAGTCCGGCACGGAATGGAGCTGGCTTTTCACCGATTTGCCGTTGACATGCATGAACGCATCCGGCGGCATCAGTTCACCCCAGGGCAGGTTCAGGACGCCCTGATAGAGTTCTTCGAAGGTGACGGCGTCGAATTCACCGACGTTGACGAGGACCCGGTCCGCACAGCGCAGCCAGGTGTTGGCAATGGCCACATCCATCTCATCCCCGGCAAATTTGACCCGGCCGTTCTCCGTTTCCAGTTCATCGTAGCCCAGGGCTTTGAGTTCTTTGGCCACCAATGCTTCCAGACCGAAGGTGGCCGTGGCGATCAGCTGATAATCCATGCTTATCCTTCCCCCTGGAGTGTTGCGTCAGACGCTGCCTGCACCGGCCAGTCCAGCGTCAGGGTCAGCGGACAGTGATCGGACCCCATATAGTCATTGAGGATCTGGGCATCCTGCACCAGCGGCACCGTTGCCTCATCGACGACAAAGTAGTCGATGCGCCAGCCCACATTGCGGTCCCGGGCGCGGAAGCGCTGATCCCACCAGGTGTAGATGACTTTCTCCGGATTCATCCGGCGATAGACATCCACAAACCCGGCGTCCAGAAACTTTGTGAACCAGTCCCGCTCAATGGGCAGGAATCCGGAAGTTTTTTCATTGTTTTTCGGATTGGCCAGGTCGATCTCCTGATGCGCCACATTGTAATCGCCGCAGACCACCACATGACGGCCTTCGTCGCGGAGCGTCGTGAACAGATCGAGGTAGTGATCGTAAAAGCGCATTTTGTAGGCCATTCGCTCCTCCCCGCGCCCGCCGTTGGGAAAGTAGATGCCGAAGACCGTGAGCTTGCCGAAGTCCGCCCGGATCACCCGGCCTTCCTCGTCGAACTCACTGCCGGTGCCCTGCCAGATCCGGTCCGGCCGGATGCGGGTGTAGACGGCAACGCCGGAATATCCCTTGCGCTGTGCCGGATGGAGCACCAGGCTGTAACCCAGCTCGGTGAAGTCCATCTCCGGGGTGCGCTGGTCCTCCTGCATTTTGATCTCCTGCAGGAAGATCACATCGGCATCCAGGGTCTGGATCTGCCGGGCAAAGTCTTTTTTCATGACGGCGCGCAGGCCGTTGATGTTCCAGGATACGATTTTCATTTTATGATGATTCCTCCATTTGATACAGTGCCACCTGATCTGCGCCGTCGATCTCAACGATGTCGACTTTGACCAGTTCCGTCCGGGAGGTGGGCACATTCTTGCCGACATAATCGGCACGGATGGGCAGTTCACGGTGACCGCGGTCCACCAGGACGGCCAGCTGGATGCTCTGGGGCCGGCCCAGGCCGATGACGGCATCGATGGCTGCACGGACCGTGCGGCCCGTGAACAGGACATCATCCACCAGGATCACCTTGCGGCCCCCCACGGTAAAGGGCGTCGTATTATCGCTCACCTTTGGATATTCACTCATTTCGGTGAGATCGTCCCGGTACAGCGTGATGTCGACTTCCTCCACGGGGACCCTCACCCCCTCGATGTTCTGGATGAGGCCGGCGATGCGGGCCGCCAGGGGCACACCGCGGCGGCGGATCCCGACTAAAACGACATCTTCGATGCCCTTGTTTTTTTCGATGATTTCATGGGCGATGCGTTTCAGCGCCCGGTTCATGGCGATCTCGTCCATGAGATTTGATTTTAATATCATTTATAATCGACCTTCCTCTCTGGCCAGCTTTTCAAGCACCAGCCGATAGTCATTGGGGACCGGACAGGAAAATTCCATCCATGCGCCGTCTTTGGGGTGTCGAAACCCCAGGACCCTGGCGTGGAGCATCTGTCCGTCATATCTGATTTTCTGTTTCTTGAACCCGTAGACGGGATCAGCGGCCACCGGATGATGGATGGATGCCATGTGCACCCGGATCTGATGGGTGCGCCCGGTTTCCAGGCGAAGCCGGACCAGGGTCATGTCCCGGTAGCGGTGCTGGACCTGAAAATGGGTCACTGCATGGCGTCCGTCCCGGACGATGCCCATGCGCAGCCGGTTTCTCGGATCCCGGCCGATGGGGGCATCGATGGTGCCTTCCTCGGCCTTGATGAGTCCCTCGCACAGCGCCACATATTCCCGTTTCATGGAATGATCCGCCAGCTGGGCGGACAGGGCCAGATGGGCCTCATCATTCTTGGCCACCACCAGGATCCCGGAGGTGTCCTTGTCGATGCGGTGCACGATGCCGGGGCGGATGACCCCGTTCACCGAGGATAAGTCCTTCAGGTGGAACAGCAGTGCGTTGACCAGGGTCCCGGACTCATTGCCGGGCGCCGGATGCACCACCATGCCCACGGATTTGTTCACCACCGCCAGATACTCATCCTGATAGATGATGTCCAGCGGGAGGTCTTCGGCTTCGACCTGAAGTTCCCTGGCCGGCGGCAGTTCAAACTCCACTTCATCCCCCGCTTTCAGGCGGTGGGACGCCTTGACCTTTTTGCCGTTGACGACAAGATGGTCCTCCTCGATGAGGCGCTGGACCTGCGACCGGGAGATCCCCGGCAGCCGAACGGACAGGAAGCGGTCCACCCGGACCTCCTCGTCGGGCGCTTCGATCAGGTAGTAGAATTCCTCCATTACAGGTTCCTGCTTTCTTTCTCAGCCGCTCTGTCTTTGCCCTCGATGAAGAGAACATAAAGAATCATGAGCCCCGACCCGATGACAACACACATATCCGCCACATTGAAGGTGGGGAAATGCCAGACCTCCCGGATATGGAAATGGATGAAGTCCACCACAAAGCCGTAAAAGAACCGGTCATAGGCATTGCCCAGTGCGCCGGCCACGATGAGACTCAGCGAGATCTTCATCAGCAGATGCAGATCCCGTTTTTTCAGTAAATACACCAGCAAAAGAACGGCCATGACCAGGGAGATGACCCCTAAAATCCGGATCTGCCCCTGAAAGATGCCGAAAGCGGCCCCGCGGTTTTCCACATAGCTGAAATCCAGATAACCGGGAATGAGATCCACCACTCGGCCCTGGGTCAGCGTGTCCAGCACCCAGCGTTTGGAAAAATAATCCAACGCGATGCCAACGATCATAATGATCCAAATCATTTTATCTACCTGCCTTCTGTCATTGATCCGGCCCTGCAGGCCTCCCGCGGGCGTTCCCCGGAGAAAACATTCGCTCCGATCTGTCCCTGCCACCCCATGGGTCTGCAAGGACAATTCCTGCACCGGTCTCATTTTTCTGTACCTTATTAATTTAACACACAGCGGGTTTCTTTACCATACAAGCGGCCCCTGCTTGTCGGCCCCTGCCAGGCAAGAGGCTGGTAACGCAAGAGGCCGGCAGCGCCGGCTCGTAAGCCCGCCTGTGGATCCAAGGGAAAATCCACGGGGAAATCCATGGGGATTCCAGGGGGGATCCAGGGGGGGATCCAGGGGGGATCCAGGGGAAATCCAGGGGAATGATCCTTGCGCGCCTCATGAAAACAGACAGGGGATCCGCCTGGATCCCCTGTCCGTTGTTTACAGATACTGATCGATGAGAAGGCGCTGTTTGCCTTTTCTGGATTCCCCCTCCAGGGAGCGGATCCTGAACTTCCCGTAGCCGCGGATGGTCAGGACGTCTCCGATCCGGACGGCCTGGGCGCGGTCTTTGCACTCCAGGTAACTGAGGAGGACTTTTCCCGATTTGATCAGGCCCTCGGCCTGGCTTCTGGACTTGCCGGTGATTTCAGACACCAGCGCATCCAGCCGCAGGGAAGCCACCAGAACGGTGATGGCTTTGAACTGGCGGGGGATCGCCAGCAGTTCATCCAGATCGGCCTGACGGCAGCTCACCCCGTTGCTGCCCACCTGATCCAGGTTGTCCAGGATATAGGCAACGATATCCGGGATCATGGGGATGTAACAGCCTTCCTCCACCACGAACAGATCAGAAAATTTCTCCCGGCGGATGCCCAGGTTCATCAGTGCGCCCATGTAATCCTTGTGGGCCAGCGGACGGGCCGGATAACTGTTCTGCACGTAGACCAGCGCGATCTCTTCCCGGGCCATTTCCAGCGGGGAGGCAAACATTCGGCGGTCAGCATCCATGAGGTCATAAAAACCGGCCCCGGGCGGAATGAACCCCGGCAGGGCTTCGATCCGTGACCAGACGGCCGGTGTATAGAACTCACCGGAGACCAGGGGGCGGCCTGAGAAAGCTGCATCGATGAGGCCGTAAAGCCTGGCGATGAGCACCGGATCCTCTCCCTGGAAGTGAGCCATAAAACTCTTTTTATCCATTTATTTCAAACCGAACAGGTTTTTCATGACGGATTCTGAACGGACGCTGTTCTTCATGGGCACGCCGGCCGGCGTCACCACGTAGACGCATTCCATGACTTCCTGAATATCCCCGTCCAGGGCAAAGGTCGATCCGGAGACGAAGTCCAGCAGCCGCTGGGCCGTTTTCAGTTCCATCAGGGAGGTATTGATGACCACGATCTGCCCGGACCGGATATCGGTCACGATATTCATGGCATCATCAAAGTGTTCCGGCTTGACGATATTCAGGGCAGCAGCCTCCTCGTGGTAGGTCTCCCGCACCGGCAGAGCCCTTAAATTTTCCTTTTCCCGGCGTTTGAAAAAAGTCGGTTTGATCACATTATCCTCTTCCCTGGTTTCCGGTTCGAGATCGACTTCATCCCGGAAGGTCTCATAGTCATCTTCGAAACTAAAGGTTTTCTTAAAGCTTTCCAGTACACTCATTTTTCTTCCTCCTCACTATCCCATAATGATTGCTGATCATTTTTTTATGTTTTATTCTGTGTGGTCCTGATCTGGCGAAACATCTCATCAGTGATTTTAAGTTCTTTTAAAATTCTTCTATAAGACCTTATTCAGTACTTTTCAGATCCTTTCAGATCCTTTCAGATCCTTTCAGATCTTTTCAGATCTTTTCAGGACTTTTTCAGACCTTCTCAGGACTTTTTCAGTGCTCTTCATTGCACTTCACGATGCTTGCCATCCGCTGCATCAAACCGTCTGATCTGATGCTCAGGATTCTGACGGAGCCTTCGGGCCGTAATCGCGGGCACCGAAGATCGCGCTGCCGATGCGGACCATATTGCTGCCGCAGGCCATGGCCATGCGATAGTCCCCGCTCATGCCCATGGAGAGGATCTCCATTTCATAACGCGGACCCGTATGTTCCTTTTCCTGCTCGAAGAGACGGGCCATCCGGCTGAAATAATCCTTCTGCACCGCCTCATCCTGTGTTTCGGGGATCACTGCCATGAGCCCTTTGACGTGGAGACCGGGAAGGTCCCTGACGATGCGGATCAGTTCGGGGAGATCCTCGATGAGGGCGCCTCCCTTGTTTTCTTCCCGGCCGATGTTGACTTCCAGAAGGACTTTCTGAACAAAGCCTTTGCTGCGGGCATTCTTGTCCAGCGCCCTGGCAAGGGACGGCCGGTCCAGCGAATGGACCAGATGGATCCGCTCATCCAGGTACTTGACTTTGTTGCGCTGGAGATTGCCGATGAAGTGCCACTGGATATCTTCGGGCAGCTGGTCCACTTTCTCCATCAGTTCCTGGACCTTGTTTTCCCCGAAACTGCGCTGACCGGCAGCGTAGGCTTCGCGGATATCCTCCACCGGCTTGGTTTTTGAAACAGCGATGAGGCTGACGTCCTGCTCCAGGGTGGAGAGGACGGTTTTTAAATTTTCACGGATTCCCATGTCATTCTCCTTTGGGCCGATACGCCGGATCCACGTCAAACCGCAGATCGATGATGCCCGGTTCATACACCGGGATCATGGCATTGAGTGTATTGATGGCCGCATTCAGTTTCTTTCTCAGTCGGGTCGTTCCATCCTCCTGATCTTCCAGAAGGCCAGTCATGCCGCCCAGCTCCACCGTCCAGTCCTGGTAATCCAGGGTGACATTGGCGCCGTCACGGATGTCCAGGCGATGGAACCGGATGGGCGAAGTGTTTTGTTCCATGAGCTGGGCAAACTGCATCAGAAATGATTTTTTCTCGCCCTCCCCGTACATGGTGCTGCCCGGCGGCAGCGGCAGGGTATCATCCAAAAGCTCCGGCACATCGCCGGGGATGGACGACTGGGTATCAAGGATCCGCCCGCTGCGGTGGAGCAGATAGACCGACCCGTCATGGGACAGGGCGAAATCCCGGGGATACTCCTGCGCCCGGATCTTCAGCGTCCCCTGCCAGGTGCCCTCCACACTGGCTTCCCGGATCCGGGGATCCGACAGAATGATCTCTTGCAGTGCCGCGGTCCGGACGAAAAGGAAATGCCGGCCGATCTCTTCGTTGGCGGCCACCGCCGCCGCCTTGCTGTCGGCATGGTCAAACCCGGTCAGTTCCACCCGCTGGATCTTCAAAAGCGGCGAGAAGAAAAACAGGATCAGGACAAATGCGGCGGCGGCAGCGCCCGTAAGGATCCGCCGGCGGCGAAGCTGGCTCTTCCGGCGATGCAGCTGCTGCCGGGAGAGAAGCTCCTGGAGGCGGGCCTCGGATCCCTTCCGGTTGTTTTTAAACCGATCGTTGCCTGGCTGCGTCATGACTTCACCTTTTTTTGTTTGGAGATGTTCAGAAGGATCCCCATGGCAGCCAGATTGACGATCATGGACGTGCCCCCGGCCGAAATGAAGGGCAGCGGAACACCGGTGACGGGGAAGGCCCCCATGACCACCGCCATGTTGATGGCCGCCTGGATGCCGATGACGGAAATGATGCCGAAGGCCAGGAGCCGCCCGTAGTTGTCTTTTGCCTGACGGCCGATGCGCAGACCGGTGTGGACCAGAAAGGCAAAGGCGCCAAGGGTGGCAAGCCCGCCGATGAGCCCCAGTTCTTCACAGATGATGGCAAAAATGAAGTCATTTTCGGCATAGGGCAGCCAGAAGGCCTTGAACCGGGAATTGCCCAATCCCCGGCCCAGGATCCCGCCCATGGACAGAGCATACAGCGACTGGACCAGCTGAAGGGTCTTTCCGGTGGGATCGCCGAAGGGATCCAAAAACCCCAGCAGACGATCGGTTCGATAACCGGTGGTCAGGATCATCGAGACACCGGCAACACCGCCCAGGGCAGCCGGCACCAGACTCCACAGGAGCGGTGCGTTGGAGACCAGGACGACCACAAAGGCCGAAAAGGCAAGGATCGCACTGGTGGACAGATTACTCTGGACTTTGGCGATGATGAAGACAAAGGCCACCACAAAGGCCCAGACCAGGAGAAACCGGGCAAGCACGGACCCCCTGGGGGTCTTTTCCGGATGCGTCATGATCCGCGCCGCCAGAACGGCCATGAAGAACTTGGCGATCTCAGAAGGCTGCAGGGAGGTGAACCCCAGATCCAGCCAGCGATAGGCACCGTTCACCGGCGACCCGATGAGCCGGGGCAGGATATTCAGAAAGATCACCACAGGGGCAAGGCCCAGGAGCAGTTTCCAGTCCAGCCGGTGATAATCGAAGGCTGCCATGATATACATGGCGCCAAACCCCAGAGCGGCGAGGAACACCTGCTTGGTCATGAAACTCAGGATGGACTCCTGCCCCCGCCGGATGATGGTGTAGGAGGCCGTGGAGGTGACCATGACCAGCCCGAACAGCACCAGGACCGCCAGGGTCATGAGCAGTTGGCGGTCGGCCTTTGCCATGGAAAAATCAAAGGAACGGCCAAAGGCACGCAGGGTATGGGCAAAGCCGGTCCTTCCGCGGACCGGCGGATCAATGCGCCGCCGGCCATCAGACTGAGGCAGACGAGTGGATTCCGGTGACACGGACGTTGTTTCGATGGGTTCCCCGCTGAAATCGCGGTCATGATTTTCCATGGATCTGCCTCCTCCTTTCAAAGAGTCTGATCAAGTCGCGCAGGGGTTTATGATCCCCGGCAAAAATAAGATCGATCCTGCGATCAGCCGAGGAAATAAGCCGCTGCGGCGCACAGGGCGGTGATGAGGGTGAAGACGCCGACGATCCTGACTTCGGACCAGCCCTTCTTCTCAAAGTGATGGTGGATGGGTGACATCAGGAAGATCCGCTTGCCGCGGGTCTGGAAGGAAATCACCTGAATGATGACGGAAGCCGATTCGATGACATAGATGAGTCCGATCAGAATGAACAGGAGCTCGGTCCGGGTCAGGATGGCCAGGGTGGCCAGGGCGCCGCCCAGGGCAAAGGAGCCGGTGTCTCCCATGAAGACCCGGGCCGGATGCCAGTTGAAGAACAGGTAGGCGACCAGGGCGCCGGCCATGGCGGCGGCGAAGAGGGTGACGAGGGTGTCGCCGGAGCGGATCCCGTAGAAAATGTAGAATACGGCCACCACCAGGGAAACCGAACCGCACAGGCCGTCGATGCCGTCGGTGAGATTCACCGAATTGGTCACTGCCGTGTAGAACAGGATGATGAACAGAAAATACAGCACCGGCCCCAGGGTCAGTGACCGGTCAGTGAACGGGATCACCAGTTCGTAGGCCGCCAGATCCTGATTCAAAAGATAGGCCATGGCGCCGGCAAAGAGGATCCCCAGACCCATTTTCTGTCTGGCGGAGAGGCCCTCGGACTGATGTTTTCTGATCTTGGCGCGGTCATCGATGAAGCCGATGAGACCGAAGAGCAGCATGCCGATGAGCAGGAGCAGGTTGTTCCATGCGATCCGGTTCATGACCAGGGCCGACATCAGGATCCCCGCGATGAAGATCAGACCGCCCATGGTGGGCGTCCCCTGCTTCTTGTAATGTTCCACGGGACCTTCCTGACGGATCATCTGGCCCTGACGGTATTCCTTGAGTTTGCGGATAATGACGGGCCCGGCTGCCATGCCGGCGGCCAGAGCAAGGACGATTGCTAATAGGATCTGCATGATTTATATCCTCTCCAGTACACTTAAAAATCGTTCGAACTGCATGGACCGGGAAGCCTTCAGGTAGACCAGATCCCCTTCATCCAGCAGATTGGGCAACGCGATGACGGCATCTTCATAGGTGGGATAGCCATGGAAATCCTGGCTGCCGAAGCCTTCGCCATAGTCCTTTGCAAAGTCCCCGACGGCAATGAGGACATCCACCCGGGCCCGGGCATAGGCCCCCACTTCCCGATGGGCTTCTTCACTGAAGTCCCCCAGTTCTTTCATATCGCCCATGAGCGCCACCTTGCGGCCCTGACGAAGACTCAGGGTGTCCAGACCGGCCCGGGCCGACTCGGGACTGGCGTTGTAGGCATCATTGATCACCGTCAGATGCTCATAGGTCGTTTCCTGCAGCCGCATCTGGGTCCGGTCGATGGTGAGCCCGGCCAGGTCGTTTGCTTCGATGCCCATGGCATGGGCCGCCGCAAAACACAGGATCCCGTTGGATACGTTGTGCATGCCGGGAACGGGCAGCCGGACATGGCCCAGCATCTGATCCGCCAGCATGCAGTCAAACTCAATGGAATCCGGCTCCAGGCTGATGTTGCGGGCCCGGTAGCTGCCGCTGGCGACGCCGGCAGTGACGATTTGATAGGGCACATCGCCCAGATCTTTCAGCCAGGGATCGTCCCCGTTGACAAAGAGCGTATTGCCCGCCTCAAAAAAGTCGGTGATCTCCAGTTTGGCCTTCAGGATATTCTCCCGGGTCTTCAGGATCTCGATGTGGGAGGTCCCGATGTTGGTGATGAGCGCCGCATCGGGCCGGACGATGTCCGCCAGGAAATGGATCTCGCCCAGGGAGGACATGCCCATTTCAAGAACGGCCACATCATAGCTGGAATCCATGGAGAAGATCATCAGCGGCAGGCCCAGTTCATTGTTGTAGTTGCCCCGGGTCTTGAAGACTTTGTACCGGGTGGAGAGCATGCTGCAGAGCATGTCCTTGGCCGTGGTTTTGCCCACCGATCCGGTGATGGCGATGAACCGGGTATCGGCCAGAGACCGGTTTTTGTAGAACTTGGCAAGCTTTGCCAGGGCATCCCGGGTGGAGGCCACCCGGATCAGCCCCTTTTGCCCGCTGGGGATGACCTCGACATCCTTTTCGATGAGGGCAATGGATGCCCCCTGCTCGAAGGCGCTCAGGAAATAGTCGTTTCCGTCCACCTGCTCGCCTTTGATGCCGATGAATAATGAATGGTCCGTGACTTTGCGTGAATCCATCACGACGGATTCACAGTAGACATCCTCGTTGCCGAACAGGATCTTCCCGTCCGTTGCCAGTGCGATTTCCTTTAAAAACAGTTTTTCCAAAATGATCCATCCTCAACTAAATTTTTTCTCGTCCCGCCACCGGATCGGCGGTCCGTCCCTCTTCTCTGCATGGGACTGCAGAGGGAAGCACAGCCAGCCATCCTCCCGGGATGAGATGCATGCAAACAATATGACTGATCACAGGGGAAAGATCCAGTGTGCGGATCCATCGCAAACGATCAGGATTTCTTCTGTTGATTCATCTGCCGGGTCTTCATCGGTGGTTTTTCGGGAAATCCCGCGATCAACTTGAATATTATACCACGATATAAAATTTAGTTTCCAGGTGCGTCCAGGTAATCGATGGAGGCCTGGATGATCCGTTTGGCCAGGGGGGCTGCCACCTGGCTGCCGAAGGTCCGCTCCGTGCCGGGTTCATCCACGGCGACAAACACGGAGATCTTCGGGTCATCGGCCGGGGCGGCGCCCACAAAGGATGAGACATAGAATTCATACTTGCCGGTGTCGGGGTTGACTTTCTGGGCCGTCCCCGTCTTGCCCATGACCCGAAGCCCCTCGATGCGGGCAGCCCGGCTTCCGCCGGATGCCACGGAATTTTCCAGCATCTCCTGAAGGATCCTCGCCGGCTCGTCCTCGAGAATATCGGTGCTCTGCGGTTCCTTCCAGGTCTCCACGACCTTGTAGGTGCCGTCGGCTGCGGTTTTGCGGATCTCCTTCAGAAAATGCGGCGTGGTCCGGACGCCGCCGCTGATCACCGTGTTGAGGTCATTGATCAGCTGCACAGAGGTGGTCATGGTCGCCTGGCCGATGGCTTTGTTGGCCAGTGAGTAATTGGTGGTCTTTTCGCTGAAATCCATGATCCCGGCGGCTTCTCCGGACAGATCGATGCCGAGCCTGGATCCCAGGCCGAATTTTTCGGTCCACTCGCCTAATTTTTCAGGTCCCAGGCGCAGCCCCAGCTCAATGAAGCCGGGATTGCAGGAATTGGCCAGAATGTCAAAATAATCCTGATCGCCGTGGCCTTCTTTGTTGTGGCAATTGATGCGGACGCCGTCGACGATGACGAAGCCCGGGCAGTGAAAGACATCCTCTTCATCCACCACCCCTTCAGACAGCGCCGCCGCCATGGTGATGATCTTGAAGGTGGAGCCTGGCTCGTAGGCATCGCTGATGGCGTTGTTCTTCCAGACCTCCAGCAGTTCCTGACCATCCTCCAGCGCATAGGGTTCGTTCAGATCAAAGCCCGGACTGGTGACCATGGCCAGGATCTCGCCGTTTTTCGGATTGGTGACAATGATGTGGACGCCTTTGGCTTCGTTGTTTCTGAGTCCTTCGGCGGCGGCCTCCTCGGCGATCTGCTGGATTTTCTCATCGATGGTGGTGACCAGCGTATGGCCATCCACGGGCTGGGTGATGAGGGGTTCTGTCAGCAGGATGTCTTCGGAATATTTATCCACCTCCGAGATCTTCAGTCCGTCAATGCCGGCCAGGTAATCTTCGTAATAGGCTTCCAGGCCGAAACGGCCTTTGTTTTCTGTATTCAGGATCCCCAGGGACTGCGCCAGCATGCCGTGATTGGGATAGTAGCGCTTGGTATCATCGGAGACGATGAGCCAGGTCATTCCGGATTTTCGGCGGTAGGTTTTCAGCGCCTCCAGGTAGCCGACGTCTTCCTTTCTCCCCAGCATGGCGTAGGAGAGAAATTCCCCTTCACTGTTCCGGGCGGTGAGACTGTTATAGATGGTCTCTTCATCGGCGGCCAGATAACGGTCCAGTCCGGCGGCCCACTCCCGCGCATAGCGAAGGATGCGTTCCTCATCATCTGCCGTCAGTTCTTCCACATCCTCGCGCTTCAGCGCGCTGCGGCGCATGGTGACAAGGTCGGCCTCCGCCTGAAAGGAAGCTATGCTGCTGGCCAGCAGGCTGCCGTTGCGGTCAAGGATATCCCCCCGCCGCGCCGGCAATAGACTTTCGCTGCGCAGCTGCGCAAAGGCCTTGCTTTTGATGTCGCCTGAATCATAAACCATGACCAGGATCAGCTTGATGGCAAGAACAAGGAAAATGATCGCAAAGCCGACCCCCACCAGAGGTGCTGTCTTTTTAGATTTCAATGATTGCATAGGTTACTCCTTTGGCAGGGTCCTCTGACTGAGGGCGGGACCCGCATTTTCTTTGGATTCACCGAAGGTCTGATTCAGGCAGCCAAAGGGTCATATGATCTGGCGGTCTGATTGGTTTCGGTGGCTTGAACAGGTATGATGGCCTGCTGAGGGGGAACGCGGCGGGGTCAAAAAGAAAAAACTGAAATCACGTGGTTTCAGTTTTTCCGGTGCCCATTATTGTATGAAGGCGAAAAGCTTTCCCCACCATGAGAGAGCAGCTTCAACCGGCTCCCGGGCCGTGAAGTTGTCATACGCAAGATCCACTGCCAGGGGTTTGATCTCCGAGCGTGCGATGAACTGCTCGGCCAGAGCATCCTGCCGGGTCTGTCCCAGATCCCGGGCCTTCATGACGGTGATCCGTAGGTTTTCATTGGACCGCTGCAGTGAAATGATCTCATTGCTGATGGACGCCACATTCTGCTGCATGGCATAGATGGCGATGGACTGCATGAGTATGGTAAAGATGACAGCGACAGCTGCCAGTGCCACCCAATACTTGTGCAGGGCGGCCTGCAGGCGGCGGGCCCGCAGTCTGGATCGTTCTCCTTCGTGGACGAGATCCATGGCGGTGGCTGCATAGCCTGCGCCAGCCATGGGAACGCTTGAATTCAATCTTTTGATTTCTGCCATTTATAAATCCCCATTTTTTCGGTGAAGGTATTGTATCTGTCTTTGTGAACAGCCGGAGCAGAGGCTTCCCGGTCTTTCGTCGGTCAGACCCGTTCAGCCAGGATGCGGCCTGGTTAGATTTTTTCGCACAACCGCAGTTTGGCGCTGCGCGATCTTGGATTTTCACTGAGTTCTTCTCTGCCCGGTTCTATGGCTTTGCGGGAAACCAAAGTAACGATGGGCGTTTTGCCGCAGACACAGGGAAGATGTCTGGGACAGGTGCAGGGATCAGCCTGCTCCCGGAACACCGTCTTGACGATGCGGTCTTCCAGGGAATGAAACGTGATGATGGCGTACCGTCCGCCGGGTCTGAGCCGGGCAATGCCCTCTTCGATGGTTTTCTTTAATATGCTCAGTTCGCGGTTGACTTCGATGCGGATGGCCTGAAAGGTCCGTTTTGAGGGGTGCGGGCCCACTCTTCGGTCCTTGGCCGGGATCGAGCGCTTAATGATCTCATTGAGTGCAAAGGTCGATTGGATCTCGCCTTCGGAACGGCTCCGTACGATATTGCGTGCGATCCGTGAGGCAAACCGTTCTTCGCCGTATTCCCGGATGATGCGGTAAATGTCTGCTTCGCTGTAGCCGTTGACCACGTCGTGGGCGGTGAGCCCTGCGGCCTGATCCATGCGCATATCCAGCGGCGCGTCGTTCATGTAGGAGAACCCCCGTTCGGGATTGTCCAGCTGATAGGAGGAAACGCCCAGATCCATCAGGATCCCGTCCACCCCGCCGGGGGCATGCTCATCGATGATGGCTGCCAGTTCTTCAAAATTGGAATGGACATAGGTGACGTTCTGGAAATCTCCCAGGATCTCCCTGGCGTGCTCCAGCGCTTCCTGATCCTGATCGATGGCGATGAGCCGCCCCGTGGTCAGATGTTTCAGGATCTCGCCGGAGTGCCCTCCGCCCCCCAGTGTACAGTCCACATAGATGCCGTCCGCCCGGATATTGAGTCCGCGGATGGATTCTGCCAGCAATACGCTTTTATGTTTGAATTCCATGGTCATATCCCCAGATCAGCCATCCTTTCCGCTACTTCGTCCATATCGATCTCCATATCCTGATACTGGCTCCAGGTCTCCTTGGACCAGATCTCCAGTTTATCCTGCATCCCGATGGTGACGACTTCATTGACCAGCTTTCCGTAATCCACCAGATTGGCCGGGATCAGGACTCTGCCCTGTTTGTCCATGTCCACCTGGGCGGCGCCGGAAAGAAAGAACCGCTTGAATTTTCTGGCGTCGCTCCTGGTATCAGGCAGTGAGGCCAGCTTCTCTTCAAATTTTGCCCATTCATGCATGGGATAGGCATAGATGCAGTTGTCGAGTCCCCGGGTGATCATGAAGGAAGTGCCAAGCTCATTTCTCAGCTTAGACGGAATCATGATTCTGTTTTTCGGGTCGATCGTATGCCAGTGTTCGCCGATCAGCATCATTCCTCACCACTTTTCTCCACTTTTTACCACTTTAAAACCATTTTATAGAATAACCCGACTAAATTCAACAAAGAAAATCACGCACTGAGCCACTTCCAGCATTTTCCTTTTACATAATATTTTCCCTTTCCCATAAAAAAAAAGAGGCCCAACCCCCTGCAGAAATAACGCCAATCCTTTGCTACCAACGTTATCAGTGATTTCATGAAGATGATTTTATAAAAATCCCTGAATTATAATGTAAACGTGTGTTCTAAATTACCCCCTCCAAAGGATTGGTATCGCCATGAAATCAATTATTTGTTCATAAAATATTAATATATTTTTGCCTCCCTCCTGCCGGCAGGCTCACCGCTGCCACCCCCGATCAGATCCTTCCGCCTGGCAATCACCGAGATGACTGCACCGAGTTGACTGCATCGAGTTGACTGCATCGAGTTGACTGCATCCATTGGCTCATG
>CAYYVR010000008.1:0-34522 GCA_964475185.1 uncultured Clostridium sp. | reverse complement strand
ATTATATCATGGAAGCGCGGAAATTTCTTATGTATCCCATCATTCCGTTATGGATTCATATAGAACTTTACTGAAATATGGCTGATATACTGAAAATTTACACTGTGTATTTCAGCTCGAAAGCCTGATGCGACAGGCTTTCTTATAACAGCAATACATCAAAAAAAGGGATAGTTCTCCTTCCCTGGAATCTGCTTATTCTCAAAAAAGCCGGATCAATACGATCCGTCTTTGGCAGTTGGCCCGGTCTGTTGCCAGGGCCGCTCCACCAGGGTTTTATTGAATTCTTCTTTGGGTCTGTTATTTTTTGCCGGCGCGGGCAGGATCCGGCGATTCCGTCCCCTGACCGCACCGTGGCAGCGCTGCATGCTCTGCCATCAGTTATCCTTCAGCGCGAGTTTGACGGCATCGATGACCTTTTCCATATCGCCCTCAAGGAACGTACGGACATCAAGCTCATAGCGGTCCTTATGGATCTTGCCGATGACGTGGTACTTTCCCGTGCGCATCCGCCGTTCAAAGTCATTAAGACTCATGTTCATGGGAACGATGGTCACCGCCCGTGACGACAGCCGCTCCTGCGGCATCGATCCGCCGCCCACCTGAGACTGGCAGTCCACCACATCCAGATGGCAGGTCTTTACTTTACGCAGCAGATTACGGTACAGCACTTCCGCCCGTTGGGCAAGTTCCTCCAGAGTAAGGGTCAGCATACGCATGGTGGGGATCGCCGCCATGGCCCGGTCTTCGTCCAGATACAGCCGCAGCGTGGCTTCCAGCGCTGCGATGGTCATTTTATCCACGCGCAGCGCCCGGGTCATCTGGTTCTTTTTCATGGCCTGGATGTACTTTTTCTTCCCGACGATGATCCCTGCCTGAGGTCCGCCCAGCAGTTTATCGCCGGAGAACGTCACCACATCCACGCCTTTGTTCAGGGTATCCCGCACGGTGGGTTCATAATCCAGGCCATACTGGGACAGATCCACAAACAGACCGGAACCCAGATCCTCCACCACCGGGAGACCGTGCTTTTTGCCCAGTTCCGCCAGATCACGGCCATCCACTGTTTCCGTGAACCCGATGATGTGATAGTTGGAGGTATGGACCTTCAGGAGGATGCCGGTTTCCTCATTAATGGCTTCTTCGTAGTCGTAGAGATGCGTTTTGTTGGTTGTTCCGACTTCGCGCAGGAATCCGCCCGACATTCGCAGGACTTCAGGCACCCGGAAGGATCCGCCGATCTCCACCAGTTCACCTCTGGAAATAATGGCCTCGCGGCCTTTGACCATGGTGTTCAGCGCCAGCAGCACGGCCGCCGCGTTATTGTTGACGACCAGAACATCTTCAGCTCCGGTGAGTTCTTTAATGGTGGCTTCCAGATGGGTATAGCGGGATCCCCGCTGGCCTTTTTTCAGCTCATACTCCAGATTGTTGTAGGAGAATGCCGCATCGATGAGCGCGTCCTTGACCACTTCGGGCAGGAGCGAGCGTCCTAAATTGGTATGGATGACGATGCCTGTTCCGTTGATCACCTTTTTCAGTGACGTTTCATGATCCGCCAGGATCCGTGACAGGACCTTCTCCACGATCTCATCTTCATTATAAGGGACAAAATCCGGGTCATCCTTACGCTCCAGATACTCTTCCCGCAGCGCACCCAACGCATCCCGAACGGAATTCTTGATCCGGATGGCCGGAATGCTTTCATTCAAAACCGATAATTTTTCATGTTTTACGAGCTCATCCACGGAAGGAAGCAGTCTCATTATATTTACTTTTGCCATTTACGCGGTCCCTCCCGTTAATTTTGACAATTCACTGATCGCTTTCAGTGTCTCACTGATTTCAAGACTGGTATTAAACGTTGAAAAAGAAAATCGCAGGATACCCTGTTCCGCCGTTCCCAGTGCTTCATGGAGGAGCGGAGCGCAGTGGGCGCCGGGCCGTACGGCAATGCCATGATCTTCATTGAGGATCTGCGCCGCTTCCGAAGAAGACAACGTTCCTATATTGATGCCGATGACCGGGGCGCGATGCGCCGCTGACAGGTCACCATAGGCAGTGATCCCCGGGATCACTGAGATCCCTTCGGTGAACTGCTGCATCAGAGCATTGAGTTTCAACTGGATATTATCATACCCCAATTGTTCCACATATTCCATCCCTGCCGTGAGCCCGACGGCGCCCGGTGTGTTCAGTGTGCCGGATTCAAATACATCCGGCACACTGGAGGGATGGCCATGATCAAAGGAATGCGCGCCGGAACCGCCGGCAAAGACCGGTGTGAAGTCCAGGGGACGGCCGAGGGCAATGAGTCCGGTGCCCTGCGGTCCGTACAGGGATTTATGGCCCGTGGTGCACAGCACATCGATCCCCAGCTTCTCCATATCCAGATCATAGATCCCGGCGGACTGGGAAGCATCGACAATGTACACCAGTTCATTGCGCCGGCAGAAATCACCGATCCGGCGGAGGTCAGTGAGGTTGCCTGTGACATTGGAGGCCGCCGTCACGATGACGGCCCGGGTATCGGGCCGCAGCAGGGTTTCAAAGTCTTCATAGCGAAGATTTGCCGCCTCATCGATGCCGACCAGATCAAAGGCGCCGCCGGATGCTTCCAGCTGATAGAGCGGCCGCAGGACAGAGTTATGTTCCGCCACGGTTGAAATCACATGATCCCCGGGGCCCAGGAGGCCTTTGATCACCCGGTTCAGGCTGTCCGTTGCATTGGAAGTCAGAGCGATCCTCAGCGGGTCACCCACATGAAAAAGCCGGGCGGCCGTTTCACGGAGCCGGTAGATCCGGCGGAAGGCTTCCAGGGAATAATCATGGGCGCCCCGGGCCGGATTGCCCAACCGGCCGGAACGGATCGATTCATAGACCGCACTGGCCACCGTTTCCGGTTTTTGCGCCGTGGTGGCAGCATTATCCAAATAGATCATCTGCTGTTACATTTCCTTTCCGGTGAGCACACGGACGTCTTCCTGGCGTCGGGTGATCCCGACCTTGTCATAAAAGTCCAGCAGCGCCACTGCGTATTTTCGTGAGGTTTCCAAAAGATCCCGGAACTGCGCCAGCGAGATGGACCCGTTGGCTTTGGCAAACTCCAGCATCAGCCGGGTGGCCTCGTCAAAATGGCTGCGGTGCATGACGATGTCTGAATCCAGGCGGATCACGCAGTCTTCCATGGAATCAATGAGGGCCAGGCATTTTTTGTCAGGGCAGAGTTCCTTCAGAGACGGAGGGGCATACCTGCCGTCCAGCAGTGCGGTTTCGATGGCATCCCGCTGTTTTTTCTGTTCTTTGGTATAGACCACTTCAAAGCCCGGCCTCCTCGCCAGAGTCCCGAAGATCTTCACCGTTCCTTCTTCCACCAGCCGGTCCAGGATCAGATCATACTGCTTGCCTTTGGCCACGTATTTGACCCTGGATTTCAGTTCCTCCCGGGGCATGCCGGCCCGGAGCGGTGATTTCTGATGGAAATCACTGAGGATCCGCAGGAATTCCTTGCGAAGCTCCTCCAGCCGATCTGAGCCGATATACTGCTGGCCCAGCTCCAGGACACTGCCCGCTTCTTTCATGGCTGTGAGCCGTTCACGCAGCTCTTCCTTTTCTCCCTGGACATTGTCCGTGATGTCTTTTTCACTGACCAGGGGAAGATCCGAATTCATCAGATAATCCGCGATGACCGCATCGGTGTCGTTGGTTCCGCGCAGTTCCAGACCGCGGATGATGGACTCGTCGAAGCGGCCATGTTTGCCGGTGGAGGGATCCAGGATCTGTCCGCCGCCCAGCGTGACCATGGGGGAATACGCCCGCAGGATGATCCGGTCGCCGGGTTTGGCGGCGATCTCCTCCTCGAGACGCAGCTGGATAAAGCCTTCTTCGCCGGCGTGGATCTCTTCCACACCCAGGGGAACGACCCGGGCCATGACTTCATCGGTTCCGATGTAGACACGGACCCGGTCCCACAGCTTCAGCGGCCGTGAATAATCAGCCAGCACCCGGATCTTGGCATCGACGATGAAGGATTTCGTCAGATTGCCGGCCACGGTGAGGATATCGCCGCGCTGGAGATCCGTGACCTTGACGCCGGAAAGATTCAGCGCCGTGCGCTGGCCGGCCTGAGCCATGTCCACGTTCTTTTCATGGACCTGGATATTCCGGATCTTCACCGGGATCTGGGCCGGATACACGATCATGTCCTGATCGTTGCGGATGGTTCCCTCCAGGAGCGTACCGGTCACGACGGTGCCGAATCCCTTGACGGTAAAGATCCGGTCGATGTTCAGGCGCGGTTCCGCCGTCAGATTCATCGGTTTTACGCGGTCAGCCAGCCGGTCGATGTTGTTGACCAGCTCCGGCAATCCCCGCCCGGAGATGGAATCCACCCGGACGATACCGGCCGTTTCAATGGGCGTTCCCCGGAACTGATCCCGGATATCCTCTTCCATCAGTTCAAGCATTTCGTTATCCACCAGATCCGCCTTGGTCAGGACCACGATGTATTCTTCGATCCCGAGCAGGTTCAGGATATTGGCATGCTCCCTGGTCTGGGGCATGACGCCTTCATTGGCGTCGATGACCAAAAGGATCAGATTGATCCCCTGGGCTCCGGCCAGCATGTTCTTGATGAACCGCTCATGACCGGGTACATCGATGATCCCGACGCGCCGGCCTGAAGGCAGGTCAAAGTAGGCGAAGCCCAGATTGATGGACATGCCGCGCTGGATCTCTTCTTCCGTCGTATCAGTGGTGATGCCGGTCAGGGCTTTGATCAGAGTCGATTTGCCGTGATCGATGTGACCGGCGGTGCCGATGATGATATTTGCCATTATTCTTCCATCCTTTCAACGATTCGTTTGCTGCCATCCCGTTTCAGGCGGTAAAACACGCCCCTGACGCCAGCTTCTTCCAGAATCGTGCGGACCCGGCCGGCTGATTCCAGTTCAGCGCGCAGGGCCAGACCGCATCCGGCGGAGACCTCCGGCGGGATCGGGATCAGCCGGACGGCCAGATCTTCCCGGGCGCAGACCGTTTCGGCCTTGATGGCGTCGTGGGAGGAGTCAAAGGCCACAATAAGAAAAATCTGTTCCATTAAGGGCTTACCGTATGATGGGAGCGCATGATCTCAACGATGCGATACATGTTGGTGACACTGCCCACGGCCAGCTGTTCGGTCAGTCCGTAGAAATTCAGACACAGTCCGCAGCTGAGGATCTCAACGCCTGCTTCTTTCAGGGCTCTGAGGTCCTCCAGACTGTCGGACCCCGCCACGGTGAGCCGAACGCCGGCATTGTAAAACACGATCATCCGGGGGAGTTCATCCTGTTCCGCCAGGGCATACAGGAAACTGCCGATGAGCTTTTTGCCGAGCTCGGGATCCCCTGTCCCCATTTCATCGGACCCCACGGCCACGACATAGCCGCCAGCCCCCTGAGCTGCTGAGGCCACTGCCTCCGGCAGTTCTCCGGTCCCTCCGATGGTGACCCGGTACTCTTCCTCGGATAGTTTTTCCATGGAATGGGTCAGCTTCATCTGATCGGCCATTTTGGCCAGGTTCTGGGTGGCGATCTCATTATCGACAAGAACGATGACTCCGCCTTGCCCCGCTTCGGTTTTCAGTGCTTTTTTGGTCTCGATGACCGGGATGGGACACACTTTGCCCATTGCATTGATCTCTTTCATTTTTTTACCTTCCTGTTGATTCTTATTGGCCTTCCATCAGCGAACGACGATTTCTTTCCGGGTGTCCCCTTCACGACGGACCACCCGGCCGATGACTGCCGGTGTGAAGGGAAGATCGGTGGTCCTGGCCCGGATACTCATCCAGGCATCCTCTGAGAGCGAATATAATAATCCGCCGGAGGTCTGCGGGTCAAAGAGCAGTTCCTCCGTGGCGAAGTCCTCCGGTTCAAAGGTCATGAATTCCGTCATGAAATTCCGGTTTTTCTGTGCCCCCGCCGTGGTCAGAAATTCCCGGGCACAGCGGGCGGCATCGGGCAGCACAGGCAGGCTGTTGCGGTCGAGGACCGCACTGAAGCGCCCGCCCAGCATCTCATGGAGATGTCCGGCCAGCCCGAATCCGGTCACATCGGTACAGGCATGGAGCTTTGCAAGGGTAAATACCTCCGATGCGTAGCGGTTCAGGGTCGTCATGGACCGGACAGCCTCTTTGAAAGCCTCCTGTGTGGTCTCGCCCACGGACCAGGCAGTGGTGACAAGACCGGTCCCCAGGGGCTTGGTCAGCACCAGCACATCCCCTTCACGGACCCCATTGTTGGTCAGGACATGATCCGGATGAACGATCCCGGTGACCGACAGACCATATTTGGCCGGCGTGTCGTGGATGGAGTGACCGCCGCAGAGGATCCCGCCGGCTTCCAGGACTTTTTCAGCCCCGCCCCGCAGGATCTCCCCCAGCACCGCAAGGTCCATCCGTTCCGGAAATGCGACGATATTCATCGCGGTCAGGACGCGCCCGCCCATGGCCCAGACATCAGACAGCGCATTGGTGGCCGCGATCTTTCCGAATAAATAGGGATCACTGACCATGGACGGAAAAAAGTCCAGGGTCTGGATCAGTGCCGTTTCTTCATTGATTTTATAGACAGCCGCGTCATCACTGGAATCATACCCCACCAACAGGTTGGGATCATAATTCACCGGCAGCTGTGACACCAGTTGCGACAGAGCACCTGCTCCGATTTTGGAGTCTCAGCCGCCGCAAAAAGTAAGTTTTCCGATATCCGTTTCACTCATTCAATCATCTCATTTCAGAATTTTCTATTTTTTTAATTTTACCATGGGTCCATTTTATTATATCATTGCCGGACACACTTTAACACTTTGCACAGCCTGATGACTCCCAATTGAAATTCTGACAATTCCACGAAAATCCAAAGAAAGCCAGTGGAAGGATCGATTCCGGTAATTCCCCCGGGAGCGGCAAAGCGGTCCTGATCGACCCTGGACCGGCTGTGCCTGACACGATAATCCAGACACGATAAATCCGGGTGGACGGTTTGCAATCGGTGTGGTAATATGGTAACTTATTATTAGAAGGTTATTTAAGGTAATTGTTGACTCAGTGATCTGATGATAACCTGTTACTATGGATCAGCAATGATCCAACACGGAAAGGGTGATCCACATGAGTATTGAATTTCATATGTGTCCCAAGTACGAGAAACTGGCGACTTTCCTCGGCAAGCGCTGGACCGGTCTGATCCTCCGGGTCCTCCTGGAGGGCGAATGCCGCTTCAGTGAGATCCTTGAGAATGTGTCAGGATTATCTTCCCGACTGCTGACGGAACGACTGAAAGAAATGGAGGAGATGGGGCTGGTACTGCGCGAAGTGCGCAATGAATACCCCATCAAGGTAGAATATACCCTGACTGAAAAAGGCAGAGCGCTGGAGCCGCTTATTCGCGAAATGCAGACCTATGCCGAACATTGGATTTAGGAGAATAGAATCTATGGAACACTCTGTCCTGGAGCAGCGCATCGCCCTGCTGGATGAACGCAAAAAAACCTGTATCCTGATGAACCACGGAACGATCATTTATGAATCGGATGCTTTTGGTGTCAAACCCCTGCGGGTCCTTCGCCAATCCGGATTCAAAAAACAGGAAGGGGACCATCTGATCCTCATCGACCGGGTCATTGGCAAGGGGGCCCTCATTCTGGCTGAACTCATTGGCGTGGATGAGATCTTCACCCCGCTGACCAGCGAATTTGCCATCCAGTACAGCCATCAGATCGATCTGCCGCTGACCTGGAAAACCCGGGTCCCGATGATCGAAAACCGTACTCGTACCGGAATGTGTCCCATTGAGCGATCTGTCCTGGATACGTCAGATCCTCAGATTGGGGAACAGAATATCGAAGCTGCCATTGCATTTCTGATGCAGCAGCCTCAATAGAGAAAACCTGCCGCCCGGCAGGTTTTCTCTATTGGATGTTCCTTTTGAATTGATCCTGGATTCTTTCGGAATTGATGTTCAGGTTTCTTGTAATCGATCCTCTTTTGGATTCTTGGATTTCTATCGATTCTCTTGGATTTTCTTGAATTCTCTTTCCTGTGTTTCTCTGGCTGTCTTTTTTTGCAGTTACCAGCCCGGATCTTCAGGCAAACCGTTCAGTCCTGATCCCAGCGATCTATGACTGGCTCCCCTCGAAGAGCGCTGTGACCCGTTTCATATCTTCAATGATCGGGATCCCCTGGGGACACTGGGGCTCGCAGGCACCGCAGGCCTGACAGTGAGACGCCCGCTCGTCTTCTGACAGCTCAAAATATTTAGCTTTGGCGCCTTCAAAATCTTCATAGACGGCGCCCGTATTCCAGATCTTGAAATTTGACGGAATCTTCAGCCCAAAGGGGCAGGGCATGCAGTAGCCGCAGGCCGTGCACTGGTTATTCAGCCTGGCTTTGTACTCCCGCGTCACATTGATGATAGCGGTCTGTTCCGCTTCATCCAGGGGCTGGAAATTGCTGAAGGTGTTCAGATTATCCTCCACCTGGTCCATGGTGGACATGCCGGAAAGAATGACTTTGACATTGGGATGGGAGCCCACAAACCGGAACGCCCAGGAAGCCACCGAGTCAAAGGGCCGAAGCGTCCGGAAGAAGGCTTCCATGGCTGCCGGCAGTCTGGCCAGGGATCCGCCCTTCACCGGTTCCATGACGATTACTGGAATGCCAAGGGACTCCGCCAGATGGTATCCCTTCAGGCCGGCCTGAAGCCCGGTGTCCACATAATTGAACTGGATCTGGCAGAAATCCCAGGGATGAGACCGGATGATCTCTTCAAATACTTCGAATTCATCATGGAAGGAAAAACCCAGGAAGCGGATCTTGCCTTCGCTTTTCAGTTTCATCAGCTCATCCAGGACATGGTGTTCGCCGACCAGATCCCACCGTTCTTTGCTCAAAGCGTGGATCAGGTAAAAATCGATATGATCGGTCTGGAGCCTCCTCAGCTGTTCATCCAGATAGAACCGCACGTCCTCCGGTTTCTCCACTTTCCAGATGGGCAGCTTGGTTGCCAGATAATAATCGTTCCGGTCATATTTTTTCAGCGCGCGGCCGACGAACTCCTCACTTTTCTCTCCATGGTAGGGCCAGGCTGTATCGATATAGGTGACCCCGCCGGCAATGGCCCGGTCCAGCAGCTTCTGTGCCTCCATCTCATCAATGGCGCCATCTTCAGTCGTTGGGAAGCGCATGCACCCAAACCCCAGTTTTGAAGGTTCCACATTAAGACGTTCAATTTTACTTGTGATCATGAAATTCCCCTTTACACGATATTTTTCTTCTGATTCCTATTCTATCATTATTTGCACGCTTCAAAAATGCAATTCCCAGAGGCAGGGTCGCAGGGACAGGCTTTCAGGGCCCCGAAAAAAGGCATGCAAAAAAACATACAAGCCCGCGGAAGATCACCGGATCCCCTCACGGGCTTGTATGTCTGGATATATTCAGGTTGATCCGGCACCCTACTGGACTGCGCCCACGGGCTCGGGACGAAGCTTCCGTACCGCTGGCCGGGGCCCATCGAGCCGGAACAGCCCGACAAGATGCGAAGCGCCGTGTTTCATGAAATAAGCGATGAGGGGGCCTCCGCTCAGGACCGCCACCAGGGAGCCGACACCGAACACACCGCCCAGCAATATGCCGGCTACTGTATAAGTCAGATCCGCCAGTGTTTTCAGATTCCGGTACTTGAGCCGGAATCTTTCGGCCAGTCTCACCAGGAGAGCATCTGTGGTGCCAAAGCCGAACCGGGTTGAAAGATTCAGCGCCACGCCGAAGGTAAGGATCAGTTGGCCCAGGAGCATGATGGCCACCCGCATCACCAGCGTCGGGTCATCTCCGACGATCTGCAGGATCCAGGGAGAAAAAAGATTCATCAGGAGGCCGATCCCCACCGCATTGATCACCGTGCCCAGGTGGATGAACTTTCTGGCAAATAAAACGGCCAGGGCCAGCGTCACCAGGTTGTTGAGCAGCGATGCATTGCCCATGGTCATATTCAGACTGCGTCTCAATCCATCGATCCACAGCGTGATCGGGTCTGATCCCAGACTGCTCTCCAGGAACAAACAGATCCCGATGGCGATCAGCACCGTGGATATAATGGTCAGGATCGATTTTTTCAGGATGATTTCTTTGGTATCTTTCATTATATAAAATCTCACTATCTATTCTTTATTTTTCTGCCTTCATGATTCTACCATCTTTTCGGCCTGTGTGCCTTTAACAAATGTTAATTTTATCTTAAGTTTTGTTGTTATCTCCGGCGATCCGCTCACAGAGCCAACAATAGCCAGGGGAAAATCCGCGGGTTTCCTGTCAGACATCAGGGGTTCGATCCTGCAATCCGGAATAAAAAACTCTGCTTTAATGATATGATAAAATAAATGTAAGTATTTAAACCAAAGGAACCGCTTATGAAATACATCAAAACCGATTATTCGATCCCGGCCTACAACATGGCCATGGAAGATCTCATCATGAACTACCTTCCCTCCGATGACTACCTGACGTTCTACATTCATGATCCTTCGATCATCATTGGCCAGCATCAGAACACCATCGAGGAGATCAATGAAGATTACTGCAAAGAAAAAGGCATCCACATCCAGCGCCGGCTGTCCGGCGGCGGCGCGGTTTACCATGATCACGGCAATCTGAACTTTTCCTTCATCGTCCGCGCCACCCGGGACAATGTCAACGACTTTAACGTACTGACCCAGCCGGTCATCAAAACCCTGGAAAAACTCGGCATCAAGGCAGAATTGTCAGGCCGCAACGACATCCTCATCGACGGCCGCAAGTTTTCCGGCAACGCTCAGTTCTTCCGGAACGGAATGCTGCTCCAGCACGGCACCATTCTGTTTAACTCGGACATGTCCGAACTTGGCAACGCCCTGAAAGTCAAAGAAATGAAGATCCAGAGCAAAGGCGTCAAGTCGGTTCGCTCACGGGTCACCAATATCATTGACTATCTCGAGGATCAGTCATTGACCATTGAACGATTCAAAGACCTTCTGCTGGAGACCATCGGCGAGATCTACGAACTGGAAGAATATCAGCTGTCGCCGGAAGAGCAGGCCATCCATGACCGCCTGGTCAGAGAAAAATTCATGACCTGGGAATGGAACTATGGCAAATCGCCCGCCTACAACATCAGCAAGGCTCATAAATTCCCCTTCGGCATCGTCGATGCGCGCATCGATGTCAAAGAAGGCATCATTAAAAACATCAAACTGTACGGCGACTTTTTTGTCAGGCAAGATATTTCGACCCTGGAAGAACACCTGAAGGGCGTTCGATATACAAAGGACGCCCTGGTGGAATCTCTCGGCACCATTGATATCCAGGATTACTTCAATCAGATGGGCAATGAAGAATTTGCCGACTTCCTCCTCAATTAAGTCAAACCCAGGTCTATTTCACTGAACTTCAGGATCGGAGAACCACGTGATCCTGTGAACCTGATCCTGCGAGAGAGCAAAGGATCCGCCCCGAACCAACGGGGCGGATCCTTTTTGAGCTGTTTTCTCAGCCGCTATTGGCACTTCGGCTGAATTCTGCCGTTGCCTTCCGGCGTCTGCACTTCTGCGTCTGCACTTCTGCTTAAATCAGTAAGTTTTTTAGTTCCTCTGACTGCCGCTTTTGCCGGCTTTGTGGCTTTTCATTGTACAGGGCAGCCCGAATCAGATCAGAGCAGCCCTTTGGCAGTCAGCTCGCGCCGGACTTCCTCCAGTTCGGGGATCGATGCTTCCGCGCCGCTGCGGGTCACAGCCAGCGCTGAGGCACCGGCGGCAAGCAGAAGCGCTTCGCGTACGGGAAGATCACGGCTGAGGGCCGCAAAAAAGTATCCGGTGAAGGTATCCCCCGCCGCTGTGGTATCGATGGCTTTGACTGGGAAAGCGGTCTGATGCAGCTCCTGATGCCGGTCCCTGTAGATGGCTCCCTTCGATCCCAGCGTCAGGATCAGATTGAGCCGGGGATGAGCTTTCAGCAGCGTATCAAGGATCTGCTGCGCCTGTGTCTGACCGGTGAGTTCAGCCCCTTCGATTTCATTGAAGATCAGATAGGTGATCATGGACAGATCCAGTTCACGGAGGGTTTGGCTGATGGGCGATGGATTCAGGATGATTTTCATTCCCCTGTCATGAGCTCTGGTCACGATGTAGGGCAGCTCACTGATCTCATTCTGAAGGAGCAGAAAATCCCCGACCCCGAATCCTGCCAGGGTCTTGTCCACCTGCCTCCTTGAGATGTTCTGGTTGGCGCCTCCGTACAGAATGATGCTGTTCTGTCCGCTTTGATCCACTGTAATAATGGCATGACCAGTGGCCTCGTCCTCAAGGATCACGATGTCATCTGTGTTGATCTCATTTTTCGAGAGGACATCCAGAAGAAACTGGCCGTCTTTTGCGCCCACTGCACCGGCATGATGGACCCTGGCTCCGGCCCGGGCCAGCGCAATGGACTGATTCAGCCCCTTCCCGCCGGCAAAGACCGACCGTGACCGGGAAGAAATGGTCTCCCCGGCGCGGACCATATGCTCCACTTCATAAACGATATCAATGTTGAGCGATCCGAAATTCAAAATCTTCATCCGTTCTCTCCCCCCTTAATTGCTGTACCGTCTGATCGACTCTTCCACGATATCCCAGAAACGGTCCGCATCCAGCTTCAGAGCAACCCTGGCATTGGGTTCATTGCCCGTGACATGGTAATAGTCGCACAGCGTCCTGCCGTAACAGCTTTCACTTCGGATCTCGATCTCCGTGAACATCTCCCGGACTTCGAAGCAGGATGGGTCGATGAGGTAGGCGATGCAGACGGGATCGTGCAGGGGTCCGGCGTCCCATCCGAACACTTCTTTCCGGGTCCTGGTGAAGAAGTGCATCAGATCGGCAAACAGTGTCGACGCCGGGTTGCCGATCTTTTCCATGCGCCGGATGATCTTGCCATCGCACAGCGCCTGCATGGTCACATCCAGCCCCATCATCACGATGGGACAGTCCGAATGAAAGACCACATGGGCAGCTTCCGCATCCGCATAGATGTTGAATTCGGCGGCCGGGGTCACATTGCCCAGCTGACAGGATCCGCCCATCAGAACAATTTCGCGGATTTTCTCCACGATCTGCGGCTCCAGTCTCATGGCCATGGCGATATTGGTCAGCGGACCGGTGGGGACCAGGGTGATGCCGCCATCAGATGCCATCAGAGTGTCAATGATGAACTCCACCGCATGACCCGGTTCAGGTGCCCGGGTGAGCGGTCCGAATACCGGACCATCCAGCCCCGTCTCGCCATGGATGTGTCCCGCCGTGACCTGCCGGCGGACCATGGGCTGACTGCATCCGGCGTAGAGAGGAACCTCAAGGTCCAGATGCGAAAGGACGTTCAGACCGTTGCGTACTGTATTTTCAAGGGTCTGATTCCCGGCCACGATGGTGATGCCCAACAGATCGATGGCAGGGTGTTTTGCCGCCATCATGATCGCCACGGCATCATCCTGACCCGGGTCACAGTCTAAAATTATTTTTCTTCTCTCCATAAAAACTCCTTATCCAAATTCCCTTTGGATTCATGCCTCGGTCTTCTTTAATATCTTTATCTTCTTTATTTGCTTTACCTGCTTTAACTGCTTATAATGATCCTTCTAATCATTATATAACACCGCCATGGTTCCCGCATGGCTCAACGCCCCGGACTTCAGCGGCACACCGTAACTGAAGTCATGGCTTTAGCCCATTGGCCCCGAACCGCTTAATCAGTCGATTCAGGGAATCCATTCCAATCCCTGAAAGACACCGGCCAAGGCAGCGGTTGTTTTTATTATGAAACCGGCCTGTTTTAATTCTGTAAATCATTGTCATCCAGAAATTATATAATGATTCTATCATCCAGGATGATACCAGGAGGGTTGTTTTATGGACCTGAAAACAAAGAAGATCATAGCTGCTCTGAGCCTGTCCTTTATGCTTTTGACCGGATGCAGTTCCCTCACCGGCCGTCAGAATGACGATGTCGGCAGTCCCACTGAAAGCGGGGGCGATATGGCGCCCATCAGCGACGAAAAACCAGGGATCGTGCCGCCGGACTGGGAGCCCGGTGATCAGACAACAAATCTGAATAACGAACAGAAACTGGTGAAATCGGCGACCATCGCCATGACGGCAAAAAATATCGATACTGCCCAAACCGAGATCGATCTCATTGCCAAACGCTTCACTGGCTACGTTTATCATATGCAGCAATCCCAGACCACGGAGCGGCGATACCTCACCATCACCATCAAGGTGGCAACGGCTCATTTTGATGAGGCCATCGCCCAGATCAGAAAGCTGGGGACCACCTCCAGTGTGACACTGGATGTCAGTGACGTCACCACACAATTCATCGACACCGAAGCACGGATCAAAACGCTGAAAACCAAAGAGGACACCCTCACCGCCATCCTTGCAAAGGCAACTGAGATCGAAGATATCCTGACCATCGAATCCAGTCTGCAGCAGACCCGCCAGGAGATCGAATCCTATCAGGGCCAGCTCAACGCATTGAAAAACGCCACTGACTTTTCAAAGATCAGTGTCCAGGTCAGCGACGAAACAGGCCTTGCCGTTACCCAGGAACCTGAATCCCCCTGGGACGAGTTTCGCAGTAATTTCAACCGCGGCCTCCGGTATTGGGCAGATGCGGCAGTGGATATCGTTTCAGGCATCCTGTTCCTTCTCCCTGTCCTGATTCCCCTGGCCATCATCGCCCTGATCCTTCGCTTCCTGATCCGCCGAAATCCCAATCACTGGAGCAAGCGCAGAGGGCCCGGTTCAACGGCCGCAGGCTACAGCAAGACAGCCGGCCAGGATCCGAACACTTCGCTCAGACATCCCGGCCCAACCGGCCCGTCTGACCCTACCCAACCAAGTGACCCATCCGGTCCAACTGACCCATCCGATGATCTGAAAAAATAAAATCCTCATTCGAGATTGTGACTCCTGATCCCCCCAAAAAAAGACAGGCCGCCTGCAGCTGCAGGCGGCCTGTCTTTTCATTCAGTTTGCAGGGGTGGATTTTCCCTGGGTGACAGGCAGCAGGGTGTCCCCTTTGGAGTCCCTACTGCAGGGGATGCAGATCACTGACTTCCATATCCAGGGCTCCGTCTTTGACGACAAAGGTCACTTCCTTGTTCATGTCGACTTCGCCGGCGATGATTCCCCGGGCCAGCAGTGTTTCCAGCGTCCCCTGGAGATATCTGCGCAGAGGTCTTGCCCCGTAGATTGGATTGTAGCCTTCGCGGACGATGAGATCTCTGGCCTGCGGTGAGAGTTTCAGCGTGATCCCCTTGTCTTCGACGCGGCGGCTGATCTCATGGAGCATCAGATCCATGATCTGGCTGATCTCCGGCATGGTCAGCGGCTTGTACATCACGATCTCATCCAGCCGGTTTAAAAATTCCGGACGGAACGATGCGCGCAGTTCTTCCATGACCTTTCGGGTGGCCTCGGGTTCCAGATTGCCAATGGCATCCATTCCTTCGATGAGATACTGAGAGCCGATGTTGGAGGTGAGGATGATGACGGTGTTCTTGAAGTCCACCGTTCGGCCGTGTGAATCCGTGATCCGGCCGTCATCCAGGACCTGAAGAAGAATATTGAACACATCACGGTGCGCCTTCTCGATCTCATCGAAGAGGATGACTGAGTAGGGCTTGCGCCGAACGGCTTCGCTCAGCTGGCCGCCTTCTTCATAGCCGATGTATCCGGGAGGGGCTCCAATGAGCCGGGCCACCGTATGTTTTTCCATGTATTCGGACATATCGATGCGGATCAGATTGGTTTCGCTGTCAAAGAGGACTTCGGCCAGCGTCTTGGCCAGCTCGGTCTTGCCCACACCGGTGGGCCCCAGGAACAGGAAGGAACCGATGGGGCGTTTGGGATCTTTGATCCCTGCCCGGGAACGCAGGATGGCTTCCGTGACTTTCGCTACGGCCTCATCCTGGCCGATGACCCGCTGATGCAGGACCTGCTCCAGCTGCAGGAGCTTCTGACGCTCCCCTTCCAGCATCCGGGATACGGGGATGCCCGTCCAGCGCGAGACGATTTTTGCGATCTCTTCCGGTGTCACCTTTTCACGCAGGAGCGTTGCCGCTTCTTTCCGTGAAGCCTCCAGCTGCGCCTGCTCGAGATCTTTCTGGGCCTGGGGCAGCCGTCCGTATTTGAGTTCAGCCGCTTTGTTCAGATCGTACTGACGCTCTGCTTCGCTGATCTCAAAATTGATCCCTTCGATTTCCTCTTTCAGTTCATTGATTCGGCTGATGGAGGATTTTTCTTCGTCCCATTTGGCCTTGAGCCGTTTGAATTCATCTTTCTGCTCGGAAATTTCTTTCTGCAGCTCCTCCAGACGTTTTTTAGAGGCTTCATCCGTTTCCTTGCGGACGGACGCCTCTTCGATCTCCAGAATCATGATCTCACGGCGGATCGTATCCAGCTCTGTGGGCATGGAGTTCAGTTCCGTTTTGATCAGGGCACAGGCTTCATCCACCAGATCGATGGCTTTATCAGGGAGAAACCGGTCTGAGATGTAGCGATTTGAAAGAACGGCCGCCTCGATGAGGGCCAGGTCGGTGATGGTCACCCCATGATAGATCTCATAGCGTTCTTTGAGTCCGCGCAGGATCGCAATGGTCTCCTCCACCGTGGGTTCATCGATCATGACGGGCTGAAAACGACGTTCCAGCGCTGAATCCTTCTCAATGTATTCCCGATACTCATCCAGCGTGGTGGCGCCGATGCAGCGCAGTTCGCCCCGGGCCAGCATGGGTTTGAGCATATTGCCGGCATCCATGGATCCTTCGGTCTTTCCGGCACCGACGATGTTGTGGATCTCATCAATGAACAGAATGATGCTGCCCTGGGCCTGTTTGATCTCATCCAGGATGGCTTTGAGCCGCTCTTCAAATTCTCCCCGGTATTTGGATCCGGCCAGGAGATTGCCGATGTTCAGAGAGTAGATCCTGACGTTCTTTAACGTATCCGGCACATCTCCCTTGATGATCCGCTGGGCCATGCCTTCCACCACCGCCGTTTTTCCAACGCCGGGCTCGCCGATGAGCACCGGATTATTCTTGGTTTTACGGGACAGGATCCGGATCGCGTGGCGGATCTCATCGTCCCGGCCGATGACCGGGTCCAGCTTGTTCTGACTGGCCAGCTCGGTGAGATCCGTGGAGAAACGCTGCAATGCCTCATAGGTCGCCTCCGGATCATCCGAGGTCACCCGCTGGCTGCCGCGAACTTCGCGAAGCAGCATCATGAACTTGTCCAGGGCCATGTCGTATTTCGCAAACAGTGATTTGACGTCCTGAGCGTAGCTGGAGAACAGTGCCATGAGGATGTGTTCGACACTGACATACTGGTCCCCCATTTTCTGGGCATGGCCCTCCGCCTCCAGCATGATCTTGTTGGATCCCTGGGAGATCCCCGGCTGACTTCCTCCCGAGACCTTGGGCTTGCGATCGATCATCGCTTTCACATCCCGCCGGAAACTGACCGTGTCGATGCCGGCCTTGCGGAAAATATTGTTGATCAGCGAGTCCTCCTCTTTGATCAGTCCCCAGAGCAGATGGATGTCTTCGATCTGGGAATTGCCGTTTTCCACACAGCTGTTCAGGGCCGAATTTAGCACCCCGATGGTATTTTTCGTATATTTTTCGTAATTCATTTGTTTCACCTCACGAAAAGATCACATGGATCGCTCCATGTGTCAGTTGATCAATTGTTGTACCTTAATTATATCACTAATCGACCCAATTTAAAGAACGTACGTTCTATTTAATCGATTTTTAATCTTTCAACTGCCCCTGGACCTCCTCCATCCTCCGGACACGGGTCATTCTTTGACGAGTTGTTTTAATCTCGCTTTCAATCTTTGTTCATCATTGTATGCTAAAATTTGAATCAGAATCACAACCATTACATTGCGTGCCGTGCATCTGTTTTCAGCAGGGTCTGAAGTTGAAATTCAGCGGAAACATCGGCTGTGGAGCCTGCCCTGACACGGTCCACCCGTCCCATCTTCCCTGACAGTTTGATCTTTAAAAATATTTTAGCAAAGGAATGTACCATGAACCGATCATTAAAATCATTACTCGGGATCCTCATCCCGCCCGCGATCGTCTTTGGCCTGACTTTTCTGATCATTCGCATCGATATTTACTCCTCCCTGCTCCTCACCGCTGTCTCCTTCCTGATCGCTCTGATCTCGATCCGGGCCAGAAGCAAAGCCTATCCGCGGCTGGATCTGCCCTCCGGGGTCATGGAAGAGGAACTGGCAGGACTGATGAAACAGGCAGAAGCTGACATGGATCAGGTACTTTTTGTGGCAAAACACGTCAAATCAAAGGATATCGCCGACAATGCCATGGCGCTTTATCATCTGGGCGAAAAAATCATGGAGTACCTGCGGCGCAATCCCCATAAGATCACCAAAGCCCGCCGCTTCTTCGGCTATTACCTGGATACGGCCAGGGACATTCTCGGGAAATACTATGAGTTTGAGATCACCGGCATCAAAGCCCAGGAAGTTGACAATATCGAAACAAAAACCGCCAGTGCCCTGATCACACTCCAGGATGCTTTCAAAAAACAGTATATTCAGCTGGCTACCAATGAACTGGTGGATATCGAAGCCGACATTGATCTCCTGCAGAAGACGCACCCCAAAGAGTGATCAGGCAGCCGCGGGATCCGGTGTCACCAGACAGCAGATCCCATAAACGATCATCCAAAATAAGCCCTCTCCAACCCCACCCATCGAATCACCCCATCAAAAAAGGACCACAGGAGGAGTAATTAGAATGCCAGAAGAAATCACGCTGCAGAATCTAGCCAAAAGCAGTGCCAAGGAACAGAGTGTCCAGCAGGAAAAACAACAGGAAATCGCCAAGCTCACCCAGCAGGTGGAGCGAGTCACCCCGGCCGAGCGTCAGAAAATCGATGAGATCAAGAACAACATCGACCTGATGGATTCCCAGATGACGGAACAGTACGGGGTCGGTGCGCAGAAAAACATCGCCCAGTTCTCCGAAACGATCCTCTCTCAGATCAAGAGCAAGGATGCCGGCCATGTCGGGGAGATCATGACGGATCTGATGACCAAGGTCCGGGAGGCCGATACCGACTCCATGGATGATGACAGTTTCCTGAAAAAGATCCCGTTCCTGGGCAAACTGACCAATTCCACCGAGAAATACATGGCCCGTTTCCAGACCCTGGAGACCCAGATCGACAAGATCGAATCTGAACTGGATAAAGCCCGCATGGGATTGCTCAAGGACATCGGCGTCCTGGATAATCTCTACCAGAAAAACGTCGAGTACTTCAATGATCTTCAGCTCTACATTTTTGCCGGTGAGGAAAAACTGAAGGAACTCAAGGAGACGACGCTGCCCAAACTTCGTCAGGAAGCCCTTGAGTCCAATGATCCCATGGCAAGCCAGCTCATCAATGACTTTGAAAATACCGTCAACCGGTTTGACAAGAAAGTCCATGATCTGAAGCTCTCAAAAACGCTGGCCATTCAGACCGCCCCTCAGATCAAACTGATCCAGAACAATGACAAAGCACTGGTCGATAAGATCCAGACCGCCATTCTCAATACCATCCCCCTGTGGAAATCTCAGGTGGTCATCGCACTCTCCCTGTCCAAGCAGAAGGCCGGACTGGAAATGCAGCGCAGCGTCACTTCGACAACCAACGAACTGTTGAGGAAAAATTCAGAAATGCTCAAAACCAATACCATTGAAGTTGCCAAGGAATCCGAACGCGGCATCGTGGAACTTGAGACCCTGAAAAAGGTCAATGATGATCTCATCACCACCATCGATGAGACCCTGAAGATCCAGAAAGAAGGCCAGGCCAGACGTCTGGCAGCTGAACAGGAACTGCTGAAGATCGAAGAGACGCTGAAGCAGAGCCTCATGAAATCCGTCACCGGCGGAGAAAACGCCGCCCAGGCCAGGCCCGTTGAAAAGCAGGGCGCATACCGCGGTCCGGATGAAGAAGCCAGTGACACTTCCCATATTGAATCACTGCTTAATAAAAAAGTCGTTGATGCTGAAATCACCGACGATGAAAAATAATCAGATCTGACGTTCAACGAAAAAACAGCAGGACCCGTTCATCGGGATCCTGCTGTTTTTTGACGGTGTTTTTTTCTTATTTTTCCAGATGGGTCATGGTGTCAACCATGGGTATTACGGCTGGGTGTCAGTGCCTGCAGGATCCGCTGCAGACGCAGGATCCTCCGGAATCACGACCTGGACCGGAATGTTCCAGTCCCTGAAAGAGAGGGAGCCGTTGTCCGTATATCCGTCGACCCGATGCCTGAACACATAGTTGATGTGGAGCAGGTTCCCTGTCACCTCATCGAGGCTGGCTTCCAGATAAAGATTGCCCTGATAGGCGTCCGCTTCGGTCTTTCGATAACCCAGATCTTCCATCATCGTCCGAATGAGGTTTTCATTCTGAGTGGTCAGTTTGACATAGTAGGCGCCCGACTCCAGATTAACGGAATACTCTGACAGCATCCTGCGGATCAGTCCAGCGAGATCGTACTCTTCTGCAGGCCGTACCTCACTCAGGGGATATCGCCGGAACGCGCCGTCTTCAGCAAGGATCAGCTCTTCCTGCGTGCGATACCACATGGTGATCTCTGAATCGATGCCTTCACTTTCTTCGCTGCTGCCCCAGCCGGTCGTCATCTGACCGTCCTCGCCGTAATTCACCGCCCGGATGATCGCGCCCGTTTTCAGCGGAAAATTGCTTTCCACGGACCACAGATGGGTCATGACATCACTGCGTAACGCTTCACGGGCCCGGGTGAAACGGTCCAGCGCCACGCTGCCGGTGGTGGTGCTGACCTGCGTAAGGGGAACTGTGATCCCGGTGGTCGCAGCGGGCGCTGTGGCAGCAGTGGTCGTTTCAGTCCCTGAAGCGGAACTGCCTGTCGATCCCGCCTCTGCTGCCGTCGTCAGATCCATCCCTGTCCCGGGGTGACTGTCCGGCAGCGTGCCGGAACCGGTGGTGACAACGGGGGCCGTCGCAGGCTGAGGGATCAGCGCCTGACAGCCTGTCATCGTCACTGCGGTAGCCACGATCCATATCAGATGGCCTTTGCGTATGCGATTGTCATGGTCCTTTCCTTTGAATCCGTTCATCGAATCACTCACCTTCCTGCACTGTCTCTTCCAGTTTACCTATCTGTCCGCGGTTAATCAATGGTGCCGTCCGTTCGCGCTCTTCTGTCGCCCGCAATGATCCCGTTGATGCCCGACCCCTGACTGAAGAACAATCAGGCAGGAAACTGCTTCACAGTGCCGATCTTCCAGACCTGAAGGGCTGTCAAAATCGATTTTGCTCCGCCTGAATGGGTTATTAACTTATCGAAGAGGGAACAGATCGCTCTGATTTTCACCATTAATTTATCAAGTGTTCATAGTTATACCTTTGTAATTTCTCTCATAATTGAGTATGATTATTATAACCTCTTTGGAAACTATAATATAGATAAAACATTGGGTATCCCCCAAAATCATGGGGTCATTTCACAAGGAGTGATGAAGATGAGCAAGAACTATCCGCAAGTGACTTCCTATCTCTATGATCTGATGATCATCCTGCACAAGAAAATTTTCAACCCGCTGGTATTGTCCAAAGCGATCCATCTGACACCGGCCCAGTTTTCAGTTCTTTTCTATTTGAGACGACGCGATAACTCATCAGTGACCGACGTTGCGAAATATCTGAAGATCTCAAAACCCAACATGACTCCGATCCTGGATGCGCTGATCAAAAAGGGGTACCTTCAGAGAAACCGGGATGAAAAGGATCGCCGGGTCATCCGATTGAACCTCACCGTATCCGGCCGGGCTTTTTATGACGACCTGAAAGCCGCCAATACCCACATCGTGGAAGAAATGTTCGTTGATTATACCGAAGAAGAACTGGAGCAGATCATTATTCACGCTTCCGAGTTGCTGAATCTGATCAAGAATGTATCTGAGCTCATGAGAGACGAGGATTTTACCTATGTTCCAAAGGAAACTTCGAGTAAAGACAGCGGCAGTGACGATTGATCTGCCCCGCCATCAAAAAGATTCCGTTCAGATCCGCCGGCCATACTGCAGGGAACATCAGCCCATGAACATTAAAAGAGAGTCTGGATTCAGCATCAGACTCTCTTTTATTTGGCTTATAATTTATGATCCGAGTAGAAGGCCATGGCATCCCGCATGAATCGGGCTGTCCCCTCACCCCAGCGGTCCAGATTTTCGGTGAATCGTTCATCATCCACATACATTTGACCCAGACCCTTGAAAACCTCCTTGTCGTAAAAACTGCCGACCTCCTGATTCAGAAGGGCAAAGAACTCCCCGCAAAGGCTGACAGCCTGGTCCCCTTCGGGATCGGTCCCGACGAGAGCGGCAAAGCCTTCGAAAATTCTGTTCATCCGCTCCTGCAGGCCACCCAGTTCTTCATCACTTTTTCCGCGGATCTTCGCATTGGCTTCCTCCACACGCTCATCCCCCCATTTTTCACGGGCTTCTGCTTCGTAGGGATTTTTTCTGAAATCCATTCCTTTGAATTTATCGTGTTTCTTCATCATGATTCCCTCCTCGATTTCCTGGATCGATCCATTGATGTTCTCCAGCAATTCCTCCAGTTCCTTCATTCGCCGCCGGGTCAGCGATCGATGCATCTTCAGGGCTTTCAGCCGCTCGTAATCAGAGGCGCTGATCATCTTGGAGATGTCTTTCAGTTCGAATCCCAGGGCCTTGAATAAAAGGATCTCCTGAAGGCGGTCGAGATCCGAGGCCGTATAGATGCGATACCCGTTAGTGGATTGTTTGGTCACCGGCAGCAAGCCGATCTTATCGTAATACTGGAGTGTTCTCACACTCACTCTGGCCAGCTCAGCCATTTCTCTGATTTTCAGCTCCAAGCTCTCTTCCCTCCTCTGACATCTCTGCTTTCACCGCATAATGGATCGTCTGATATCAGAATAAACTATAACGCAACGTAATAGTCAACACCCTGCTGAATATTTTCCCCGCCAGAATTTTGTTGCCGCCAGTATTTTTTCCCCGTCAGTATTTTCCAGCCGCCTATTTTTTTACTGACTCACAGCCATGCCGTTTGTCCCATGGATGCAAACGTCTGCCGTTTCCCCCTGTGCCGGCTCTTCTGTTTACTTGTCGAAGAGCCTCAATCTGACTTCCGGCTGGGATCTCCCTGCCTTAAAAATCAGGGCCATGAGCCTGGGGCAGATCCCCGGACTCATGGCCCTGATCGATTATTTTTTTCGTTCCGATGGTGATCGTTTAATCCAATTCGTGGAGGAACAATCCGGAGCGCAGCTTCGGTTCGAACCAGGTGGATTTTGGCGGCATGACCCGGCCTGAATCGGCGATCTTCATCAGATCCTCGATGTCGGTGGGATACAGCGCAATGGCTGCTGCAAATCCTTCGCCGACGCGTTTTTCCAGTTCGGCCAGTCCGCGGATCCCGCCGACAAAATCGATGCGTTCGGATGTTCTCTGATCCTTAATGTCAAAGATCGGATCCAGAACGTTTTCGGATAATACTGAAACGTCAAGGGATTTGAGGACATCCTCATCCTGAAGGATCTCGGGTTTGGCAGTGAGCTTGTACCATTTTCCGGGGAGATACAGTCCGAAGGTGTGTTTCCGCTCGGGACGGTACTGTCCTTCTCCCTTGTATTCCTCAACTTCAAATTTCTCCTTTAACAGGTTCAGGAGCTCTTCTTCGCTGTGTCCGTTAAGATCTTTGATGATCCGGTTGTAGTCCATGATCTTGAGCTGGTTGGATGGGAAAATGACGGACAGGAAGTAGTTGAACTCCTCGTCGCCCGTGTAATCGGGTTTAGCATCTCTTCTCATTTTTCCGACCTTGACTGCAGAGGCGGCCCGATGATGACCATCTGCGATATACAGAGCCGGGATCTCATTGAATGCCTGCTCGATGACTGCCACGGCTTCCTCTCCGTCAACGACCCAAACGGTATGCTGTACGCCGTCTTCGGAGGTGAAGTCATATTCGGGCGCCTTTTTGGTCCACTCATCGACCAGTGCGCTCAGGTCAGCTTTTTCTGGATATGTCAGGAAGATCGGTCCGGTGTTGGCATTGGTGGTATCCACGTGGCGGATCCGGTCCTTTTCCTTGGCTTCTCTGGTGAACTCATGCTTCTTGATGCGATCTTCCATATAATCATCAACGGAAGCCGCTCCGACGATCCCCGTCTGGACAACATCGCCCATGATGAGGCGATAGATGTAGAACGATGGCTTTTCATCACGGATGAACGTGCCTTCGGCGAGGAATTTGTCGATGTTGGCTTTCGCTTTGGCATAGACCTGGTCATCATACTGATCGATGTCTTCGGGCAGATCGATCTCTGCCTTGTCGACATGCAGGAATGAATACGGGTTGTCTTTCACCATTTCACGGGCTTCTTTGGAATCCATGACGTCGTATGGGAGTGCTGCGACTTTGTCGGCTTTTTCCCTGGACGGTCTTACAGCCTTAAAGGGTCTGACTTTCATGTAACTTTCCTCCTATTTGTCCTTGAAGAACGCTTCAATGATCTGTACGATCTCTCCGCCGATCCGAGTCTGAGCTTCCTTGGTGGCAGCTCCGATGTGCGGAGTCATGGAAATCTTCGGATGGGTCGTGACCTTTTCGTTCTTCGTGGGCTCTTCTTTGAATACATCCAGAGCCGCTGCGGATACTTTGCCCGAATCCAGTGCCTCGACCAGGACATCCTCATCGATGAGACCGCCGCGGGCTGTATTGATCAGGAATACCCCGTCTTTCATCTTTTCGATTTCTTCCCTGCCGATGACATGATCCCGGTCTTTCTGTTTCGGGATATGCAGCGAGATGAAATCTGACTCCGCCAGGAGCGTATCCATGTCCACAAACCGGGCGTTCTTCACGTCGGCATCCTCTCCGGAGCGCTTGGTATAGATGACATTCATGCCCAGCACTTCTGCCCGTTTGGCGACTTCTCTGGCAATACGTCCGAAGCCGATGAGTCCAAGGGTCTTGCCGGCCAGTTCGATGCCCTCATATTTCTTTTTGTTCCACTCACCGCTGCGCATGGTGGCATTGGCGATCCCGATGAACCGGGCCATGGAGAACATGTGCCCGATGGCCAGTTCTGCAACGGAAGCCGAGGAGGCTGCCGGTGTATTGGTGACCTTGATGCCTTTTTCCTCTGCGTAGGCCTTGTCGATGTTATCGATGCCGACGCCTCCGCGGATGACCAGTTTCAGTTTGCCGGTCTCAGCCGCAGCGTCGATGATGTCCTTTCTTACCTTCGTGGCAGAGCGGACGACCATGACATCAGCTTCCTGAGCGGCTTTCTTCAACTCTTCCGGTTCGTAGAACTGTTCAACGACTTCGTAGCCCAGGGACTTCAGCTTATCGACTGCTGATGCATCCATTCCGTCTGTTGCAAGTACTCTGATCATAAATAATTTTCCTCCAGATCTTGGTAATGGGTAGTTTGGATTCTCTGTTCAAAGATCCCCTGAATTATTGTGGACTTCGGATTCAGGGGATCCTGGGTTCAATGGATCTTCTGATACTGCCTTTGACTAGACGGGATTGTTTTCCTTGAATTTCTTCATGAAATCAACCAGGAATTCCACACCTTCCACCGGCATTGCGTTGTAGATGGAGGCACGGATGCCGCCGACTGAACGATGACCTTTGAGATTGCTCATGTTGGCCGCAGCTGATTCCTTGACGAACTTTGCTTCCAGTTCTTCATTGGGCAGACGGAACACAACATTCATTTTGGATCTGGAATCCTTATCGTTGGGGTTCTTGTAGTATCCGTCGGAATTATCGATGTAGTCATAGAGCAGCTGGCTTCTCTTTTCTGCCAGTTCCTGCATCCCCTTGGTTCCGCCGTTGGCTTCGACCCAGTCCAGAACGAGGCCCAGGACATAGATGGCCCAGGTGTTGGGGGTGTTGTACATGGAATCATTTTCCACCATGGTCTTGTATTCGAGCATGACCGGTGTTCCCGGCTGAGGATCGCCGATGAGATCTTCTCGGATCACAATCACTGCAAGGCCTGCCGGTCCCATGTTCTTCTGTGCGCCGGCGTAGATGAGTCCGAACTTGGAAACATCAACGGGCTCTGACAGGATGCAGGAGGACATATCGCAAACCAGCGGAACATTTCCCGTATCCGGGACATAATTCCATTTGGTTCCGAAAATCGTGTTGTTGTCGCAGTAGTGTACATAATCCGCATCCTGGGACAGGTTCAGGTCTTCCTGTTTCGGGATCCTCACGAAGCCTTCGCCCTTGCCCGTGAAGGCAACATTGACCTCACCGAATTTCCCGGCTTCTGTTTTGGCTTTGCCGGAGAAGGAACCGGTGACGATGTAATCGGCTTTTTTATTCTTTGTCATCAGGTTCATCGGAATCTGTGCAAACTGCATGGTGGCTCCGCCCTGGAGGAACAGGACCTTATAATTGTCCGGAACGGCAAATACTTTTCTGAATTTTGCCTCGGTCTCCTTAAAGATCCCGTCATATATCTTGGAACGGTGGGACATTTCCATGACACCCATCCCTGATCCGTTGTAGTTGGTCATTTCCTTTGCGGCTTTCTCCAATACCTCCAAAGGTAATTCTGAGGGACCTGCTGAGAAATTGAAAATTCGTTTGTTCTCCATATTCATTCTCCTTCCGTTTGGGTTGATTTATGTGTGATGAGTGCTCTTCGACCGAAGCACTGGTATCGTTTTAATTATATCTTAAAACCGTGAACATTATTAGTAGAAGTTTCCAGTTCACTCCGATCCAGGTCAAAAATCGCAGTTCGTAACAGCAGCCCGTTGAAAAAAATGATTTCCTTTTTCGTAAACGATACAATTTTTAGTGTTCCGGAATACGGCGCCGTCTGTCCATGCCGATCTGTCATACATACCGGCTGTTCTCCGGATGGACGGGCAGATTGGTTGAATGAGGCCGCCCATCCGGTCCCCGAACCCTGACTCCATGCCTTCTTCTGCGGCCCCATCAGGCCAGATATGGAAATCAGCCTGCCAGGCGGCAGGCTGAAATGATCGGCGATTCATGATGCGATCCCAATGATTCATCCCGTCCCCATTAAGACTGAGCCCTTAGCGGGAAGGTACAAACCGGTGGCGAAGTTTCAGGAGCGTCGGGAACAGCATGGCGCCGACGATCACTCCGGATCCCCCCTGCAGCGTATTGGCAAATAGCTGGGGGATCGCACCGTTCACTCCGTACATGAAGGATTCGGCAACAAAATACCCTGCCACCATCAGTATTTCAACCCCAATGAAAACCAGCACGACACCGCCCAGATGCCGGATCCGTTTCAGCAGAAGACCTGCGATGAGTCCCACCGCTCCTTTGATGATAAAGGTCGGCAGCGCGTAGGCTGTGTATCCCAGCATGATGTCGGCCAGGACAGACCCCAGGGCTGCCGGGAGCCAGGCGGACGGCCCCAGAAGGATCGCGCCGGCCAGGATCATGCCGTCCCCGAGGTGGATATATCCGATGGGGAGTACGATTTTCAATAAGTATGTGGCTACAAATATCAGGGCCGCAAACAGACCCAATGCCGTTAATTTGGATACGGGCTGATTCTTCAAGTCAAAAACCTCCTGTGTACTGATCTAAGAAAATTGTATCAGTGCAAAAGAGGTTTTTGAATCTTTTGAAATGAAATCTGTACTGGTTAGAATGAGCAGGCCAAATTGATGTCCGCGCTGACCTTTTCATCCCCGGACAATTGCTTCAGCCCGTCACGCAGGATCTCCAGGAGGGCTCCCTCCACGGAGGACCGCACCATGCTGTCTGAATCATACATACCCTCGATGGATCCATTCAGGGCGGTGACATGGAACCTGCCCTGGAACGCCGCATTGTCACTGCGTCCGGTTTCTTCCAGCCTCGGCCCCAGAAGACTGTTCAGTTTTCGTTCAGCTTTGATGGCATTGTCCGCCCCTTCAAGGGCATCGAGCATTGAATCCGTCACAGGCGCCTTGAACGTAAAATTGATTTTCACCTGATTGTCGACGCCGACAGAATCGGCGTTCAGCGAAAACCCGCCGGCATTGATCTTGTTTTCTTCTTTCATATCGTTTCACCTCTGAATTACAGGATAGCAGGTGAATATGAACCCTGTTGGAAGGATTTGTTGCGAATTCTGTAAATCAAACAGGAGCCTGAAAAATACAGAAAAGGGTCTGCAGAGTTCCACTGCAGGCCGAGGGGATTATGATGTATTGAGAAGGATCTTGGGGGATCCGTGTCTCACGGGTCGTTAAGGACTGTCTATCTGCGGTTGCGGCCAAAGTCTGAACGGTCTCTGTTCAAGCCTCTGCCCCTGCCATTATTGGAAAATTCGCCCCGCGGTGCGGTCTCATCAGGGGTTTCACCCTGCCATGGCATCTGGCTGCGGAATCCTTTGTTGCCTCTTCCTCTGCTGCCTCTGCCGCCTCCAAAGTTTTGAAGATCCTCGATGATCTCAAGGGCTTCCTCATCGGTTGCTGCATTCTTCAGTGCTTCCATCTGTTCGCTCATGGGATTGGTTTCAAACCGTTCCTGGAAGAATCCCCATTCTGCTGATTCCTCTCCAAGTATCTGGGCCATCGCTGTTCTGACCGGCTCCAGATTGATCTGGATCTCTTTGTGCAGTGCCGTATGTTGTTCCCAGGCGGCAAGAATTTCGGCTTGATCGCCCTTTGCGATGGCTTCTGTGAGGAGCTCACGCAGTTCCAGCTGCCGTTCCCGGTAGTCGAGCATGATATTCTGGGCCTCGACCCTTAATGCGTTCAATTCTTTCTGCTGATCCACGGTGAGGTTTGAATCGGTTATGCCGCCAAAACAGCCGCGCATTGCGCCGCGTCCGTGAATCATTCCGTTCCATGGGAACGCAGGATCCGTGTTTTCTTCCTGGGTCTGGACGGGCGGCGTGGTATCCGTCTCATCCGCCAGGACCCGGATTCCGAATTCTGTTCCGGCGATCAGTGCCCCAGCCAAAATCAGAGAGATGATTTGTCTTTTTTTCATGCTTATACGCTCCTTATGTCAGATCCCTTTGAATCTGAACTTCTAATTTGTTTATATTCACATTATGATCCATTGCATCAGATCTATCTATCGGAAACTCCCGGCGAACCTGTGGCAAAATTGTGGCTAAGCAAAAACAGACCGTAACGGTCTGCTCTGCGCCGGTATTCTCCGGTCACGGGATTCGATGATGGGAACAGGCAAAGGGGATCTGAATTATTTGCCCGATCCGGGTTCCGCCTTATTCAGCATGATATTCAGTACTTCGATATCGGTTTCCTTCATCCCCACCGCTCCCAGCCGTCCGATGCTCCGGATGGTGTCTTCGATGTTATCCTTCATCAGCCCCTCACCAGCCTGGAAGCTCCGGCCGGCTTTGGACATTTCAAAGCCGGTGATCCCGGCGTCCACCGCCGAGGCGATCTTGGCGGCGCAGGACGGTTTGGCTCCGTCGCAGACCATGCCCGAATCGATCATCAGCGCGTTGGCCACCGTCTCATAGATGCGCTCCCGATCGGAGGGATCATACAGATAGGAGATGCCTGCGCCGGCAGCCGCGCCGGCACTGGTGACGCCGCAGTAGGCAGACAGTCGTCCGATGTAGCGTTTGATGTGCAGCGCGGTCAGATTGGATACGATCAGGGCGCGCATGGTCCGTTCCTCATCTGCCTTCAGATCCCTGGCATATTCCATGACAGGCAGCGAACAGGTCAGTCCCTGGTTGCCTGAACCGGCATTGATGATCACCGGCATCGAACATCCGCTCATGCGGGCATCCGACCCCGCCGCCGCTCTGGCCCGTGCCCTGGTGCGAATGTCATCGTTCCCGGCCAGCAGGATCTTTCCGATGGAGGACCCGAAGTCTCTGGTCAGACCGGCATCGGCAATGGCGGCATTCAGTTTCATCTGATTGGTCAGTTCCGTGCCGATCTCGGTGAGATCTGCTGTGTCTGCATAATCAAGGATCCTTTCCATGGACAGCCCTTCATAGAGATCTTTCTCTGCTTCTCTGCCCATGACCTGAGCCTCCATGAATTCATGGCCGTTCAGTGAGATCCTCACGATATTATTATGTTTGTTCATGATCTGAACGATGACCTGATTGTCAGCGGCATCCTTCAAATGGATCTCGATGTCCAGATTCGCCACCTCTTCCTTCAGGTGGACCCTGATGATCTCATCGTCAATCATCTGCCGGGCCCGGGCGATGTCTTCATCCGTCAGCCGGGATAGGACTTCCAGGCCAAGATCCGGCTCACCGCCGATAATTCCCAAAGCCACAGCCGAGTCGATCCCCTTCATCCCTTTTGAATTGGGGACCGTTACGCCCATGACATTTTTAATGATATTTCCGCTGCAATATGCATCCACCTGAACTGGTTTGGATCCGAGGACCTGGCGGGCTCTGGCTCCGGCCAGCGCCACTGCGATGGGTTCTGTGCATCCCAGGGCGGCAATCAGTTCATCTTTTAGAATTCTGGAAAAATTATGCATGCAATGCCTCCGTTTTGATTTGTGTCAACCTTTTCATCGTACCTATTATCACCGAACTGTCACCAAATTACAAGGTTGAGATTCAATATCAGTTCATCCCATCACGTGGTCGGGGGCTCCATCTCCGGTTCTGCCCTGGGATTAAAATCCCAGTCCCAAGATCCGGCCCTGAAAAATCCCAGACTTAGAAATTTGCTGATAAAGTCAAAAAAATTGAAAGGTATGGCCAAAGGCCATACCAGGGGGAATGATTATCAGAGGACGCAGTTTCAATTTTCCTGATGCTTATCCCGTTCTTTTCGTTTCAGTATAAAATTCACCGAGAAAATGATCCCCATCGTCAATACAGCCGAAATCAGATAAATAGCGATTTCCGGGCTGCCATTCTTATCTTGGATTCCAAGTAACAGCAGTGAAATTGTGATAAGGAAGAGTCCAATAATTATCCCCGTATTCTTTCCGCTCATCCGGATCACTTCCTTTTTTCCAGTGTCTTCAGTTGAAAGATACGTATGTATCACTTGGTTAAAGTATACAGTGAATTAATATGAAAGTGGTGGACAGTCAATGAAGGAAGTATATCGTTTTTCTAATCATTCCATGAATATTCTGTAATGTATCTGATCAGATTCAGCCCTTGGCTGCCATGGAATCAATGCTTCCGAACGAAGGCATTCTGCTGCATTCCATGGATTCGGGGCCTGATCCAAGTTCGGACATCGGACACCCGCTGCGGACCCTATGATTCGACCGCTTTCTGGTAGCCTTGAGTCATTCCTCCCCAATGATCCCTTCCTTTCTGAGGATCTTCAATCCCTGGTTTTTCAGGTTCTGCAGACTGCCGTGATTGTGAATGATATAATCCGCAAACCGGTGGTTCAGATCTTCCCGTGTGGTCCGGTGATGCGCCAGGCGCCGCCGGATATTGGCCACGGAATCCCCCCGGCGGGCCATCCGTCGTTTGATCAGGGTTCTGGAAACACGAAGATACAGGACGATGGTGTCTTCGGGATAAAGTTCCTTGAATCGTCTGACGCCGTTGATGTCCAGGGAAGCGTAGGCACTCTGACCGTCCCGGACCTTTGCCTCGACCTCTTCCCGGGTGACTCCGTAGTAGTGGCCGGAATAGAAAGACTCTTCGATCCGGTCGGCGGCCAGGAACTCCTCCTCTGTCACAAAATAGTAACTGACCCCGTGGGTCTCCCCCTCCCGGGGACTGCGGGTGGTCGTTGAAATGATCTCCCTGAGACCCAACGTGCCGAAATATTCTCCAAGGGTGGTTTTACCGGACCCGGAGGGTCCGTTGATGATGATGATCATATCGTGTCCTCTCATTCGATCGGTGATACACCGGCCTTTACCCCTATTATACGTGACGGTGCCGTGATCCGAACAGGAAGATCCTGTTTTTAAAACTACGTTAACATCCTCCCGAACATCCTTCCGAACTGATGACGGGTGTTCCTCCTGCATTGTCTCATCCCCTGATCCCCGAAGATCTCTTCAGCCTGATGCAGGACCTCTCAGATCCTCAGAGGATGCCTGAGGTCCCCGAAGGGTCAAAGACCTGATCGCAGATGGGCCAAAGACCTGATCACAGATGGGCCAAAGATCTGATCACAGATGGGCCAAAGACCTGATCACCGCATGGATCCAGACCTGCTGCAGAGCTGAAGTCATGAATATCAAAAGAAATTCCTGAAATATGATATAATGAATCCATATTTTTATTTTATTTTTCACATGCTAACTAAAACAGGAGTTGATGATTTTTGGACCCCAGCAGTTCGGGGCAAGCGATATTGCTTGCTGTTGTAGTTGCACTCATACTGATTTCGGTGTTTATATCACTGGCTGAAACGGCTTTTCTGAACATGTCCAAGGGAAAGCTGCGCTATCTTATGGAAGACGAAGTCCGCCATGCAGATAAGCTTGCTCACCTTTTGGAAGATCAGGAAAGTGTTTATCGAACCATGATCGTAGGAAATTCACTGGTCAATGTTGCCGCATCGGCACTGGGCGCCACATGGATCAACCGGTACCAGCCCACCGCCAGCGAAACATACAATATCCTCATCGGCATCGGCGCGATGACCGTGATCATTCTGATCATCGGTGAGATCCTGCCTGAATCCATCGCCCGCCGTTATCCGGAACGGATCTCCCTGATGTCTTTGGGTCTCACCCGGGTATTTCTGGTGATCCTGCATCCCTTTGTTGTGCTTTTTTACGGCGTCTCCGGCCTCATCCTGAGACTGTTCGGGATCCGGCGGTTTGAAGAAACGGGGATGACCAAAGAGGAATTCAAAAACATCGTGGACGGATCCGTTGAAGAGGGCCTGCTGGATCTTGAAGAGAAAGAGATCATCGAAAACGTGACGGAGTTCGGTATCCTGCGGGTCAGCGACATCATGACCCAGCGCTATGACATGGTGTCACTGGATGTTGATACCCCCTATGAGGAAGTCGTGGAAGTCATTCATCGGGAAAAATACTCCAGGATCCCGGTCTATCGCGATACCACCGACGACATCGTCGGCATCCTGAATGTGAAAGATCTGATGTTCACCCAGAACAGTCCGGACTTCACCCTGCTGGATTATGTCCGCCCCGCTTTTTTCACTTATGAGTTCAAACTCGTACAGGAACTGTTCCGAGAAATGCGCCGGGAACGGACCCACATCGCCGTTGTTCTGGATGAATACGGCGGGACAGTGGGCATCGTCACCATCGAAGATTTTCTGGAGGCCATCGTCGGTGAGATCGACGATGAGTACGATGACGAACCGGAAAAAGCCATCCATAAGATCAGTGATTCCGTTTATGAAATGGACGGGATGATGAAACTGACCGACATCAATGACGAAATGGGATTTGAGATCGAATCGGAGGATGTGGACACCATCGGCGGCTTCATCATTGAACTGCTGGGCAACTTCCCGGAAGAAGGTCAGATCATCCCCTGGGAAAACCTTGAATTCACGGTGACGCAAACGGAGCGTAACCGGGTCCACCGCGTTCGGATCAACGTATTGTCCGATCATAAAAAAGATCATTCCAAAGATCATTCAAGGGACCACACCAAAGACCAGGCTAAAGATCAGAACGGCGCAGATTACGACATCTAAGCCAATGTGAGCATTGCAACAGAGGGGACCATCCGGGTCCCCTTTTCCATAGGAGGAATCCATTGAAGCATAAACCAACATCTGATGAATCAACTGCCCGGCCGCCTGACGCCAGCCTGTCATCCGGCGATGCCCTGACCCGGAGCTCTTCTTTTGGACCCTCAGAGGATCCCATGGAGCTGGCCCTGAAAGAAGCGCGGCTGGCTCTGAACGAAGGCGAGATCCCCGTGGGCTGTGTGATCATGCGCAGCGGAGAAGTCATCGGGCGGGGCCATAACGAAAAAGAAAAACGAAGGGACCCCAGTGCCCACGCGGAGGTACTGGCCATCCGCGATGCCTGCAGCCGGATCGGGGACTGGCGCCTGACGGGCTGCGTCATGTATGTCACCCTGGAACCCTGCCCCATGTGCGCCTCCCTGATCACCCAGTCTCGGATCCGGGAGGTCCACGTAGCCCTCCATGAAGTCCAGTCCGGCGCCCTGGGGACCGTCATGGATCTGACCCGGGATCCTCTCAATCACATCCATCTGAATGTCATATGGGCGTATCACCCCGTGGCTGAAGAGCTGCTTCAGGCGTTTTTCGCGGCCAGAAAAACCGGATCGGAAAAATAATCCAGCCAGACTGCGTCCGGACCCCGCCCCTTCTTCCGGAAAAACCACATGAGATCCAAAAAAATCCAGGCTCCCGACGACCGGACATCATGTCTGATCCTTGGGAGCCTTTGG
>CAYYVR010000007.1:30471-35714 GCA_964475185.1 uncultured Clostridium sp. | reverse complement strand
ACCGGGCGGCTGCAGCTTTTGGAATTTATCCGGTAAACAGGGTATACTGTTATTGAGCGGATCACAACCTATGCAACAACTTCGCCATTGAAAGGTGGTGCCGGCCATGGAAGACGCAGTCAGAAAAACCGTTCGGAAAGAAAATATCATCCGCCATCCGTTCTTTGACACCTACATCTGTCTTGATATCGAAACGACATCCCGGCCGATGAATCGGATCATCGACATCGGAGCTGTCCTGGTGGTCAGAGGCCGGCCGGAAAAAGTATTTACCCGGCTCATCGATCCGGGGATCCGGATCCCGCGGGAGATCGTTCAGCTGACGGGAATCACCGACCGAATGGTTTCGGGTCGCCGCAACATCTGGCACATCCTGCCGGAACTGAAGGAATTCATCGGCGATCGGATCATCGTGGGCCATGATCTCATTAATAATGACATGAAAAATCTCATCTCGGCAGGCAATGCCTGCGGCATTGATTTTGAGAATCAGGTCTTTGACACGCTGCAATTTGCCCGGCGCTTTATGCCGGGGACCTGCGGACTGTCTCATCTGACCGAAATGTTAAGCGTTCCCTGGGAGGGCCGCCACCGGGCCGCCAATGATGCCAGGGCCAATATGGAAGTGTTTGAGAAACTGAAGATCCTGTTCTACATGGCAGATCGTGAGGGCATCCGGCTGGATGAACATGAGATCGCCAAAGTGGCCCGAAACCCGGAAAGTTACATGGGCATCCATGATAAAGTCCGGTTCAGCTATTGAACAGGTGAATTCTTTAAACTATCATTCACAAACTGTCAACAAATCAAGGGGTCTCATGTCAGACAAGCATGATATAATGGGTTAGTGAAACAAACGAAGCTACATCAAACGAAGTTAAATCTAACCCAATGATAAAGGAGATATATTTTATGAATCAAGAGCAAGCGAAACGTATGAAAGAGGGCAAAGGCTTTATTGCTGCCCTGGATCAGTCCGGCGGATCCACCCCGAAAGCACTGGCTGCTTATGGTGTAAACCAGGACAGCTACAGCACGGAAGAGGAAATGTTCGATCTTGTCCACCAGATGAGAACCCGCATCATCAAGTCCCCGGCATTCAACAGCGAACGCATTCTGGGTGCCATCCTGTTTGAGCACACCATGGACCGTGACATCGATGGCAAGAAGACCGCTGATTACCTTTGGGAAGACAAGGGGATCGTTCCTTTCCTGAAAGTCGACAAGGGATTGGCAGACCTGGAAAACGGCGTTCAGATGATGAAGCCGATGCCGGAACTGGATGCGCTTCTCCAGCGTGGCAAAGAACGGAACATCTTCGGTACCAAGATGAGATCCGTGATCAAGGAACTCACAGAAGACGGCATCAGGGCCATCGTGGAACAGCAGTTTGAAATCGGCAGGCAGATCCTTGCTGCCGGACTGATGCCCATCATCGAGCCTGAAGTCGATATCCATTCAGAGAACAAGGAAGCCATCGAAGAAATTCTGAAGAAAGAGATCCTCGCTCAGCTCGATCAGCTGCCTGAAGGCGAGCAGATCATGCTCAAGCTCACCATTCCTTCCAAGGCCAATGCTTATGCTGAACTGATCGCTCATCCCAAGGTCATGCGCGTAGTGGCTCTCTCCGGCGGATACTCCAGAGAAGATTCCAACCGCCTCCTGGCTGAAAACAACGGTCTCATCGCATCCTTCTCAAGAGCGCTGTCCGAAGGACTGTCCGCATCTCAGTCGGATGACGAGTTCAACAAGATGCTGCAGGAGACCACGAACGGCATCTACGAAGCTTCGATTACCTAATTGAACCTACCAATCCAATGGGATGGGCCTGATCCGGGCTGCCCATGATCAAAGGACCCCCGGCGAGTTTATTCTCGCCCGGGGTCCTTTGCCAGTGCCGGCGGTCGTCACAGGGGAGATCCTGAGTGGTTCTGCCTTCGAGGCGATCGGGGGATTGACGCAAAGAACTGGAGAGCCCGTCATTGAACGGAAAGACCCGCCATATCGCCTGCCTGGGCTGTCGTTGTTTTCAAGAGGAGGAATTTTTATGATGGATCCGAAAATCACCCTGGCCACGGTCAACATCGACTGTCCGGATGCCAGGACGCTGAGTGAATTCTATGCCCGCCTGCTGGGGTGGGAGATCGGGTGGGCAGACGATGACTTTGTCATTCTCCGTGACCCCGCCGGCGGCGTCGGTCTTTCCTTTCAGAGTGAACCATTTTACATGCCGCCGATCTGGCCGGATCAGGCGGGCCGTCCGGGCAAGTCCATGCACCTGGACCTTCTGGTTAAGGATCTGGAAAAAGCAACAGCCCATGCCTTGGCGGCAGGGGCTGTGAAGGCGGATGAGCAGTTCCTGGACGGCGTTACGGTATTTTTTGACCCCGCCGGACATCCTTTTTGCCTGTTCACCGACTGACCGGCCTGTCAGATCATCTGCAGGTACAGGGGCAGAATGAAGATGGCCAGGAGAGTAGTCAGAGCCGTCATGAACGCAGTGTACTGCTTATCTTTGCCGTAGTAACCTGCCAGTACGGAAACCTGGGTCATCACCGGCAGCGCCGAGGCGATGACCAGGACCTGCACCAGAAGACCGGAAAACCCGAAGATGGTCAGAATCACGTAAGCCAGCAGGGGAGAGATCACAAACCGGCCAGTAATGATCAGGAGCGTCGGTTTGAGGCCTGGCAGTTTTTTCAGGGACAGATCGGCAATGATGGATCCCATGTACAGCGTGGACAGGGGTGTGACGATATCACTGAAATACTTCAGGCTGCGGGTGACCGGTCCGGGCAGGACGATGTCATTGAACATCAGGAGAACGCCCAGGAGGAAGGCCAGCATGGCAGGGTTGAAGATCTTTTTCAGGGACTGCCGGGAAAACAGGTGAACGCCCTGGTCCCCGCCGATGAGGTAGACCCCCAGGGTCCAGAAGAGGAACGTATTCATCAGATAAAAGAGCATCAGAAACGGAATGCCCTGTTCTCCGAAGATCCCCGTGATGACCGGGATCCCGATAAAAATAGTGTTGGAAAAAGCAAACATGGTGGTGAACACACCCTGGTTCTTCTCACCGATGGCGAAGGCCCTGGCAACCAGCAAGCCGATGATGATGGAGCCCATGAGCGTAAGGAAGCTGGCGAGGATGGCCGGGTAATTGGCGCGGAGAAATTCTTCCGTGAACTGGTTCATCACATTGTAGAGCATCAGACCCGGAATGGCTGCCCGCTGGAGCAGATCCACGATGAAACGCTCCGCACTGCGGTTGAATACACCGCGTTTCTTGAGCAGAAAACCGATCCCCATGAGGATGAATAACGTGGTGATGGCATCGATCCCGTTCTGGCTCATCGGCGGTCACCTTCGGCTTTCTCCATGAGCTGCTGCGCCCGCTGGCAAAGATAATCCCGTTCATTGAGGTCCGGATTGGCCAGCACTTCATCCATGAGCGTCTCCAGCGTCTGTCCGATGACGGGACCGCGCCGGAAGCCAAGGTCCAGGAGGTCTTGTCCTGAAATGGCCAGGTCGGATATTTCCAGGGGTTCATTCTGTTCGATGATCTGACGGACCCGCCTGCGCAGGGTATCATATTTGGGGTCCATGCTGCCGCTGTGGGCTTTGCCGGAATGATCCGCTTCCTTGAATTCAAAGAAGAGATCGATCTGATCTTTGCCGAAGTCCCGGATCAGCCGCTTGATTTTGACCGGCCGTTTCATTTCCAGGGAGGTCATGTGTTTCCGGATGAGAAGCAGTGTCTGTTCCCTGGTTTTATTATCGACTTTGAGACGGGTCATGACGTCCAGGGCGATTTTTTCGGAGACTTCTTCGTGACCGTAGAAATGACCTTTGCCGGAGGCATCCATGGAAAAAGTCTGGGGCTTGCCGGCATCGTGGAGCAGGGCGGCCAGCCGCAGGGGCAGATGGGGCCGTGTGGTGTCCAACACCTGCATGGTGTGGAAAAAAACATTTTTGTCATGGTAGGGGGAAAACTGCTGAAAGCCGGCCATGGGGATCAGCTCGGGCAAAATGACATGGAATGCGCCGGAGTAAAGGAGGAGTTCGATGCCCACCGAAGGTTTTTCCGTCATCAGGATCCGTGAGAGCTCCGCGTAGATCCGTTCCTGGGAAATGTGGACCAAAAGCCGGGATAACTCGGACATGGCTTTGAACGTCTCCGCTTCGATGTTGAAATTCAGCTGCGCGGCAAACCGGATGCCCCGGATGATGCGCAGGGCATCCTCATGGAAGCGCTCGGAGGGGTTGCCCACCGCACGGATCAGCCGTGATCTGAGGTCCTCCTGCCCGCCGAAGTGATCCACCAGAAAACCGGTGGTGGGGTCGTAGGCCATGGCATTGATGGTGAAGTCCCGGCGTTTGAGATCCTGAGCCAGTTCCCGGACAAACTGCACCGAGGTGGGGTGACGACGGTCCAGGTATTCCCCTTCGGTGCGATAGGTGGTGACCTCATAGGGCCGGTGATCCAGAATGATGGTGATGGTGCCATGCTGGATCCCGGTGGGAACGGTGTGGGGGAATAACGTCATGATGACTTCGGGCTCGGCAGACGTCGTGATGTCAAAATCCGTTGTTTTACCATCCAGCAGGGCATTGCGCACAGAGCCGCCCACCAGGTAGGCTTCATGCCCGTTGGCCTGGAGGGTGTTGATGATATTCAGTGAGCCTTGATCGAGCTGTATGTTCATAATTCATATTTCCTGTTCTGGGTAGATTTTAATGGTTCCAAGCCCAAAGCGGCAAAGAACCTGCTCTTCTTATGATTATACTCTAATCCGGACAAAAGCTGTAATTCCATCGGATGGCCGATCGTGTTATTTCCCAGAGGACTGGGTGGCGGCCCGACCCTGCAACCCACCTCCGACGTCCGGTCTGCCGGTTTGTTTCGGACCCCGTCCTGAAAACCAGTGAATCAGGTCCGGATGCCACGTGCCGGGCCGTTGATCCGCTCCGGGGCAGTGTGAAAATCAGCTGGACCTGCAGGGAATATCGATTCTGAATTTTCCGCAAAGGTTTGCTCCCCGGGCAGGGATGGGCTCAAACTGATGTATAATGAATATATGAACATCGGAGGTAACAATGGAAATATTATTTAAAAAAGTTAACGAATACACAGCCGGAGAGCGAGTCGACAGTTTTCTCGTCATCAAACGGGTGGACCTGAAAACGACCAACTCCAACGGGAAAAAATATCTGGACTTTCTCCTGGGGGATGCCACCGGCGA
>CAYYVR010000007.1:28533-30371 GCA_964475185.1 uncultured Clostridium sp. | reverse complement strand
CACGCCATCCGCAGCGGCCTGCTCTATCATGTTCTGACCATGCTCCGGCTGGCCGATGTCATGATGGAGATCTATCCCTTCCTCAATCATGATTTGCTGGTTTCCGGCATCATTCTCCATGACATGGCCAAGCTGGTGGAAATGGATGCATCCAGCATCGGCATCGTCCGGGAATATACGGTGCCCGGCACGTTGCTGGGCCACATCTCCATCGGCGTCGAACAGATCGGCCGCGTCGGCCGCGAAGTCTCAGCCTCTGAAGAAGTCATCATGCTGCTGCAGCACATGGTACTGTCCCACCACTATGAGCCTGATTACGGCTCGCCGGTGAAACCCATGTTCCCGGAAGCCGAGATGCTTCATCACATCGATCTCATCGATGCCCGGATGTATGACATGAGACACGTTCAGGACACACTGGAACCCGGGACTCTTTCCGACTTCATCTTTTCGCTGGACCGCCGCAAGGTGTACCGGCCTGAATTTGATGCAGAAGAGACGCTGTAGCCTGGCCGTATCGGGAAACCCGGCCAGAGCATGACGAATGGAAGCATCCACACGAGAACCATAACGAGCAGATCAGGAGGATCGATTTGAGTAACGTACTTGAAAACCTGTTAAGATATGTGGTCATCAACACGCGCAGCGACCACAGAAGTGATACGACCCCTTCCACGCCCAGCCAGATGGACCTGGCCAGACTTCTCAGGTCGGAGCTGGAAGAACTTGGACTTGCAACCGAACTGGATGAACATGCCTACCTGTTCGGCACGCTCCCGTCCAATATCCCCACGGAAGCCCAGACCGTTGCCTTTCTGGCCCATCTGGATACGGCGGATTTCAATTCGGAAGGGATCAGGCCAAGGGTCATCGATTACAAGGGCGGGGATATCGCACTGAATGATGACGGGAAGATCATGAAAGTCCATGATTTTCCAAGTCTGGCCGATTACATTGGACAGCGGCTGGTGGTCACCGACGGAACAACGCTGTTAGGAGCCGATGACAAAGCCGGGATCGCCGAGATCATGGCCGCACTGAAGATTTTGAAAGACAACCCCACCATTCCCCATGGAGAGATCAAAGTGGCCTTTACGCCGGATGAAGAGATCGGCCGGGGACCCGCCCTGTTTGATGTCGAAAAATTCGGGGCTGATCTGGGTTACACCATGGACGGCGGACCGCTGGGCGAGCTCCAGTTTGAAAATTTCAATGCAGCTTCAGCAGATGTCACAGTCAGAGGCCGCAGTGTCCATCCCGGATCGGCCAAGGATAAAATGAAGAATGCGATCCATATCGCCTGGGAATTCAATGCCGCCCTCCCCAAAGGCGAACGCCCTGAACATACGGAAGACTATGAGGGCTTTTTCCATCTCGGTGAGATCAGCGGGACCGTTGACACCACCACGATGGAATACATCATCCGGGATCATGACATGGACAGATTCGTGGCCAGGAAGGATCTGATGGAAGCAACGGCGCGCAAACTCAATAAGAAGTATGGCGAAGGCACCGTGGAAGTGGTCCTGAAAGATTCCTATTACAACATGAAAGAAAAGATCGCGCCGCACATGTACATCATCGACAATGCCAAGCGGGCCTTTGAGATGGCCGGGATCTCGCCCAGGATCTCACCGGTCCGCGGCGGGACCGATGGTGCTCAGTTATCCTACAAGGGATTGCCCTGCCCCAATATTTTCACCGGCGGTGAAAATTTCCATGGTGAATTTGAATTCATTTCAGTGGAGAGTATGGAAAAGGCCGTGGAAGTGATCCTGAACCTGATCGCAGTCTACGCGGAGAATGAATACGCTGAATAAGCAATGAAACGGACTGGC
>CAYYVR010000007.1:6164-28433 GCA_964475185.1 uncultured Clostridium sp. | reverse complement strand
CGATTCAAAGGATCCAGCAGGTAAATCCGGCAGACCATGAAACGACCCGGACCGATCCCCGCAATATGGGAAAAGGAATGGGATCCGGCAAGAAGGAGATGAAGGCAATGATCTACGCAGTGGAACTTTATATGGATAAGGCAGCCGAAAAAACAGTAGCTGACTGGATCAGTGCGCTGCCGGGAGAATCGGGTCAGGCCGGCGGTCCCGATGACAAACGAAGAGTCAAGCTGACACTCGGGAAGTTTCGTGATCTGGATGAGACCAAGGCGGCTGACAAACTCCAGCGGTTGGTCCGTCAGCACAAAAAAGTGAAGGCGACATTTGCCTCCGTCGGAGTCATCCCACCCGGCAAACTTTATCTGGGACCGGTCCTCAACGAGTTTTTGTACAGCATCCATCTGGAAGTGCATGAATCATTCAACTATCCCAAGGATGGGTTCGAACAGTTTGCCTTCGGGAACTGGCTCCCTCATCTGATCCTGGCTGATATTCAGGACCGGGAAGTCCTGCTTGAAGCCTTTGAATTCATTCTCAGCCAGTTCCGCCCCCTCTCCGCGGAGTTTGACCGGGTGGCCCTGGTGCGCAGAGCGCCTGATTTCAAAGAAATAGGTTCCTTTAAATTAAGACCCTGAAGGCCCTGCCAGACAGTTCGCGGCATTGGGACATCCCGGCCCGGGGCGGGAACTCACAGTCACAAGGCGAAAATGGGATCTGAAGTGAAATAGAAAAGATATCACCATGAAACAGACAGGGTGCCAAAGTGAAATTCGAAATGGAATTCATGATTCAAAGTAAAATTCAGGACTCAAAGTGATTTTTCTTAATTCAAAGTGATTTGGAATGGAAACTTGTTGTTACCTAAGATCAGGCAGACTGTTCCAGGCGCCGCGCTTCTGGGACACGGATCTGTAAAGAAAGGGATGAGCCATTGAGCAGCACAAAGACTACTAAAATCAGTACAGAAGAGTACGTCGGCAATGACCGGCTTTTATTCGGGATCGTCCTTGGGGTCATCACCTTCAGTCTGTTTGCGCAGACGACTTTGAACATCGCACCGACGATGCGCAATGATCTCGGGATCGGTGTGACCAGCAGCAACCTCGCTGTGAGCATCACCTCATTGTTTTCCGGCCTGTTCATTGTTGTCATGGGAGGGATCAGTGACCGGGTCGGACGAATCCGGATCATGAAAGCAGGACTCATGCTGAGCATCCTGGGTTCAGCGCTCATCGCCCTGACACCGTCGGGCAATGCCGCCTTTCTGATTGCCGGACGAATGATCCAGGGATTGTCGGCGGCCTGCATCATGCCCACTTCACTGGCGCTGATCAAAACCTACTATCAGGACAGCGCCAGGCAGCGCGCCATCAGCATCTTTTCCATGGGGTCATGGGGCGGATCCGGTCTGACCTCACTGTTCGGCGGGATCCTTGCTTCCACCATCGGCTGGCGCTGGATCTTCTGGATCTCCATCATCATCGCAGGGCTGAGTTTTCTTCTGATCAGCGGGACCCCGGAAAGCCGGGGGGACACCGCGGCGATGAAGAAAGGCTATGATTTTCCGGGGATCGCCACCTTCATGCTGGGTATGGTAGCCCTGAATGTCGTCATCAGTCAGGGAGCGAGCCTCGGCTGGCTGAGCCCGGCGGTGCTTGGTCTGGCAGCCCTGGCAGTGGCCGCGCTGGCTGGTTTTGTCATGATCGAACTCAGACGGCAGAATCGGTTCATTGATTTCGATCTGTTCCGCAACCGGATGTATTCGGGCGCCACCATCTCCAATTTTCTTTTGAACAGTGCCGCCGGTACCCTGGTGGTCACACTGTCCCTGGTCCAGACGGGAGCGGATCTCACTTCGTTCCAGGCGGGCCTGCTCACCATTGGATACCTCGTGGCCATCCTCCTGACCATCCGGGTGGGGGAGAAGCTCCTTCAGAAATGGGGAGCCCGCAAGCCCATGATCCTCGGGGCCGCTATTACCGGCACGGGGATCCTCCTCATGACCTTCACCTTCATAATGGCCAGCCAGTACATGATCGTGGCCGCCGTCGGCTTCACACTTTTCGGGATGGGTCTGGGCTTTTATGCCACGCCATCGGCGGATGCGGCACTGTCGACGGTGCCGGCGTCCCAGGCCGGAACGGCCTCCGGGATCTATAAGATGGCCTCTGCCCTGGGGGCCGCCTTCGGAGTGGCCATCTCAGCAGCGCTGTTCACCGGACTGAGCAACGGTCAGGTCCGGTTTGCCGAAGGGCTGTTCTGGGGCAGACAGGATAATGTCGCCGTCCGCTATGCGGCGACCATTGCGCTGCTCTTTAATCTGATGATGGTCATGGTCGCCATCATCTCGATCCTCGTGGCCATCCCGGCCCGAAGACCAAAGGAGCCCCTGGACGCCTGATCCGGGAGGCCAAGGCATTTTTGCACGGATCTTTGCACGACCTGAACAAAATCCTTTGACCGGATGTCTCAGGGATGGAGAGCCGTCAAAGGTCATTGGAAGAGCCACAGCAGTTCATGGCATAAAAGAAGTACCGGATCCTTCGCTGGATCCGGTACTTCTTTTATGGGCCACTGCCATTGAGCAGCAGCGCTGCAAAGAACGCAGATTTTAGTGTTCGCAGACGTTGATTTCCCAGAATGACTTGGGATATTTGCAGGTTGGGCAGATGTTGAGGGGGGTGACACCTTCGTAGATGTAACCGCAGTTGATGCATTTCCATTCCTTGACTTCGCCGCGATCGAAGAACTTATTGTTCTTGACCAGTTCGTAGAGTTCAAGGTATCTCTTTTCATGTTCCATTTCTACCTTGGCGATGTTTCTGAAAGAAACAGCGATGGTTTTGAAGCCTTCTTCCTCAGCAATGTCAGCGAAGTTCTTGTAGAGCACTTCCCACTCCTCGCGTTCGCCCTGAGCTGAGTACATCAGATTGGCAGCCGTGTCGGCCTTGCCCACGGGGTAGGTCGCTTCGACATGGCCGATGCCTTCGCCCATGTTTTCAACGAGGTGGTTGAAGAAAATTTCAGCATGAGCTCTTTCATTGCCTGCGGTCTCTTCGAAAATGTTGGCCACATGCTCGAGGCCCTCTTTTCTTGCGGTTTCGGCATAGTATGTGTATCTGTTTCTGGCCTGTGATTCACCGGCAAATGCTTTGGCGAGATTACCTGCGGTTCTGGTGTCTTTGAAATCCATTTTGTTCTCCTTTTTACACGATATTTTTATATATTTTCTAAAACCTGACGGTTATAGATCTGGATTGAAATCTTCTCTGGGTCTGCCAGGGAAGAAAAGGGCCACTGTGCCCGGACCGGCATGACTGCCGATGACCATTCCAACATTTTCGATGACCGGTTCATTCATGTCGAATTCGCTTTGGATCAGCTGTGCCAGCATGTTGGCATCGTCCAGGCAGTCGGCATGACTGATGGCGAAATCTTTTCCAAGGGATGGATCATACATTTCCCGAAAGCGATCCATCAGAGCGTGGATGGACTTCTTGCGTCCCTTGGCCTTGCCGGTGGGGACCAGTTTCCCTTCCTGGTTCACCGACAGGATCGGCTTGATGTTTAAAAGCTGACCCACTGCTGCCTTGATGCCCGAGATCCGTCCGCCGCGTTTGAGGTAGACCAGATCATCCACTGTGAACCAGTGATTGATGTGGGATGTGAGGGTCTCGATCTGAGCGGCGGTCTCCTCCAGGCTCGCGCCTTCATCTCTCATGCGGCAGGCCGCCAATACGAGCAGGCCGATTCCCAGGGAAGCGCCTTTCGTATCGACCAATGTGATTCTGCCCACGGCGGCAGGATCTTCATCCTCCAGTGTGGTTTTGGCCAGAAGAGCGCTTTGATAGGTTCCTGACAGCGCACTGGATAGCCCCATATACAGAACATTGTCATATTCTTTCAGGGCCTGGCGAAACATTTCAAGGAAGGAGGAGACGTTGACCTGGGAGGTCGTGGACACCATTCCTTTGCGCATGCCGTCGTAAAATTCTTTGGAACTCATCTGAGAAAAGCTGTCTTCCAAAACCGTTCCATTCTGGAAATGAACGGTCAGAGGGCAGCGGCCGACATTGAGCTGTTCCAGGTGTTCCTCGGACATATCAGAAGCCGAATCTGTAACAATAAAGTAACTCATTTGTGGACTCCTTAACAATACTTATTGTACCCAACTAATGTAAACGAATGATGAACAAACTATGAAGTGTAAATGAAAAATAGAATGATTCTAAATAAATGCAGGTGGACTTTGCTTCATAAATGTTCCAATGAAAAGATATTACCATTATAACATTCATAGAGCGATTGGTAACTGCATTCAAATATTGCAATATCTATGTTAAAATGACCTTATACATGAAGGGGTGTGGAAGATGACTGAACGTGAAGTATATAATTCCGTGAAATATGCGTTGGAAGAAAAAAAGATCAATGCGGATCCCTTTGAGGTGATCAAGCTGATCTCTTCCGAATTGCAGCACATAGATTACAATAATCTGAAGAAAAGAGAATCCATTCTGATCCAGTTCGGCGAGGGCGAGGACGATTTGTTCCGGGGCCTGTTTCGAATGAAACCGGATTCCAAGGAAATCGAAGGGGAACTGCTGATCCTGGACTACATCAAAGATGGAATCGTAAGAGTGATCTGATCGCAGATTGCTCTTTTTTTCTGCCGAAACACCGGCCATCGGCCTTAACCGGGAAATCAGGGCCTGACTTGTCAGGGGCCCACTGTGCAGCTGTCATCCAGAGAAGGAAGTGAAATATGAATTCAGTGAACCATCCCCGGAGGATCTATTTTATTTTGGTCATGGCACTGTACGGCGCGGGAATACTTCTTGCGCCGACCTGGTGGATGCTGACGGCTGTCCTGATGATCTGGCTGCTGGTGCTGAAGACCCGGACGCTCCATTGGATCAAAGCCCTCGTGTTGCTGCCGCTGATTTTTGCTGTGATGATGGAGTCTGCGCTTTTATCCCACATGATCCGGCATGCTGCGCGAGAAACGATCCCCACAGGCAGTGAAACGATGATCATACCCGGCGCAGCCGTTGTGGGGGATGAGCCGGGCGCTTTTCTCAGAGCCCGCCTGGATACTGCGCTGATCTATCTGGATCGTTACCCGGATATGAAAGTGATCGTAACTGGGGGCCGATCCCCGGAGGATGCACTGGGTGAATCCCAGGTCATGAAACAATATCTCAAGGACCGCGGGATCGCTCCCGACCGCATCATGGAGGAGCGGCGAAGCACTGATACGATCCGGAATCTGGAGTACGCCGCTGAGGTGATCTCGGCCCGGGGACTCTCCAGAGAAGTCCTGATCGTCACCCATGAGTTCCATGCCTTTCGCGCCCATCATATCGCCCAGACCATCGGCCTTATGCCCCTCACTGCGGACGTCCGGACCACGGACCGCCATCTGATCCGCTACCTGGTCCGGGAGATCGCCTCACTGGTCAAAGTCCAGCTTCACTACGGCCTTCGTCTCCGATGAATCGAAAGCCTACGCAGCGGTGAATGGCAGGAAATGAAGGGGTGAAGGATGATAAGTCCCTTTAACCGGTCATGCAAAAAGCAAAGAAAGTCAGCGGTCCCACGGACTGCTGACTTTCTTTGCGGCAGACGGACGGTCCGTCTGACTGATTTGTTTTATTCTTCTGCTTCGGGTTCTTCATCCACAACGGGAACTTCTGCAGTTTCCGCAGCAGTTTCCGCAGCTTCTTCTGTGGCTTCAAGATCCTGTGAAGTCTTCGACTCGGAGATGGTGACCAGGAGTTCGTCTTCTGAAGTAAGCATTTCTACACCTTCAGGCAGTTCGATGTCGCCGGCTTCCATTTTGTCATCGGGACCTTTGCCGGTGAGATCGATGGTGACGCTCTCCGGGATCTTGTCCGCAGGACCCTTGACCTGGATCTTGTCCATATTCTGGTTGACGATGAGCCGGCGTCCGGCCAGCTCATCCTCGCCGAGAATTTGGAGGGTGACATCCAGTGTCAGAACTTCATCCTTGCGGATGGCCTGAAGATCCAGATGGATGATCTCTCCGCTGGATGGGTCACGCTGGACCTCACGGACGATGACGGAACCGCGGCTGCCGTCGTAATCCATTTCGATGACGGATGATTTGGTGTTATCCTTTAATAATTTCATTAATTCAGACCGCTCGATTTCAAAGGGCTGGCCTCCTTCGAGACGGCCTCCGTAAATCACGCCCGGGACGAGTCCGGATCTTCTGAGCGCTGCCGGCTTGATCCCTTCGGTACGGCTTTTGATCGTATAATATGACTTTTCATGTGCCATGATGATCACTCCTTTTCTTAAATAACTATTCTTTATTTTACCTTTTCTGAAGCAGGGCAACGTCTCCTTGATCCAAAGTTGTCTTTTCGTTTACGTCCTGGACACATAATTTACATTGAGTACTTATTTTAGTGCAGAAAAAGGTCTGATTCAGGGAGTTATTGTTTCGGCCCGGTCTTATCTGCCTGATGACGGGTCAGTCCCGCAAGAACATAGTCCAGGAGCCAAAGGGCCATGAGGGTGAGGATCCCCCAGAAAATGAAATTGAACGCGGCGGATGGCGGCGGACTCAGGAAGGAATGGGTGAAGGGCAGGGTCGGGACCGTGCCGGTGAGTGTGCCCGGATCCAGCGACCAGTTCAGATAGCTCCAGCTGCGGAAGAGATGAAGGGGGCCGACGGGTTCTCCGGTACCCTGGAGGCCCAGGGGAAGTATCGTTCCAACGGCAATGATGGCAGCGGATGCGCCGGCACTTTGGGTCAGCCGCCAGATCAGGACGATCAGAGCGGTGAGGAAAAACCCGAAGGCCAGATCAGTCAGGGTGATGATCACCAGGTACTCCCGCAGGGTTTGAACGGCGGCGGATGGGACAGAAGAAACCCCGGCCCAGGCCGGAACGATGAACATCGCCCCCTCCAGGTCGCCGTACCAGAGGCGCAGTGCCCCGTACCAGATCAACCGGCTCAGAATCACAAACAGGCCAGAGAAGGCAAAGACCGCGGCTGTGCGGTAAGCCAGAGGACGGTTGCCGCCCCCGGGCAGGCGCCGCCTGCGCAGGTTGCGATCACCGGCGGCGAAAAGGACATAGAATGCACATAAGGGGATCAGGACCAGGAGGAAACGGGACGCCTGGATCAGGAGAAGCAGCCTGGCGGAGGCCGTGGAGCCGTTTGATACCAGGGGAAGCTGAAGTTCCAGATTACGGCCCCGGGCAACCGTGAGGGGGTCATCAGATCCCAGCGCCCGTTCAATGATCGGATCCCACTGACTGGCATCGATCAGCTCCAGATCCCAGATCCCTTTTTCTTCGCCGGAGACTTCATCGGAAAACAGGTCCTTCGTCCAATGGGGCGCATAGCGGCTGTAGTAGTATTTCTCCTGGTCATTGAGGCCGTGGGTCCGGTTGAGACGATCCAGATGAAGCACTTCCTGCTCGCTGAGATGACTGATCCACTGGCGATGAGCCGGATCACCGGGGGTCAGCGCAGTTTTTTCCTGGCGCAGGTAGATCAGATAACGGCCCAGATCTTCGATGTAATCTTCCCGCAGATATGGCAGCTGAAGCTCGTGGGGTTCACTCCCGGATTGAAACACAAAGTCGCTGAGGCGGGTTTTCGGATCCCGCACCTGATAGGAAGTTGGATCAGCGAAGAGGTCTGAAATCAGGAGACCCGGCAGGAGAAAAAGGATCAGGGCAGCGGCTGAGAACCAGAGCAGTCCCGGATGGAGGAGCCGTCGGAATAAATAGCTAAACGTCCTCATCGTCAGAACCTCCTCTGGGCCGGTGCCTAAGTTTTCCCTGATAGCGGAGCTGGGTGAGATAAAGGATCAGGATCCCGCTGATCAAAAGCACAGCCAGACCGAGAAAATAGTCAAAGGGGGCCTCTTCCCGCGCCAGTCCGCGCATCATCCGGAAACTGCCCAGCGTATCGCGCAGGGCGTCATGGTAGGCAAAGAACAGAAAGCCGAAAAAACCATGATCTCCGGAGGGGAAGCGCAGGGACCGGGCGCCGGTCAGGAGCAGGGTGACCGCTGCCAGGATCATGGATCTGCGGCTGAACAGATCCGCCAGCAAAAGGCCCAGAGCCGACCAGGCAAACATCTGTCCCACTTCGTACAGGAATGCCAGACCATAGGCTTTTCCCAGCGTCGTCAGGGAAGCGGCCGTGATGCTGCGATAACCGGACAGCGTGACAGACCCCTCGGCGGTGATCCGGTAGAGGGCCGACCCGGCCCGGGGATTGAAAGGGATGGACAGGTCCAGCCACGGGGAAGGGGACCCATAGGAGGCCCACCCCAGGACTGCCAGTTGGGGCAGTAGGAAGATCACAGCCAGAGAAAGGGTCAGGGCCAGGCTTCTGGCGATGATGCCGCCAAGGATCGAGGTCCTGCGCAGAGCCGGTGACTGCCGGTGTCCGCTGAAGACCAGGCCCATGCCAAGGCTGACCAGAATCAGGAGACCGCTTTGCGTGAACCGCAGCAGATCCAGGGACAGTGAAACAGGGCGGGCAGAGGCTCCGCCATCCAGGATCAGCCCTCTGCTCTGATTTTCGGCTGCTGCCTGCGCCATCAGTTCCTTTGCCGCATCCAGTGCCCTGATGTCATCCGGGGCTGCGGCAGCGTCGATGTCCGCGAGGGCCGAATCCATCTGAATGAAGTCGGTCTGGTAAGGATCCGGAGCGGCCTGACCGGACAGGGGCGTACGGGCCGAAAGAAACAGGACGGTAAAAATCATCAGGATCAAAAGGATCCAGGTCAGCCGGTGACGCCAGATCTGTCTGAATTCATAGAGTACCAGCCTGATCACCTGACGTCCTCCTTTCCTGGCAGGAACAGTCCGCGGGCCGCCAGCAGTTCCGCCAGCCGATCCTGATCTGCCTTCAAAAGATCCAGATCATAGCCGTTGCCTTCCGGGGAGGCTTCGAAAAACCTGATCTCCCGGATCCGGCGCAGCTCATACTCCGTTTTCGGATCCACGGGCAGATCCACATGGATCGTGACTTGCTCTTTGTCCACGGCGCCGGCGGGCTGAGCATCGTCAGATCCGGGCATCGTCAGATCCGCTGCCAGAGGATCTGCGCCGGCCGACACAGAGGCAGCCAGGGCAGACCGTACAGGAGAATCAAAGGAAGGAGTCCTGACGGGCGGATCCGCCAGGATCTTTCCGGAACTGTGATCTTTGAGCCAGAGCGTATAGGAATCTTCCCAGCTGCGGATCCTGCGGCGGTCCAGGTGGATGCGCGGGATCTCCTCGGGAAACAGATCCGGATTGACCGTTCCGATCAGAACGACCCGGTTTTCTCCGAACCCGGTCAGGTGACGGAGCATACGCGCCGTCTGACCCGGTGTCAGTCCCGTCAGAGGTTCCTCACAGAGGAGAAGGTCCGGATCAGACGCAGTTTCCATGGCGAGAAACAGCGCCTTTTTTTCATAGGCATTCAGGTGGCGGATGGGATACTTGCCGATGCCCTCGATATCCCAGGCGGTCATCCGTTCATTCAGAGTTCTCCGGCGAATGCCGGAGAGGGTGCTATATAGTGAAAGTTCCTGGTCAGGATTGGACCATGCCGGGAGTTCATCATCGGCAAGAACCAAGCCGATCCCTTCCCCGTGACAGATCACGTTGCCTTCCACGGGAACATCCAGCCCTTTCAGGATCCGAAATAATGCAGAGATCTTCCGCGGTTCATCGGAGACCAAAAGACACAGATCTCCGCGGAAAAACACGGCATTCAGTTCCCGCACCCAACCGGCACCTGTGACCAGTGATAGATTCATGACTTCAAGAAGCAGATCATCTTTCAAGCAAACACCTCCTTATTGATTCCATTCTATCGCATTTGGCGAAAGCTTCCCAATCACCGGGAAAATAATCAACGCCGGATCCCGCCGGATCCCGCGGATACCATCGATCTGTTCTGACCCGCCAGGCTTCGGCGGCGGACTGGGTTCAATGATCAGCCTGTGGATCAGCCGGATATTCCGGATCAAAATTTAGCCCAAAGATCCCATTGTGAATATCGAACGTTTGTTCTATAATTTAATCAGAGAAGAACATGAGGCAGATGATGACGAGGAGGTGTCAGACCAGAACAGAGGCAGTGAAACCGAGAAACAGATCAGGAGACAAAGAGAGACCGGGATGAAACAGTCAAAGGGATAAAGACTGAGAGACAGACAAAAAAACAGACACTGAGGCAGACAGAGAGGCAGACTCTGAGGCAGACACTGAGGCAGACACTGAAGCAGACACTGAGGCAGACAGAGAGACAGAGAGACAGACAGACAGAGACAAAGACAGATGTAACCAGACACTGAGACAGAGACGGGTCGGGAAGAGACCCGGCCGGGTGTCTGGGGTTGATGGAATGCTCGTTTGATGAAATGGATGAGGAGGGATGATGATGAAGCTAAGAGCACTGCCCATCGATATGATCGGCTGGTTTGATCTGCGCGGCGAGCTCAATCCGGTGAGCTTCCGCTTTCAGCTGGGCGATGAATCCTTTAAAGGGAAGGTACTGAAAGTGCAGAACCGGTTTGAACAGCGCTTTGGCGGGAACCACATGGATGTGTTCACCTGCCTGGTGGATCTGGAAGGGCGTCAGACCCTGGCGGAATTCCACTATGAGAAGGAGTCCCATAAGTGGATGCTGTTTAAAATGTAGAACAGTGAGAACTGAAAACAGTGATAACAAAAAAACAGGAGGATCGGCGAAGGCGGCAAGGGTGTTTTTGCAGTGTAAACCGAGCTTCTTCGGACAACAGAGAGTGCTTGATCAGGGCACTCTCTGTTTTTATTCAAAATAAGTTCACATTTTTACATATTTAAATTAATTTACGATGCGGTTTTATTTTTCTTAAGCATGTTGGGGAAAATATGAGATTAATTAATAATTTAATGATTTTTTCGGCTGAATCACAGGAAGCGTTCATGGATACGGAATAAAAATGAAATTGTTCTCATTACATTTTCCGGAAAACAATGGTATAGTATTGATAAGTTATGCAAGCGATTGCACAGAAAGGGAATGGAAGATGAAAGAACGAGCAAGTGGCATACTGATGCATATTTCCTCTTTGCCGGGTCCCTACGGAATCGGTGATCTGGGCAAAGGGGCCTACGAGTTTGCTGATTTTTTGAAAGCGACCAAAACCCGATACTGGCAGATCCTCCCATTAGGAATCACCGGCTACGGCGACTCGCCCTACCAGAGTTTTTCGGCATTTGCCGGCAATCCCTATTTCATCGATCTCGATGAGTTTGTCCGGGACGGATCCCTCAAAAAGGCGGAGATCGCCCGGGCGGATCTGGGCAAAGATCCCGAGCGCGTTGATTTCGGGAAGCTCTATGACGAAAAAATGCCATTGCTGCGCAAAGCCTATGACCGTTCCAAAGCAGGTCTTGACCGGAAACTGAAGCTGTTTCTCAAAAAAGAGGACTGGCTGTGGGATTTCGCGCTGTTCATGGCCATCAAATCTCATTTTGGGGGCAAATCGTGGCAGCAGTGGCCCATGCCGTATAAACGGCGTGAGGAACAGACACTGGCTGAATTTGCCGGAGCGCATCAGGATGAAATATTTTTCTGGGTGTTCACCCAGTATTACTTCTTTAAACAATGGACCAGGCTGAAAAAATACGCCAATCGCCTGGGCATCAAAATCATCGGGGATATCCCCATTTATGTGGCGGAGGATGGCTCAGACATCTGGGCTGCGCCGGAGATGTTCCGGCTCGACAGGGATCTTGTGCCCACTGTTGTGGCCGGTGTGCCGCCCGATGCATTTTCCGATGACGGTCAGCTGTGGGGCAATCCGCTGTATGACTGGGATAAAATGAAAAAAGACGGCTACAGCTGGTGGATCAAACGCATCCGGGAAAGTTTCCGGATCTATGATACGGTCCGCATCGATCACTTCCGGGGTTTCCAGTCTTACTGGGAAGTGCCGGCAGGATCGGCCAATGCAGCACCGGGCCAGTGGGTGGACGGACCGTCCATGGACCTGTTCCGGGCCATTCGAAGCGAACTGGGCGAACTGGACATCATGGCGGAAAATCTTGGCTTTCTCACCGATGAAGTCGACCGGCTCATTGCCGATACCGAGTTCCCCGGCATGAATGTCATGATCTTTGGCTTCGATGCCAGAGAGGATTCGGATTATCTGCCCCATAATTACATCAGAAATTCGGTGGTTTACACCACCAACCATGACAGTCAGACCGTCAGGGGCTATTTGAAATCGGCACCGGCTGATGAAGTGGAATTTGCAGCCAGATATCTGAAACTGGACGAAAAGGAAGGCAGCCACATCGGGTTCCTCCGGGGGGCATGGTCTTCCGTGTCGTACCTCGCCGTGGCTCCGATGCAGGATCTGCTCGGCATGGATGATTCCGCCCGATTCAATGTTCCATCGACATTGGGTGACAACTGGAAGTGGCGAATGAAGAAGGGAACACTGACCGGGAAGGTCAAGGCTCGTCTGAGACTGCTCAACGAGACCTACAGGAGGTAGACAATGACAGAAAAGAAAATCGACCGGGCGTCGCTGATCGAAACAGCTTATCAGAATTTCGGAAAAGAATTCAGCGAGTTATCTGATCAGGAAAAGTATCATGTCGTCAGCAAGACGGTGATGCAGCATATCATCCCGCAATGGCTGGAAACTGAACGGTTTTTCGAAGATAAAAAGAAAGCTTATTATTTATCGGCAGAGTTTTTGATGGGCCGCGCCCTGGGCAACAACCTCATCAATCTGAAAATCGAGGAAGACGTCCGAACGATCCTTGAAGAAATGGATACCTCCCTGCTGAAGGTGGAAGAGGCGGAATCCGATGCCGGTCTCGGCAACGGCGGCCTGGGCCGTCTGGCAGCCTGTTTCCTGGATTCAGCAGCCACGGATGGCTATCCGCTCATCGGCTACGGGATCCGATATGAATACGGCATTTTCCGTCAGCAGATCATCAACGGCGAGCAGGTGGAAGAAGCTGATGACTGGAATGCGCTGAATGATCCCTGGGCGCTGCGCCGCGAAAGCGAACGCTCCCTGGTCACCTTCGGCGATCAGACCGTGTATGCCATACCCTATGATACTCCCATCATTGGATACGGCGGAAAGACCATCAATACCCTGCGCCTTTTTCTGGCCGAGCCGCTGAACAACTTCAATTTTCAGGATTTTAACAACGGCCGTTATCTGGAAGCCGTCAAAGAACGCAACGATGCGAAAAACATCACCCGGGTCCTTTATCCCAATGACAGCACCCGGGAAGGAAAGATCCTGCGGATCAAGCAGCAGTATTTCTTCACCAGCGCCGCGCTGCAGGATATGGTGAGAAAGCACAAGGAAAAGAAACGCAGCTTTGAAGACTTCTTCAAATTTCATGCGGTCCAGCTCAATGACACGCACCCGTCAGTGGCCGTGCCCGAGCTGATCCGGCTGCTGATGCTGGAAGGACTGGATTTTGCCAAAGCCTTTGACATCACGCAGCAGACCCTGGCTTATACCAACCACACCATCCTTCAGGAAGCCCTGGAAAAATGGGACATCGATCTGTTCCGGGAAGTGCTGCCGGAGATCTATAAACTCATCGAGCGGATCCAGGAAAAACAGACCCTGGAGATGACGCAGAAGCACCTGACGGTGGAGGAGATCGAAGCCCTTGCCATCATCGATAAAAAGCGTAATGTACTGCACATGGCCTATCTGGCCATTTACGGCACCCATTCCACCAATGGCGTGGCCCGTCTGCATACTGAGATCCTCAAACATGCGGAACTGAACAACTGGTATCAGGTTTATCCCGAACGGTTCAACAACAAAACCAACGGGATCACGCAGCGGCGCTGGTTTTTGAAAGCCAATCCGGAAATGTCCGCCTTCGTCACCGAATTGCTGGGCAGCGATGCCTGGATCACGGAACTGACGGAACTGGAAGGGCTCATGGCCTTTGCCGATGACGAAGCAGTTCTGGAACGCTTCATGGCCATCAAACAGGAAAAGAAACGGCAGCTGGCGGATTACGTGAAATTCAATGAGGGCACGACCCTGGATCTCAATTCCATATTCGACATCCAGATCAAGCGCCTCCACGAGTACAAGCGGCAGCTGATGAACGCCTTCCATATCCTCGATCTGTATTACCGGATCAAGGAAAAGGGCGAGTCAAAAGCCTGCAAGCGGACCTTCATCTTCGGCGCCAAAGCGGCTCCGGGCTATTTCCGGGCCAAGGGCATCATCAAGTTCATCAATGAGATCAAACATCTCATCGACAATGACGAAGACGTCAAAGACTACCTGGAAGTCGTGTTTGTAGAAAACTACAACGTATCCTACGCGGAACTCCTGTTCCCGGCAGCCGATATCTCCGAGCAGATCTCCACCACCGGCAAGGAAGCCTCCGGCACCGGCAACATGAAGTTCATGCTCAACGGCGCCTGCACCGTGGGCACGCTGGACGGCGCCAATGTCGAGATCGTCGAGGAAGCCGGCGCGGAGAACAACTTCATTTTTGGGCCCAAGCTCAGCGAAATGGACGAACTGCGCAAGACTTACAAGCCGAAGGAATACTATAAGAAGATCCCCGGCCTGCGGCGGGTGGTGGACAGTCTCATTGACGGGACCTTCTCCGATGACGGCAGCGGTGCCTTCAAGGATCTTCATGAATCCCTCCTGGAGGGACATTCCTGGGAAGTGGCCGACAGTTATTTTGTCCTCCGGGACTTTGCAGAGTACCGCATCGCCCAGGACCGGATCTGTGATGTATGGCAGGATCCCATGAGATTCGCCCGGATGTGTTTCATCAACATGGCCAATGCCGGCAAATTTTCATCGGACCGGACCATCGCTCAGTACGCGGAAGAGATCTGGAATGTGGAGCAAATGTAGTTGTTAACCTGTCTTGAACAATGTTTTAAATCAAAATGATTCAATATACAATCGAATTGGATTGACTATAATATAATTAGTTTTATCCATCCTTGCAAACGGATGCATAAATAGATATTCATGTTGCAGTGCCGTCCCTTCGTCATCCCAAGGATGCAGGAGCAGACAGCACAAAGAGGAAAACGAAACCATTATTTTAAATCTGGGAGGATTTAGCATGAAGAAAATCGCAAGTTTACTACTTACCTCAATGATCGCTATGACCGTAGCATCATGTACTCCGGCCGCCACTGACACCACCACCGCGGGATCCACCGCTGACACCACTACAGCCGGTTCCACCGCAGATACCACTACAGCGGAAGGCGTCACCGATCCCAAAGCGACCATCACGGTCCAGGGTGAAGGCACATGGACACCTTACTATGAGGCCGCCATCGCACGGATGAAAGAAAAATTCCCGGAATCCACCATCACGTTAGTTGAAGTCGGCGCATTCCCAAACCTGGATACCATCGATTCCACGGATGCCATGAATGCTGATGTTCCGGACGTATTCGCCCTTCCGGCTGACCGTCTGCCCAGCATGATCAACAAAGAAGCCCTTGCTCCGATGCCAGCCGTTGAAATGGCAGCAGCAGTCGGCGGCTATGACGACTTTGAATCCGTTGGCAGCATCATGAAGGACGGCGACGATTATCTCGCATTCCCCATGAACATCGAGACCCTGATCACCTTTGTCAATCCGACCAATGCTGCGGCACTGGGTGTTGATCTGACAAAGCCCTATGAGGTCGCTGATCAGGAAGGCAATGAACTGGCTGTTGAAGCATTCAACGCATGGTTCGGCGTAGCTTTTGCCAATGCAGCAGGCATTGAACTGCTGGGCAAAGACGGCGATGCATTCGTTTCCGATCTGACCAAGAACTGGGCTGACCTGGAACCTGCCAAGCAGGGCGTCATCACCGAACTCTACAACTACTGGAACAGAGTCTACACCAACACACCGGAACTCTGGGATTCCGCCACCGCCGGCGCTCAGATCACCGAAGAATTCAAAAACGGCGGATCCGTTGCATTCAAGATCGACGGACCCTGGGCAACCCCGGACCTCATCGCAGCAGTGCCCGAACTGGACGTTCTGCCCCTTTCCAACCTCACCGTCAATGGAGCTCCTCTCAAGCACTGGCAGGGACTCTGGGGACTTGGCATCAACTCCAGAAATGAAGGCGACGAAGCGAAGATGACCCTGGCTCAGGAATTCATCATCGAACTGATGAACCCTGAATTTGCAGAAGACTTCTTCAAGACCACCGGTAAGATCATGGCCAACGTATCGCCTGAAGATTACGATGCAACCGGCCTCACCGACATCGAAAAGAAGACCATCAAAGCCACCATCGAATCCTTCAAGACTTCAGAAAACAGACCGCTGTTCTCCGAATGGGGCGGTGTATGGGATACCTGGCAGAACGCCATGCTGTCCTGGAACGCTTCCAAGCCGGCAACGGTGGAAGATGCCTACAAGGCACTTCAGGAATCCTTCACTGCCATGATGGGAAACCTCGGACAGTAATATCCTTGCAGCATAAAACTTAACTTAATGGACTAAAGGATATAGGAAAAGGCCCCGCGCCTTTTCCTATATTTATACAAAAATCAGTAAAAGGAGACATTTCGTGGAACGACTGGGAAGACTGTCGAAGAAAGATTTCTACCGGATCATGATCCTGTGCGGAAGCCTCATCATCCTGGCATCGCTTGAAGTACTGGCCAAGGCCAAGGATCTGGATTATTTCAATTTCGTCAACGAATCACTCACAGCCCGGGGAGATGCAGTGCTCAGCTATGAACGTTTTGTGACCGGCATGCTGGCGGCCTACATCGGAAAGATCATACTGCCGGTGGGTCTTGCACTGACGACCTGGATCGCATTCATAAAAACCGGTTGTAATCGAGTCTACGTCTTCAGCTGGACCGTGTTCAGCCTGGCAGCCATTGCCTTTCATCTGCTGTCCATGGAACTGACCAGCATGTTCTACTATCTTTATCTGGCCCTTTATGTGATCCTGATTTTCCATCTGATCCGACTACCTCAACATGCCAAGAAGGAGGAAGGCTTATGAAGCCCTTAAGTCCGGTCCTATATGACCACATCGGACGCGAATACCCCAGGCTGAATCAATACCTGGCCCAGGTGGCAGAATTGCAGCAGGCAATTTCTGCAGGGGAAGGCAATACGCAGGAACTATCCCGACGCCTGGATGAACTGAAAAAGAACCGGGACAGCCATCCCTATATCCAGGAACTCAAAAATTTTAAAGCCAAAGAAAACGACTACAGGGCAAAACTGGCTCAGATCAGCGGCGATTCTGATCCGGCCAGAGGCTTTGACGAAAAAAACAAAGCCCTGCTGAAAGAACTGGTGAAGGCGCATGCGCAGGCTGATTTCTACAAAGACTATGCAGATCTCGACTATGAAGCCAGGCTGTCCTTTGAACAGGCCAAACTCGGGGCGTATCATCTGCCCCGGATCATCGAATTCAGGCAGAAGACCCACGAACTGATCGAAGGGGCCCGGGAAGAGGCCGGGACCATCACGCCGGAGATGATCCGGGAAGGTCAGGCCAAAGCCCAGGCTGAAAAAGCAGCCGCTCAGAAAGTCCACGATGACGGAGTCAAAAGTCTGGAGGCCAGCCGCAGGGAGGGCAATATTTCCAAAAAGGCCCTGGCCAACGGAAAGAGAGAGCTGAAAAAAGAACTGGACTCCCGCCTGAAAGTCGCGGATTTCCTCGATCCCAAAAAAGAGAATGAAGAATTCATTGCCACCAAACAGTATGAGCTGAAAGCTCAGACCAGGGTCATGGAAAATGTCATGAACAAGGACATTGCCGACCTGCGCCGCAAGACGCCGGTGGAGACGGAAAAACGGACCCCCTGGCTGTCCCTGGTGACCCTGCCGATCCCCGGTCTGGCGCAGCTCCTGATGAAACAGCCGGTGAAAGCGGCACTGTTCTTCCTCGGCACGCTGTTCACCTATGTCATTGCCGTGCCCTATGCGCTGGGCTTCGGCAACTACATGGGCAAAGGCCTCTTCGGCCTGTTCAGTCTGGCCCAGGGCGGCACCCGGCAGCAGCGGTCCGTCATCTTCATGATCGAGGGCATCATTGCCCTGGTTTTGGTGGCCATCGCCCTGACCATCCTCATCGGCAGCTTTTTGGATGCGAGAAAAACCGAACAGGGTCTGATCCGCGGCGTCCGTGAACGCAGCTGGTTTGAGACCAAGACCGGGATCCAGACCGACGGCTTCCCTTACCTGGTCAGCCTGCCGGCACTGCTGGCACTGCTGTTCATCGTCATCGTGCCGCTGTCGACCACGGTGCTGTTGTCCTTCACCAACCAGGATCCCAACAATCAGGCGAAATTCACCTGGGTCGGTTTTGATAACTACGTATCCATCATGCAGGGGAAAGGATCTGTCGGAAAAGCCTTCATGACCATTTTGGGCTGGACGCTGGTCTGGACCTTTGTGGCCACCTCCTCGGCCATCCTCATGGGCTTTGCCCTGGCGATGCTGACCAACAATCCCCGGATCAAAGGCAAGACCTTCTTCCGGACGGTTTATCTGCTGCCCTGGGCGGTTCCCGCCTTCATCACCATCATGTTCTTCTCCCTGATGGTGGCACCCAACGGGGCCATCACCAATGTGCTGAACAGTGTCTCGGAATTTTTCGGCGGGTCCGGCGATGTGCGCGTGAAAAACTCCGCCATGATGACCCGGGTCGCCCTGATCCTCCTGCAGACCTGGCTGGGTTCGGCTTATGTGTTCCTGCTGAGCACCGGGGTTCTCCAGGCCATACCGGAGGATCTCTACGAAGCGGCTCAGATCGACGGCGCATCGGCCTGGCAGCGGGTCTCCAGGATCACGATCCCCCTGGTCCTTTTCCAGACGGCACCGCTTCTGGTGGGTCAGTACACGTTCAACTTCAATAATTTCTCCGTGATCCGGCTGTTCAATGGCGGCGGTCCCTTCGATCCCGCCAAGTACGGAAATCTGGGCGGGTCCACCGACCTTCTCATCACCTACATCTACAATCTGGTCATGGAACGGAACTATCAGGCCATGGGTGCCGCGGTCACCATGATCGTTTCCCTGGCACTGATGATCTTCACCTTCATTGGATTTAAGAATTCCAAGGCCTTCAGAGAGGAGCGGTTATAATGGCGAAGCAAAAGAAAACCAAACTAAATTTATCGGATAAAATGCCGCTGACCTTCGGCGGAAAAGTGCTCCTGGGCGTCAATTATCTGCTGCTGATCCTCTGGGTCCTGGCGATCCTGATCCCGCTGTTTCTCATGGTCAAGTCCGCTTTCAACGGCAATCAGACCACCCGGCTGAACATGGCAGCACCCTTCCAGTTCTCCACCGTCCACTTTGAGCACCTGTTCAAGGAAACGCAGTTCCTGACCTGGGTCAAGAACACGATCTTCATCGCGGTGGCCACGGCGGTACTGACGCTCCTGTTCGTATCCTTCACCGGATATGCCTATTCCAGATTCCGTTTCCAGGGCAGAAAAGCTTCCCTGATGACCATCATGCTCCTGCAGACGATCCCGTCCTTTGCCGGGATCACGGCGTACTTTACGATCTACACCCTGATCAGCAGTAAAATGCCGGTCTTCTCCCGGCAGATGATGCTGATCCTGATCTACGCCGGCGGCGGCATCGCCGGAAACACGTTCATCCTCAAAGGCTATCTGGATTCCATCTCCACGGAGCTGGATGATGCGGCCAAGATCGACGGCCTCTCCTACATGCAGATCTACCGGCTGGTCATCATGCCCATTGCCAAGCCCATGCTGGCCATCATCGCGCTGTGGTCCTTCATCGGTCCGTTCATGGATTACCTCCTGCCCCTGGTCTTGCTGAACTCCCCGGCCGACTACACCCTGGCGCCGGGACTGTTCTATCTGATCTCAGACCTTCGGAACATGAATGAACCGGCCTTCGCGGCAGGGGGCCTTCTGACCGCTCTGCCCATCGTCATACTATTTACCGCTCTGCAAAAACAACTGGTGTCCGGATTGGCTTCCGGTGCAGTGAAATAATCGGGAGGAAGAAAAACTGCTATGAAAGTTCAATTGAGCAATATTGGAAAAAAATATGAGGGACGCGAGGAATTCACCATCCGTCATATCAATCTGGATATCGATGACCAGGACTTCTGCGTCATCCTGGGACCCTCCGGCTGCGGGAAGACGACGCTTCTGCGCATGATCGCCGGACTCAACTCCATCACCGAAGGAGACCTGCTCTTCGACGGGCGCCGGGTCAATGAAGTGCCTTCCAAGGACCGGGACATCGCCATGGTGTTCCAGAGCTATGCGCTCTATCCGCACATGACGGTCTATGATAATATGGCGTTCTCCCTGAACATGCGCCATGAACGCAAATCCGTCATTGACGAACGGGTCAAGGAAGCGGCCGCCATTCTGGATATCACCAAGTATCTGCATTCCAAACCCTCGGACATTTCCGGCGGTCAGCGCCAGCGCGTCGCCCTGGGCCGGGCCATCGTCCGCAAGCCCAAGGTCTTCCTCATGGATGAACCGCTGTCCAACCTGGATGCCAAACTGAGAGAGCATATGCGCGTGGAACTGGTTCGCATCCATAAGAACCTGGGAACCACCACCATCTATGTCACCCATGACCAGACCGAGGCCATGACCATGGCCACCAAGATCGTGCTGATGAATGACGGCAAGATCCAGCAGTATGGAACGCCCATGGAAATGTACAACATGCCGGCCAATGTGTTTGTTGCCAAGTTCATTGGCTCTCCCACCATGAACATCATCGAGGGGACCATGGAACAGGGTGTTTTCACCGGCCTGTCCGGAAAAGTCCGGGTCACGCCGAAAGCATCGGATCTGGAGTTCCTCAAAGCCTATGAAGGCAAAAAAGTCTCCATGGGGATCCGTCCCGAACGGGTCATGTACGGCGGCGAGATCGGGGACACCTTCCATGCCTTCATCGATGTCATTGAGATCCTGGGCAAGGAAAAACTCCTCTATGCCAAGCTGGAAGGCGGCCAGGACATCATTATTTCCGTTCCGGGTCACCTGCAGTACGAAGAAGACAAAACCTATTCCTTCGGCTATGATCTGGACGCACTCCATTTCTTTGACACCGAAAGCGGCGAACGCATCAATCTGAATGAAAATCTTCTCCGGATGAAGCGTGAACTGCTCAAGACCGATCCCAATGCGCAGGAGATCCTGGGCAAACTGGATGAGTCGATCATCGCAAAAGCTGCAAAAATCGAGGAAAGGATTGCCGACGAAGTGGAGATCAAACCGGTGGACTAAACTGACATCAGCGACAGGAGACAGCATGAACAGAAAAGCAAAACCCACGGTGAAGGACGTGGCCAGACGGGCGGGGGTTTCACCTTCCACCGTATCCCGCGTCATCTCCGACAATCCCAGGATCTCCCAGGTGACCCGGGACCGGGTGCTGAAGGAAATGGAGGCCCTGCAGTATCATCCCAATGCCATCGCCCGGTCCCTGGCGCGGTCCAGGACCCGGATCATCGGCGTCGTCATGCCGTCCAGGGAGACGGATATCCTGCTCAACCCCTTTTTCCCCGAAGCGCTGCGCGGCATCGTCATGGCCGCTGCCCGATTTGATTATGACATCCTCCTTTCCACCAATTCGAAAAACAAGGAAGAACTCGATGTCATCAAGACCTTCATCGGGGGCGGCAAGGTGGATGGACTGATCCTGATGCGGTCCCGGGAAAATGACCCCAATCTCCGCTATCTGGGCAAAACCGATTTCCCCTTTGCCCTGATCGGTTCCTGTGAAGGCTTTGACGGCAATCATGTGGACAACGACAACGTCCGGGCAGCCTATGAACTGACCCGGCACATTCTGGAGACGGGCAAGCGCAACATCTATTTTGCCTCCGGCTCCCTGGCCTACCGCGTCACCCAGGACCGTCTGGCCGGCTACCGCCAGGCGCTGGCTGAATACGGTCTGCCCTTCAGTGAGCATCAGCTCTTCACCGGAGAGTTCGATGAAGAATCCGGCATGCGCATCGGCCAGGCGATTTTCCGCGGCAGCGACAAACCTGATGCGGTGATCTGCACCGACGATGTCATCGCCTTTGGTCTGTCCCGGACCATAACGGGACTGGGCTACCGCATCCCGGAGGATCTTGCCATCGGCTCCTTCAACAACAGCGTACTGTCCCGCTATTCCGACAGCCAGCTCACCACGGTGGATATCCGGGCCTTCGACCTGGGACAGAAAAGCGTCGAACTGCTCATGGCTGCCATCGACGAAGGCACCCGCAACGGT
>CAYYVR010000007.1:4336-6064 GCA_964475185.1 uncultured Clostridium sp. | reverse complement strand
GACCGCTACCGCTATTTCTTTGAACTGGAAGATCACAGCGGCCATGTGATCTCCTATGACGAACGGGGATTTGAAGTCCCCGGCACCATGGGCAGGGAGCGCAGCGCGTTCCAGTATGCCTACATCGGATCTGCGGATGTCTATCGCGGCAAAGAACATCTCACCGATGCCGTGGTCTATCAGATCTTCCCCGAGCGCTTCCATAACGGCGACCCGTCCAACGATCCCGAGGGGACCCTGCCCTGGGGCGGTCTGCCCCGGCAGCGGGTCAGCTTCGGCGGTGACATTCGCGGGATCATCGAAAAAATCGACTACCTGAAGGATCTGGGCATCGACCTGATCTACCTGACACCTCTGTTTTTAGCCAATTCCAATCATAAATACAACATCTCGGATTATTATCGGATCGATCCTCAGTTCGGGACGCTGGAAGATGCCAGGGAACTGGTCCGGCGCGCCCACAAGGCAGGGATCCGGGTGTTCTTCGATGCGGTCTTCAATCATACCGGCTCAGATTTCTTCGCCTTCCGGGATATCCTGGAAAAGCAGGGCGGCAGCCGCTATCTGGACTGGTACCATCTCGACAGCTTGCCGGTGAGCATCGACAGGATCAATTACTATACCTTTGCCACCCATATTCCCTACATGCCCAAACTGCGGACGGAAAACCCGGAGGTCCGGGACTATTTCTTCAAAGTCGGCCAGTACTGGATCCGGGAGATCGGCATCGATGGCTGGCGGCTGGATGTCTGCGACGAGGTGGACCATGAGTTCTGGCGTGGGTTCCGCAAAGCCTGTGAAGCGGCGGATCCCAAAGCGGCCCTGGTGGGGGAGATCATGCATGAATCCAGTGCGTTCCTGAAGGGCAGGGAACTGGATTCCATCATGAATTATCCGTTCCTTTATGCCATGATCGATTTCTTCGCTCAGCGGACCACGGATGTCCATCAGTTCATGGATATCCTCGCACAGAACCGGGTCATCTACACCGATCAGATCACCCGTCAGCTCTGGAACCTTTTAGGCAGCCATGACATCACCCGGTTCGTGACCTTTGCCAAAGGGCAGCGGGACCGGCTGAAGCTGGCCTCGGCGTTCCAGTTTCTCTACATCGGCACCCCCTATATCTATTACGGGGATGAAGTCGGCATCGACGGGGGCCATGATCCCTACTGCCGCCGCTGCATGGAATGGGACGAGACCCGACAGGATCGGAGTCTGTTGGACCATTACAGGCAGCTGATCCGGCTGCGCAGATCCTCTCCGGCATTCAGCCGGGGCAGTTTCCGGGAAGTCCTGCGTCAGGGACCCTGCATTGCTTTTGCCCGCAAATGGCAGGCGGAGGAATATCTGTGTGTCTTCAATAATTCCGACCTTGACCAAACGATTTCCTTCAAAGAGGCCCAGCTGCCGCCCATGGATCTGACGGAGGTCACGCCGGCAGGTTCTCAGGGCGCAGGCGGCGGATCCCGGACCGTTGAACTGTCCATGGCGCCCATGTCCTACCGTGTGTTTAAAGTGGAGGGGACGGCATGAAGAAAATCACAGCGTTCATTGTGTCGGTGCTGCTTCTCACCGGCTGTTCCGCGACGCCCACGGTCACCCGGCCGCCGGGTTCAGGCAGTGAGATCACCACCGCAGCAGGCGCATCTTCAGAGACCGCGCCGGCGGCTTCGACGGGTCCGGACACGGTACCGTCCACGGCCCCACCCGTCACCGCCGGCGCCG
>CAYYVR010000007.1:1355-4236 GCA_964475185.1 uncultured Clostridium sp. | reverse complement strand
CCGTCACCGCCGGCGCCGAGACCGTCCCCGTTCCGGACACGGCCCGGACCTCGACGGAAGATGCCTTTGACTGGCGCAATGCCGCCGTCTATTATGCCATGACGGACCGTTTCTACAACGGCGATCCGGGCAATGATGAAAGCTACGGCCGGGTGAAGGTCGACGCCAGGGGCCTGGATCATGCGACGTTCCACGGCGGAGATTTCAGGGGGCTCACAGAAAAGATCCGGGAAGGGTACTTCACCGATCTGGGCATCAATGCCATCTGGATGACCGCTCCCTACGAACAGATCCACGGCTTCGTCGGGGGCGGGGATGGGGAATTTGCCCACTATGCCTTCCACGGCTATTATGCCCTGGACTGGACCATGGCAGATGCAAACTTCGGCACCCTGGAGGAATTCCGGGAGCTGGTGGACACGGCGCATGCCAGCGGGATCCGGATCATTCTGGACGTTGTGTTGAACCACACCGGCTACAACACGGTGAAGGATATGGCCGAGTATGACTTCGGCGCCTTTGCCGATCCAGCCATGGACGGGGACTGGCAGCCTGAAGACGGCGAGCGCTACGATGCCTACCATGAATCCATCGACTATCAGAATGAAGATCGCTGGCAGAACTGGTGGGGTGCCGACTGGGTCCGGGCCGGTCTGCCCGGCTATGACCGGGGCGGCAGTGATGACTACACCATGACGCTGGCCGGGCTGCCGGATATCAAAACCGAAACCGGTGATCCGGTGGATCTGCCCCCGGTCCTGGTGACCAAGTGGGACCGGGAGAAGGGGCCGGAATTTGATCCCTGGCGGCTCCCCATGGCAGAAGATCTGCGGCAGACTATGGATCTGCCCCCTGCCGGATATATTGTAGCCTGGCTCACCGCCTGGGTCCGGGAATTCGGCATTGACGGATTCCGCATCGATACGGCCAAGCACGTCGAACTGCCCGTTTGGAACGATCTGAAATTCCAGGCCGATGAGGCGCTGAAAGCGTGGCGGACTCAACATCCAGAGGCTCCCGGCGCCGACTTCACCGATGATTTCTTCATGGTGGGGGAAGTCTGGGGCCAGGGTCTGGAAAATAACGAGTATTATGAGCAAGGCTTTGATGCCCTCATCAATTTCACGCTGCAGGGGGAGAGCTTTGAGGGCCCGGCTTACCGCAGTGAGACCATGCCGGCGGTCTTCCAGCGCTATGCCGACACGCTCAGCGCCCAGGGCACCAACGTCCTGTCCTATCTCTCCAGCCATGACACCAAACTGTTCCCGCGCAAGAAGCTCAGGGACGGCCTGACCTATCTGCTGCTGCTGCCGGGCGGACTGGAAGTGTTCTACGGGGATGAGACCGGCCGGCCCTATGTCAGCACCGGCCGGGATCTTACCATGGGCACCCGCGGTTTCATGAACTGGGACAGCATCGACCGGGAGGTCCATGAGCATTTCAAAAAGCTCGGATCCTTCCGGGCCAGGAATCTGGCAGTGGGTGCCGGAAGCCACACGGAGATCAGCCGGGAACCCTTCATTTTCCAGCGGGATTATGAACAGGGCGATCTCGTCAACACGGTCCTGGTGGCCATGGATCAGATCCCGGGCGCGATCCTGGATGTTTCCGCCGCCTTCGGCGACGGGGATCTGATCCGCGATGCCTATACCATGAAAGGCTACCGGGTGACCGGCGGGACCGTCCGGGTCGATCCCGATCCTTCCGGGCTGGTCCTGCTGGAGAAAATCGAACCATGATCCGGACCACACCCAATAAGGACCTGACCATTAGGGATCAAACCAAGTAAGGATCAAACCAAGTAAGGATCAGATCAAGTTCTAATCAAGTAAGGATCAAATCATGATGAAGATCAAACCCTGAGCATTCAAACCGGATCGATCGTCCGAATCGAACGGAACGCGACCTGAAGGAAGATCCACCCGATCGGACAGATCCAGCGATGGCAGATCGCGATCCTTCCGGGGCAGGAATCTGGCAGCAGGTGAAAGCAGCCAGTGAAAGCAGGCCGGGCCCCAGATCCCTTGCTGGCACAGGAATCCAATAAAACACCAAAGGCTCCCGAAAGTTCGGGAGCCTTTGGTTCAGGTCCGGTCGGAGCGTCCGCGGTCAGGAATCAGGTCCGAGGGAACCGTGTCATGATTTTCCCCGTCCGGCCGCTCTGGCTGAGGCTTTTCGCTTGGTGGGAAGGGGAGCAGGGACGGTTTCCGACCAGCTCGGTCCGGCGGGATCACCCCAAGTCAGGGCATCCCTGGGACAGGCCTGGATGCAGGCGCTGCACAGGGTGCAGCCTGAATGGTCAATGGACCACGTCCGGGTGGTTTTATCCACAGTGATGACCTTTTCGGGGCAGGTGATCTCACACATGCGGCAAAGGATGCACTGTTTCAGAATGATTTCAATGGCTTGATGTTTTTGTTCCATGACGGGATCACCTCACTGATGGAAAGGGACCAGGGCAGGCGATGCACCTGGAGCCTGCCCCGATCGACGGGAAGAGATTTGATGCTGAATGAGTACAGACAGGATCTGATCATTATGATCGCGATCCTGTCTGATGGTCGGAATGATCAGATCCTGAATCCGAAAACTGAACTTCTGAATCCGGATCAGGAACGGGGCCGTCTGGGTTTTGTGAAATCAGATTTGAGCCGGATCTCTGACCATTCCCGGACGAATTTTCCATGGCGGTATTCACGAATGACTAAAATGACCTTGGTATCATCTCCCGGGTAGGCGATGAGCTTACGTTTCAGTTCCCGCTCCTTGGGTTCAGCCGGCGCTGATTTGGCCTGGGAATGGGTGATCGGAGCTGATCCGGCGGTGGAGGAACTGGCCCTGGCGGCCGTCGGTGCTGCTTTCACAGGAACTGCTTTCACAG
>CAYYVR010000007.1:0-1255 GCA_964475185.1 uncultured Clostridium sp. | reverse complement strand
CTGCTTTCACAGACGCGGTCTGGACTGGGTTCTCTTCACGGACGGGAGCTGCAGCCGGGTGGAGATCCTCTGAATGTCCGAAGTCGCGTTCCATGATGGCGGCGGCTGTCTTTGGGACATCAGCGGCAGGGGTCTTCCCGGAAAGCGAAGGGCCTGCGGCTGCCGGTTTGACCGGGACCGTTTCCCCTGCTGGAGCCGTAGCTTTTTCAGCCGTTGTCCGGGTCGGTTTTTTTGGCTGTGGTGAATCTGAGGGAAGCACGGTTTCTTTGACCGAAACGGGCTCACTGGATGGAACGGCTCCTCTGGCAGGCGCCGGTTCGCCGGGTTTCACTGCTGCGCGGACCTGAGCGTCTGAGGCAGCAGTCTGAGCTGAAACAGGGACATTTTTCACAGAGGAGGGTTTGACCGGAGAACCGGTCAAACCGGTTTTCGTCTGGATCGGGTCGGCTGAGGTCATGACCGGTTCCCTGCGGTCAACGATCTGAAACGTGATGTCTTCGTCCTCGTCTTCGATTTCATCTTCCATGTCGAGAGGGGCCTTGGCCGCTTTTCCGACAAGGATGGCTGCAGCCAGGGCAGTGATGATGGAAATGGCAGAGATCCCTGCTACAAAGAGATTTTCCGGCTGAGTCTGGAAATTGACCGCCGCAGTGGGATCTGCGGGATAAAGGTTCGCAACGAGGCCAGTGCCCAGAAGGATCCCCAGGATGCCCAGGAGGGCGATGACCCAGTACAGGCCTGTTCCGGTTCTGCCGTCTTTCAATCCCTGCTTCTTCAGCAGCAGAAATAAAAAGATCAGGACCGGGATCGCCACCGAAAGGATCAGGATCCCAAGGCTCACATAGGGTTCGCCGATGGTCTGATCGAGTCCGGGAAGCATCAGACCGCCGCTTCCGAGAAGATTGGAGGTTTCGATGACGTCATCCCGGGCATCCATGAGGAAGCGGAAAAGCCGGATCCCGCCTGGGACAGCTGCCACCAGTGAGAACAAAGCCAAGGCTGATGTGACGCTGTTTGCACTGTTCAGATAATCGGTTTTTGATTTGGAATGTTCGTTCATTGCTAAATTTCCTCCTGCAGTTGCTTTCATACTTAATCATATCCTAATATTATTAACTCGATTTGAAGAGATGGCCTGTTAAGGGCTTTTTTGCCTATTCATATAGTACCTTGAATTTACAAAAAGCGGAACCTAAAACCTGTCAATCGCAAATGAATTTGTCGCTTTTAACCTAAAAACATAAGAGTCATTTTA
>CAYYVR010000006.1:23431-40210 GCA_964475185.1 uncultured Clostridium sp. | reverse complement strand
CGATGATAAAGTCAAGAAAAAAGTGCCGAAAATCGTTGACTTTCAACACTTTTTTTAATTTTCCATCGTTACATTGTTCGGGAACGTAGGTAGTAAGCAGGCTGAGAAAAATCCGGAATTGTATAATTTTCTATACCACAGAAAAAGACTGCCGCAAGGCAGTCTCGACAAGGAGTTCTGAAGGGTTTGGGCCCGATCCTATTCAGGATCCGTTTCAGATTTATCTGCATCCACAACCAGGTCCGGCGCGCTGAAAGCCATGACCGAAGCTTTTTCAGCTTCCCGGGCTGCTTTTTGTTCAGATTGCTTTTCTTCTTCAGACTTATTGATTTTCACGACTTCATAAGTGGAATTCTGTTCTCCGAAGGATCCGAAGTTCAAAGAGATCTTCATGTGATCCAGTGAAAACTGTTCATTGGGTACCGTCAGTACGACCTCATCCCCCACGATCCTGGCTTCGATGGGGCCTTCCGCTGGCAGCTTCCTGTCCTTCTCATCATTTTTTTCAGTTGAATTTTTCATAGGATCCTTTCCTTTGTCTTTATTTTCCTCAGGGGCAGGTTGTTTTTCCTTCTCCCTATCCTTTTTTTCTTTATCTTTATCTTTGTCCTTGTCTTTGTCTTTGTCTTTATCCTTGTCTTTGTCCTTGTCTTTGTCCTTGTCCTTGTCTTTGTCCTTGTCCTTGTCTTTGTCTTTGGCTTTGGCTTTGTCCTCACCTTCAGCTTTCGCTTTGTCTTTTTCAGCCTTTATGCGCTTCTTCGTTTCCTTCATGGCTTCTTCATCAAGATATTCAAGTTTATCTTTCTTCTTCAGGATTTTCCTGACTTCCTTGAGTAGGCCGTAGGCATCCTTGGCCTGAATATCTTTTCCATCTATTTTTGCCACCAGTTTTTTCTTGCAATCATCGCATTGGCCGATGCATCCCTTGATTTCAACTTTGACTTTTCGGAGGTTCCGCTCCAGGAACTTGGCAGCCTGATCCACATCTTTGCTGTTTTTACATAAGCTAATCTTCATCTTCCACGTTCTCCTTGCCATATTTTTTTCTGAATTTATCAAATCGCTTTTGAGACAGTTCTATAAAGGCATCCTGTGAATTGAATGGGTCGCCTTTTCGTTCCACCCTCTGATAGGTTCCATCAGACAGAAGGATCCGGGCTTTGGCCGTATCCGAACGGGTGATGCTCAAAAGCTCTCTCAGTTTTTCCTTGCATCGCTTGTCTTCCACCGGAATGAGCAGTTCAATGCGTTTGTTCAGATTTCGTTCCATCCAGTCGGCACTGGATATGAAATAATTATCCTTCCCGTTGTCATGGAAGTAGAAGATCCGGGAATGTTCCAGAAACCGGCCGACGATGCTGCGAACTGTGATGTTTTCCGACAAGCCTTTGACGTTGGGTCTGAGGCAGCAGATCCCGCGGACGATGAGTTCGATCTCAACACCGTCCATGGAAGCTTTATAGAGTTCCTTGATGATCTCCTTGTCCACCAGCGAATTCATTTTGGCAATGATTTTGGCTTTTTTCCCCTGACGGGCATTGCGAGCTTCATTTTGGATCAGTTCATTGAATTTTTCGCGCATGGAATCCGGCGCCATGGACACTTTGTTCAGTCCCTTGATCTGGGTCTGTCCGGACAGCCGGTTGAACATGCTGGAGATATCTTCGCCGATCTCATCGTTGATGGTCAGCAGGCCGATATCAGTGTAGAGCCGCGCAGTGACATCATTGTAATTGCCGGTGCCGAGATGGACATACCGTTTGATCTTGTTGTTTTCACGGCGAATGATGAGCAGCGCCTTGCTGTGGGTCTTGAGTCCGACGATCCCGTAGATCACGTGACAGCCGGCTTTCTCCAGGCGAAGGGCCCAGTTGATGTTGTTTTCCTCATCAAAGCGGGCTTTCAGTTCCACCAGTGCGGTGACCTGCTTTCCGTTGTCAGCCGCCTCCGCCAGGGCTTCAACGATGGGCGATTTGCCGGAGACCCGGTAGAGCGTCATCTTGATGGCCAAGACGTTGGGGTCCTTGGCCGCCGTCTTGACCAGCTTGATGACGGAATCGAAGCTTTCATAGGGGTGGTGGATCAGGATATCCTGCTTGGAGATCGACTTGAAGATATCCGGGTACATCGTCAGTTCCGGTACCGGCAGCGCGTTGATCTTTTCAAATTTCATGGTCTCATAGCCGGGCAGCCCGGCTATTTTTGATAAAAACGTCAGATCCAGGGGACCATCCAGGCGGAACACATTGGATTCATCGATCTCGAACCGGTCGATGAGCAATTCCAGAAGTTCAGTGGAGATATCGTGTTCCACTTCCAGTTTCAGGACTCTGCCCCACTTACGCTGCTTCAGCGTTTCCTTGATGACCATCAGAAGATCCTGGGCATCATCCTCATCATACTCCAGATCCGCGTTGCGGGTCACTTTATAGCAGGCCATGTCCTGAATGGAGTAGGCATCAAACAATTTGGCCAGATGAACTTTGATGATGTCCTCCAGAAGGATGATATTCTTGGACTTCGCTGCCGGGATCGTATAAAACCGCTCCAGGACGGAAGGCACCTGGACCGTTCCCAGGAAGGTGCGGCCCTCATCATCCATCAGGTGAAGGGCAATATTCAGGGTATTGTTCATGATCAGCGGGAACGGCCGGGATGAATCGATGACCATGGGTGTCAGGACTGGAAAAATGCTGTCTTCGTACAATTGATTGATGTATTTGAGCTGATCGGCTTTCAGATTGTCTCTGGTCCTGATCTGAAAGTTAATTTTTGCGGCAGCCGGAATCAGTTCCCTGTTGTAGATCTCGTAGAGATCTTCCTGAAGTTTTCTGGAACGGATATCGATGGCCTGTGTCTGCTCAAGGGGGGTGAGGCCTGAAGGATCTGTTTTTTCCAGGCCGGCTGCGATCTGATCGGATAAGGAGCCATAGCGGATCATATAGAATTCATCCAGATTGGACGTGACAATGGATGCGAATTTCAACCGTTCAAAAAATGGATTGCTCAGATCCCTGGCCTCTTCCAGGACTCGCTGATTGAATTCCAGAAACGATAATTCGCGGTTTATGTAATTTTCACTCGTCAAAATCAAGTCTTCCATGTTCACTCCTGCTGTATGCGTGGTGAAGGACGCATACCGTTATTAGTTATATTCTAACATCACGGCTTGAATCAGATGTTAATAATAGGTAAATTGACGGGATGCCCCGGCCATTTGATGCCTCACCGGCCTGCACTTCCCCCGAGCAGTGAGCGGGGCGGATCCCTGTCGGCCGGACCGCTTCCCAGACAGGAATAATTATTGCTTTGTTTCCCTTTTTTTCATTGATTAATTTATAATGAGGGAAAAGCGGCAAAGAGGAAGTGGCAACATGAAATTGGGAATCATCGATATCGGCTCCAACTCCATCCGGCTCGTCATCATGGATATCAAGGGGCAGTCCTATCGAATCACCGATCAGATCAAGCATTCGGCCCGCCTCGGTCAGGATATGACGCCGGACGGCTATCTGGATCAGAAGCGGATCGATTACGGCATACTGGTATTGGATCATTTTGCGCAGTTTATGCAGAGCAAAGGCGTCGGGGAGATCATCTGTGTCGCAACCGAAGCGGTTCGCCGCGCCAAAAACCAGGATCAGTTCCTATCCAGAGCGCGCAAAGCGCTGGGCACAGAGATCCGGATCCTGTCCGGCCTGGAAGAGGCCTACTACGACTACATTGGCTGCGTCAACACGCTGGATATCAAAAATGCGCTGGCCTTCGACATCGGAGGGTCATCCACCGAACTGATGCTCATCCACAACCGCCGGCTGGTGGAATCCGTGAGCCTTCGTCTGGGGTCCATCCCCCTGATGGAAATGTTCGACCTGTCCATGGATGTCAACGGCGAAAAGATCAACCGGCTGCGGGTTTTCATCGAAGATCAGTTTTCACGGCTCCCCTGGCTGAGGAAAGCCCAGGGACTGCCCCTCATCGGGATCGGCGGCTCTGTTCGGACCACGGGCAAAATCGACCGCCTGCGCAAAGAGCAATCGCAGTTCATCGCTCACAACTATTCCATGGATAAAAAAGACCTGCGGGAGATCGTTGATCTTGTCATGGACTGGAAAAACGGATCAGGCCCCCGGCCCCGCGGGCTCCCCCGTGACCGGGACGATATTTTCACCGGGTCTTTGGTCCTCATCCAGACGCTGTCGGATTATCTGGGCAGCGAAAAGCTCTTCGTATCCGGCGCCGGTGTCCGCGACGGACTGCTGTTCGAGTATCTGTTCGGATCCAAAAAATTTGTCCCAGATGTCCTTGAATTCTCCCTGCGCAATATCATCGTGAACCATATGTCCGATGATTATGACGGCGAAGCGCTCTGGAAGATCACAGAACCCATTTTTGATGTACTGGCCGAACAACAGCCGGATCTCAGGAATATGAAGAAAGTGATGAAAACCACCACCTATCTGAATGACATAGGAAAAAGCATCAACTTCTTCCAGCGGGATCGAAATACGTTCTACAGCATTCTCAATGCCCCCATCCACGGCATTTCTCAGAGGCAGATCCTCCTGTCGGCATCCAGCGCCACCATGAGTTCATCCGATGATATCCTGAAGGAATATCTCGGCAAGCGCCTTTTGACCCAGCGGGATCTCCGCATCATCCGCAAGATCGGACTGATCCTCAAACTGGCCAAAGCCGTGGCCTACGGCGCGCTGGAAGAGTTCGACCCCAAGGGGATCGTGCTTTCGAAAAACAAACTGACGATCCCGTTAAAGTCCCAGACCATGATCCACTTCGCCAAAGATCAGTTTGCCTACAATCACCAGGATTTCCGCCGCACCTTCGAGGTGATCCCCGAATTCGTTTTATCCGGCGGAAAATGATCCCCGCAGTACCGCACGGCCCATCGGGCATCACGATCTTCTGCCATTCATCAGCCCACGCAGAAAAGGAAAGCATGGCTCCTCCGAGTCATGCTTTCCTTTTGTCAGGCGTTACTGCTTCTTCTTTTTCTTGTCGTTGTCGTTGTCGTTGTCTTTGGCCATATTTATGGTATCCAGACGATCATCGCAGGCTTTGATGATCTCCTGCAGGACCCGGACCCTGGCATATTTCTTATTGTTGCCCTCAATGATATGCCATGGCGCTTCCGGCTTGGAGGTCTTTTCGATGAGATCATTCACCGCTTCCATATATTTATCCCACTTGTCCCGGTTACGCCAGTCTTCATCGGTGATTTTCCACGACTTGGCGGGATTGTTCTGGCGGGCCTTGAAGCGCTCCAGCTGCGTCTCTTTGTCGATATGAATGAAGAACTTCAGGATCACCGCACCGTAATTGGTCAGCATTTTTTCAAAATTATTGATTTCATTATAGGCCCGTGACCACTCTTCATCCGTGGCAAAGCCCTCAATACGCTCCACCATCACACGGCCGTACCAGCTCCTGTCCCAGATCCAGATGTGTCCGGCCCGGGGGAATTTATTGGCGAACCGCCACAGATAATGGTGATTTTTCTCCAGATCATTGGGTGCCGCCGTGGTGTGGACCGTATAGTTGGTGGGATCCAGCTCTGTGAGCATCCGGTGGATGGCTCCGCCTTTTCCGGCAGCATCCCAGCCTTCGAATACCAGTACCAGGGGGATCCGTTCCAGATACAGTCCGTGCTGGACTTCGCGCATCTGTTTCTGGAGGGGCTTGAGCAATTCGGAGTATTCCTTGTTGGAGAGTTCTTTGGACAGATCGACCTGGGTCAGAGGACCCTCCGTTCTGCCCGTGAAATCCCCGTCCCGGTCCATGGGCTGAGTCTCCGGTTTGGATTCCTCCTGACGGAGCCTGGCATCGAGGATCTCAATGACCTTTTTCATGACCTCCACGGTGCTTTCAGATTTCTTGGTGTATTCCACGATGTACCAGGGGGCATACGGCTCATCGGTGACCTTCATGATCTTTTCCATTTCCCGGACATAGACTTCATTGTTATCTTTGTCGAACTCCTGGGCTTTCCACATGGTCAGCGGTGATTCCTTCATTTTCCGGATATTTTCTTTCTGTTTTTCCGGATCGATCTTTATTTTGAACTTGATGATGACATAGCCGTCATCGGCCAGTGATTTTTCAAAGGCTTTGATCTCATTGATCAGGATCTCCGGGTTCGGATAGTGCGTTTTATCCGTCATCCGGTTCTTGTAATAGTTATAGAGCGCATACCAGCTCCGGTAGTAAATATTGAACTTCCTGTAATCGGGGAGTGTTTCCAGATAACGGGAAAGGAACGGTTTCTTCAGATCCTCCTCCGAGGGCGGACGCGTTTCGATGAACTGCGTATGACGGGCATCCAGACCCAGGAGGAGCTCATTGGTGATGCGCCCTTTACCCGATGCGTAGGCCCCTTCCAGGATGATCATCACCGGGACTTTCAGTGCCATCAGCCGACGCTGCAGATAGGCAAGATGCTCTGCCAGCGTATCCTCATCATTGACTTCAAGGATCTCGTGGATCTCGGCCGGAAACTCCGAATCGATTTTTTCTTCCGGACTGATCCTGAAGATATCAGCAGTTCCGCGCTCTTCAGCCTGTTCCTGAACGTGTTTTTCAAGACTCATCTCTGTCTGATAGCGTTCATCCTGCGCCGGATCATTGCCATTGAGATCATCTGCCTGCACTTCATCCGGCACATGCTGACTGATCTGTTCATGCCCCTGTCCGGATGACTCCAGGACAGATTGAACCGACCAGCTCAAATCATCCATTGCCTGGCCCGAACTGGGATTCAATTTATTTTCTTCGATCTGACTGGTCTGATCTTTCCTTTCCTTTTCGTCCTTTTTATCCTGTCTGTCTTTCTTTTTCATCTTGTCCTTCTGTTTCTTATCCTTCTGTTTCTTGTCCTTTTTGTTCTTGTTTTTCTTGTCCTTCCTGTTTTTCTTTTTACCCATGGGATCCCCTTCCTGGTTATTGTGATCCAGTTCTCATTCGTGCAGCTATACCTGATTTTTTCCGGGCGATGTGATCCAACCTGATGATTGAACTTAACTTATCCCTATTCTACCAAACCTGTCCCGGCTGACTGCGGATTTTCCGATTTATTTCAATTATTGTTACATCTTAAGAACGTATCCTTCATGTTATAATGGGAAAAACGGCAGAGGATGTGACCTTATGTTACCCAGTTATGAGTACGTCAAAAGCACCATTGAACCAAAGGACCGCCAGGATTGGCCTCATTACTTCATGAATCTTGCCAGATTGGCCGCCGAGCGATCGACCTGTGACCGGGCCAATGTCGGCGCCATCATCGTCAATCGGGAAAACCGCATCGTCGCCACCGGGTACAACGGATCTGTGGGACGAAAGACACCCCACTGTTCCGAAGTGGGCCACGCCATGCGCGACGGTCATTGCATCGCCACCCAGCATGCAGAACTCAACTGCATCTGCTATTGCGCCAAGGAAGGGATCCCCATCCGGGACTGCGTCATTTTCGTGACTCACTTCCCCTGCCTGCACTGCACCAAAGCCATCATCCAGTCCGGCATCACCAGGATCTATTATGAAGTCGGCTATCGCATGGACGATTTCGCATTGCATCTGCTGGATGTCAATGGCATCCCCTATGAACAGGTCATTGTCGGTGACGACCTGCCCAATCCGTAAAGGATCGGGGAACGCCGGGGCGCATTGCAAAAAACTTTGGAAAAACCTTTAAAATTTTTAATGTATACATATACATTGTATTGACATGATTATTCATCCCTGACTATAATTGGATAACAGCAATGAAGGGAAGCTTTCTTCCATGATGCATGTGTCAACAGCGAGCCGGTGACAGTGAAAGTCCGGAACCCATATGCAGGCGGAAAGTAACAGCCCGGAGCTTCAGGGATGAATTCAAAAGTAGTCTCTGACGGTAAGATCTCCGTTATCTGGGATCAGGATATGAATGTATCTGAAAAGAGAGTTTTCAAAAAACTAATCAGGGTGGTACCGCGGAAGCAGCCTTTCGTCCCTGTTCACACACATCGTGAGCAGGAGCGAAAGGCTGTTTATATTTTTGCCGATGCCTGCTCGAATCAACCAGCCGAGATCCCCGCAGGGTGACATCGAAAAAGGAGACCAAACTATGGAAAGGTATGAACCAAAGATGACTGTCAAGGAAACCCAGAAAGCCATCAAAAAAATCAAAGTGTATTTCGAAACGGAACTGGCCGAGCGGATGAATCTGACTCGAGTCTCAGCTCCCATGTTCGTCGTCGGGCAGACCGGCCTCAATGACAACCTCAACGGCGTGGAACGCCCCGTTGCCTTTTCCGCCCTCCACATGGAAGAGGCCGGCACCATTGAGATCGTGCATTCCCTGGCCAAATGGAAACGGCTGGCGCTGAAAAAATATGACTTCACCTTCGGCGAAGGGCTTTATACCAACATGAACGCCATCCGCCGGGACGAAGTCCTTGACGAGATCCATTCGATCTATGTGGATCAGTGGGATTTCGAAAAAGTCATCTCTTCCTACGAGCGGTCCATCGATTACCTCAAATCCCAGGTGGACATCATCTATTCGATTTTCCTGGATCTTGAGCAGAAACTCCACCGGGACTATCCCCATCTGATCCCGCAGCTGCCCCAGGAGATGACCTATATCACCAGCCAGGAACTGCTGGACAGATATCCGGACCTGACGGCAAAGGAGCGCGAACGGACCATCGTGCGTGAAAAAAAGGCCGTCTTCATCATCGGCATCGGTGCCCCTCTCTCCAATGGCGAACCCCATGACGGTCGGGCTCCGGACTACGATGACTGGTCCCTCAACGGAGACCTGCTCTTCTACAACAGTGTCCTGGATGATGCGCTGGAACTCTCCTCCATGGGGATCCGTGTCGATGAAGAGGTCCTCACCAGACAGCTGAAAGCCAGAGGCATGGAAGAACGGGCGCACCTGCCTTTCCACCGGGCCCTTTTAGCCGGCGAACTTCCGCTGACTTACGGCGGAGGGATCGGTCAGTCCCGGATCTGCCAGTTCCTGCTCCACAAGTATCACATCGGCGAAGTCCAGTGCAGCATCTGGCCTGAATCCATGATCCATGAACTGGCCAGCTGGGGGATCGAACTGCTGTAGATCCCCATGTTCGGTTAGGGATCCTTCTGATCGAAAAAAGCACCCCATTGATGAGAACAATACACCGCAGAGTGTCTGCCGCCCTGGCAGCTCACACTCTGCGGTGTTTATTGATGGTTCAGTTCCTTCGCTTCAACTGGTAGATCACCATATGGAAGATTCGGTCGCTGTATACGCCGTCATCATCGACTCGCCCGGTTTCGCTGAACCCGCTGCTGAGCAGCAGTTTCCCGGAGTTGATGTTCCCCTCTTCGGTATAAGCCTCCAGGACGGTTAGATCCATCCGGTCAAAAGCGAATGCGTACACTGCAGCCAGGGCTTCCTTCATGAAGCCCTGGTGCTGCGATTCAGGGACGATCCCATAACCCAGTTCGCCGCTCTTTCTGGCAGGGTCCAGATTCCAGATCGAAACCGACCCGATGACCTTGCCTGTTCTTTGCTGGTAATGGCCCACAGGAGCCATTTGCCATCATCGATGCCCTGATCCATGACCGCGAGGTATTTTCCGGTTTCCTTCGGATCTGTATCCAGGCGGCTGTCCGTGAATTCGATCATTCTGGGGTCGGACCTCATGCGGAACAAATCCGCAAGATCCTGCTCGGTGATCCGGCGAAGGATCAGGCGTTGAGTTTCCAATACCGGAATTCGATTCGTCATGGCGGTTCTCCTCCCCGGCGTTGGCCGAGTTAACGATTGATCGATAATAACCGATGCCCGATTATTGGCGCTTATTGCGTTCCATATATTTTTTCATTTCGATCTCGACCAGATGACGAAGTTCCTCCGGCACCACTTTGTCGCCGGAATACTCCCGGCGGCTGACTTCTTTCAGCGCACTGATGTAGATCCGGGACATGGCCAGGGTGATCCCCGCTGCCGTCGAACCGGATATGGTCCCGGTGACAAGGAGCCCGGCCCCGGGCACCAGCTTGAGCAGGTTGGTGGTGAGGGTCCGCCCCGTCACCACGGCACCGCCGATGCCGGCCATGGCACCGACCACGGAGGTCATCATGGCGCGGTCATAGGAGATGCCGAAGATCGAAGTGATCTTGGCGATCATGGTGACCTGCGATGTGGCGATGATGGGCGCATCGGCAAAGGGAATGGGAATGAATCCCACAGCAAAGGTTTCATAGACAAATCGTTTCGCCCAGCGTCTGGCCAGTTCGGCTTTCTTTTCGATGTCCACCCGCTGGGCATTAATAAAAGCCGGTTTGACCTGATCCGGGATCGAACGGTAAGTTTTGATCATCAGTTCCTTCAGGCCGTAACTGTTCAGGGTATAGGGCCCCAGTTCATACGGTCTGGCCACCACCGGAATGCAATCGACGATCTGCGGACACTGCGCCAGGACATACTGTTTCAGTTCCCGGGCACCGGCTTCGTCGATGGCCTGGGTCAGCACCACGACCACGGGCAGCATCAGTGACAGCGCGTTGATCCAGATCCGCTCGGTTTCTTCCAGCCGCCGGGACAGGCTGCTGATGCAGAACCAGACGCAATGGATGGCTTGGGCCGGATCACCGGCTGCTTCCAGATCGCTGATCAGCGTCATGACTTCCGACTGCACCGTGCGCTGGGATTCCTCGGATAATTCCAGTCCTTTGGTATCGTACAGATTCAAAGGGACTCCTTCTTTGCTGATCTTTTCCAGATGGCGGGTCACGGGCGCGCCGGTCCCTGTCTGTGCCAGATTTTCACGGAATATATGATTGATCAGCGTCGATTTACCGACGCCGGTCTTGCCGATGAGCAGAATATTGATGGGATCCATTTCCGCCATTTCCTCGTCAGTTTTTGAAAGGATCTCCGAGATCAGATCCGCTCCCATGGTCACATTGCCCATGGGACTGGTTTTTTTGTTCTTGCTGAATATCGCCATTTCTTTCACCTCGCCTGTGATTTTAGTATATCAGTTCTCCTTCGGTAATGCTTTACGGATTATTCATCTAAATATCCTATAATATGACTTATAAGGACCAATGCGCCATTCATTCACAGTACATGTCCGCACCATGAATAAAGCATGAATCATAATCAGGAGGAATCGATCATGAGTACACAGAAGCTTCGTTCCATCCGCACCTGGCTCATCCGCAATGGCAGAGCCCTTGATGTGGCCCGCTGGTATTATCACTTTGAAGATGGTGATGTGCAGAATGTTTTAAAGGCTCTGGCCGCCTACCAGAATCCGGATGGCGGTTTCGGGCACGGTCTGGAACCCGATCTGCGCACACCGGCCTCCACGCCCATTGCGACCTGGTCTGCCACACTGATCCTGCGCGAAGTCGGCATGCCGGAAATGGCGGGCCAGATGGCAGAAAAAGTGCTGGACTATCTGGCGGGGACGCTCATCGATGACCATCACTGGCCTGCCACAGTCCCGGCGATCAATGACGCGCCCCACGCCCCCTGGTGGCATTTCTCTACGGAAAATGAATTCTGGGGCTGGAATCCCTCGGTGGAACTGGCGGCCTTTATCCTGCTGGCCGGAAAACAGCGAAGAGACCTATACAGCAAGGCAGAGCAGATCCTCCATCTGGCCATGGATGATTTCATGGCTCAGGATTATCAACCCGACCCCCACGAGCTGGCGAATTTTGCCCGCACCGGGGAGATCCTGCTCACTGAGCGGCCTGACCTTCTGCCTGCCGGCTTCCTCTCCCGAATGCACCGGTTCATTCAGGAATCCGTGGCCCCGGACCCATCGATCTACGGATCCGGAGAATATATCACCACCCCCACTTTTTATCTGAATTCTCCGGACAGCCCCTATTATCCGGTCATCCGTGACATCGCAGATTTTTTCTGCGATCACCTGGAAGCCTCGGTAGGACCCGAGGGATATTGGCCCGTCAGCTGGACCTGGGGCGAGGAACCGCTGCATCCGGATTCTCTCCGTGACTGGCGGGGATCCCTGATCCTTGAAAATATGATCTATTTACAGCATTTCAAGCCAGATCTGTAAAAAAACACTTGACAAACCCCATCAATACAAAACTATTTTTGATGAAAGTGCTGATTTCAGACCATTTTTGTAGATGTTTTATCAATTAATATCTCGTTCATAATTGATTTGTTAACAGAAAGGGGGTTCCATTGAGAATCCCCTTTCTGTTTTCATCCATTGCCCCGGATTCTTTGCGATACTGGTAAACTTTTACAAAAGATAAAATATCAAGACATATGAGGCGAATTATTGATTATAATTTATATGTAAACATTTTATTACAGGGAGGTATCATTATGGTAGAAACGATCACCAACATCAATGATCAACTCAATAGTATAGTCTGGGGTCCCCCCATGCTCGTCCTATTGATCGGCGCAGGACTTATTCTTACTTTTGTCACAGGTTTCATCGTCTACAAGAAATTCGGCTTTGTTATGAAGAACACCTTCGGGAAAATCTTCGACAAGCAGGCAGCCAGCGCAGACGGAATCACGCCGTTCCAGGCTGTTTCAACGGCTCTGGCCGCAACGGTCGGAACCGGTAACATCGCCGGTGTTGCCACCGCCATCGCTTCCGGCGGACCCGGTGCAGTATTCTGGATGTGGCTTGCCGCCATCATCGGAATGACCACAAAGTTCGCTGAAGTTACCCTTGCCATTGCTTACCGTGAAAAGAATGAAGCCGGTGAGTGGGCAGGCGGACCGATGTACTACATCACCAACGGTCTGGGTATGAAATGGCTCGCCGTTCTCTTCGCAGCGTTCGGTGCCCTTGCCGCTTTCGGTATCGGTTCCATGACCCAGTCCAACTCCATCGCAGCCGCCATGGAATCCTCCTTCGGCTTCAACAAGCTGGTCGTCGGCTTGGTCCTGGCAGCCGGAGCAGCTGTCATCCTCATCGGCGGAATCAAGAGAATCGGACAGTTCGCTGAAAAGATGGTTCCCTTCATGGCAGTCGCATACATCCTTGGCGCTCTGGTCATCCTGATCATCGAAGCCAACCAGATCCCCCGCGCTTTTGGTCTGATCTTCGGCAACGCCTTTAATCTCAAGGCTGCCGGCGGCGGATTCCTCGGATACACCATGATGCAGGCAATGCGTTTTGGTATCGCCCGCGGCGTCTTCACCAATGAAGCTGGTCTCGGATCCGCTCCGATCGCTCACGCTGCTGCCCACACCGACCATCCGGTCCGCCAGGGTTTATGGGGAGCTTTTGAAGTATTCGTTGACACCATCATGATCTGTACAATGACAGCGCTTGTCATTCTGACATCAGGAAAAGCAGAATCCGGCGAACTGACCGGTGCTGCCCTGACATCCGAAGCATTCAGATCCGGATTCCCGGGAGGTCACCTCATCGTTACCTTCGGTATCCTGTTATTCGCCTTCACCACCATCGTCAGCTGGTGCTACTATGGTGAGAAATGTATTGAATACCTCATCGGAATCAAGGCCATCGTGCCCTACCGCGTTGTATTCGTAGCCAGTGTCGTTGTCGGCGCCATCGGCGGTCTGCAGCTGATCTGGGCTGTTTCCGATACACTCAATGGTCTGATGGCCATCCCGAACCTCATCGCGTTGATCGCGCTCTCCGGCGTAGTTGCCAACCTGGTCAAGGATTTCTTCAAAGATCCTTCCAGAATCCGCAACTCACCGGCAGATTACGAAGCAGCACTCAAACGGCCGAACAAAAAATAATCACTTTACTTTCGAAAAACCGGCTTCCGAGCCGGTTTTTCTTTTTTCCGTTACGTCCTCCTTCTATCCATGGGGTAGGTCCCCTCTCCCATTGATCGTCTCTTGCTGAATTAAAAATTGACCTCTCGGCCAGATCAGATGCTCGGTTTAGTCTTAATGGAGAAATGGCTGCAGTCCAACCGTATCCTTGCACGCCCGGCTTGCTGGGAACCTGATCACAGACTCAAAGGGATCTCAGTTTATTTTTCACTCCATCTCCATGCTCTGCGCACAGACTTCATCACTCTTTTGGTAGATTTCCCTGGAGAGATCTGGGTCAGGCGCTGCAGCTAGTATTGCAGCTGTTGTTTCAGCAGGTATTGCACTGTTGCAGCAGTACGTATTGCAGTCGTTCAATGCGGTCCGCAAACCGATTCTCTGGTGGTGCAGGGGACCACCAGGATTTAGCAGCTCAAAAAGGTGCCAGTCAAATGAAACTGGCACCTTTTACTACCTTGATTTCTTTTCCTTTACTCGTTATCGCCTGACTGATAGGAGGGATCCATCCGGGAAAGTCTGGACGCGTTGAGGACAGCCAGAAGCGCCACGCCGACATCAGCGAAGATCGCCAGCCAGATGTTTTCAGTGAAGAAAACGGAATGGATCATGACCGCCACTTTGATCCCCAGGGCCAGAACCACATTCTGCAGCACGATCCGGTTGGTCAGCCGTGATATATTCATGGCCAGGGGGATCTTCAGGAGCGAGTCATCCATCAGGACCACGTCAGATGCTTCAATGGCGGCTGCAGATCCGATGGAGCCCATGGAAATTCCGATGTCCGCCATTTTCAGGACCGGTGTGTCATTGAGTCCGTCTCCGGCAAAGGCCGTGAAGTCCCCTTTGTTCTGAAGCTGCGTGATCTCTTCCACCGCAAAGACCTTGTCCTGGGGCAGCAGATGGGCCCGGTGATCTTCGATCCCAGCCTGTTCAGCGACCCGGGCGACAATGGATTCGTTATCCCCGGAGAGCATGATCACCCGGCGGACCCCCATTTTCTTCATATCCAGAATGGCTTGCTTCGAATCCGGCTTGATCTCATCTTCAATGAGGATGCTGCCCATGTATTCATTGATGCCGCTGATCTGACGGACGACGAAGACGGTGGTGCCAACGGGCGGCTCCACGGTGATGGAGAGCTCATCCATGAGCTTTTTATTCCCTGCATAAATCAGGGTCCCGTCCGTGAGTGCAGCCATCAGTCCTTTCCCCCTCAGTTCGTCGGAGGCTTTGAGATGGGAGCGATCCAGATCCCCGCCCAGTTTTTCAAGGATCGATTTTGCGATGGGATGGGGTGAATCCACCTCTGCCAGCGCAGCCAGTTCCAGCACCTCCTGCGCCTCATAACCTTCGGCGGGTTCGATCCGGGTGACCCGGAATGTTCCCTGGGTGATGGTGCCGGTTTTATCCAGGACGATGGTTTTAAGATTCTTAAGTTCTTCCAGAAAATTGGACCCTTTGATCAGGATCCCGTTGCGCGATGCCAGTCCCAGTCCGCCGAAAAAGCCCAGCGGGATCGAAATGACCAGTGCGCAGGGGCAGCTGATGACCAGAAAAACCAAACCCTTTCGAATCCAGGGACTGAAGGGCTCGGATAAGATCAAGGGGATGATGAAGGCAACGACGGAGGCCAGACCGACGACGACCGGCGTATAGATCCGGGCGAATTTGGTAATGAATTTTTCGGTCTTGCCTTTCTGGTGGGCCGAATTCTCCACCAGGTCCATGATGCGGGAGACCGTGGATTCCCCATAGGGCTTTGACACCCGGATGGTCAGCGCAGACGTCAGATTGACCACGCCGGAGAGGACTTCATCCCCGCTTTGTGCTTCTCTGGGAATGGATTCGCCGGTGAGGGCTCTGGTATCCAGCTGAGAATAGCCATCCAAAACAATGCCATCCAGGGGGACACGTTCCCCGGGACGGACCAGAATGATATCATCCACTGCCACGGATTCCGGTGTCACCTGAAGGGGCTTCCCCGCCCGCATGACCACCGCGTAATCCGGCCGGATATTCAGCAGGTCCTTGATGCTTCGCCGGGAGCGATGAACGGCCAGATCCTGGAAATACTCACCGATCATGTAAAAGAGCATGACCCCGACGGCTTCCTGATATTCACCGATGGCAAAAGCACCGATGGTGGCCAGGGTCATCAGGAAATTCTCATCGAAAACCAGGCCCCTTGTCAGGTTGCGTAATGCTGCTGAAATGATCTCATACCCGGAGAGAGTGTAGGCAGCAAAGAGCATCCAGTCCGACCAGGGCTTTCCGATAAGAAATGAAAGAAGAAACAGCGCTAAAGAGACGATGATCCGTCCCAGATTCCACTTCAACAGGTCCACTCCAAAGGGACCGGTTTCATCTCCATCGTGACCGTGGCTGTGGCTGTGAGCTGCCTCTTTGCTGTGGCTGTCCGCCGGCAGAAAGCGGACATGGGGTTCGTGCTTAAGAACGATCTGCTTGGCTTTTTCTATGACGGCATCCCCGATGCCTTCCTGTGCAAGGATCCGAAGTGATTCATTGGGCAAATTGATGGAGGCCGCCTCGACGCCCTCGATGGACCCAATTTCACGTTCGATCTTTGCAGCACAGGAGGCTCAGGTCATGCCGTATAACTTAATATTGATTGGTTTCATGGTGTCATTCCTCCTAATCCAGACCTTTTCAGTATGGATTAAGTCTATTATATAACGAAACAGCCTCCCTCATGGCCGATTTTCATACTTGCGACTGATTCGCACATATTTGCAAATGATTCGCACCCGGCGGCATTGCTCCTTTGGATCCACGCTGTCCGAATGATTCATTACTCAATATTTTCAGTTCCTTTTTTCAACTGTTATTTCAGCTGTAATTTCAGCTGTTTTTCCCGTCCGGAATTTCCATGGGACCTGTTTATTTGGCTGCACTTCATAAAGTTTCGTTTTCAGCTTCGTGGTAAGCTTCGTTTCCGGGCAAGTTTCGGGCCA